>DASYAX010000022.1:0-10101 GCA_036501045.1 Bryobacteraceae bacterium
CGGTGGTTCTGTATGGAAGGGCCATCGCTCAACGGATAAAAGGTACGCCGGGGATAACAGGCTGATCGGAGTCAAGAGTTCTTATCGACGCTCCGGTTTGGCACCTCGATGTCGGTTCATCGCATCCTGGGGGTGTAGAAGTTCCCAAGGGTTAGGCTGTTCGCCTATTAAAGCGGTACGTGAACTGGGTTCAGAACGTCGCGAGACAGTTCGGTCCCTATCTGTGGTGGGCGTAGGAGATTTGAAGGGGCTTGCCCTTAGTACGAGAGGACCGGGGTGAACAGACCTCTTGTGATTCAGTTGTCACACCAGTGGCACAGCTGAGTAGCGAAGTCTGGTCAGGATAAGTGCTGAATGCATATAAGTACGAAACCTTCCCTAAGATGAGATCTCCCTGAAGAGCCGTGAAAGACGATCACGTTGATAGGACGGATGTGTAAGCGCAGTAATGCGTTGAGCTTACCGTTACTAATAGCTCGTTCGGCTTGACCATAAAATTTACTCTGCGCTCTGCAGTTAGTTGTCCCGTCAATAACTATTCAATCCGCAAAGTTTTGGTCCGGAGAAGCTCTCCGGACCGCCGACTTTCGGGTGATAACAGCGAGAGGGTTCCACCCGTTCCCATCCCGAACACGGTAGTTAAGCCTTTCAGCCCCGATGGTACTGCACGCGCGAGTGTGTGGGAGAGTAGGACGTCGCCCGATTATTTCCTTCCAAAACCCCGGCAAACCGTTAACGGTTGGCCGGGGTTTTGTGTCTTTATCATGGGCGCTTTTCCAGTACTTTGGTACTGTGGAGTAATCCCTCGAAAGATGAACAATGGATCTTCACAAGATGATCACCGAATTACAAGCTGAAAAGGAGCGATTGGACGAGGCTATTCAGGCCCTGGAAAAGCTCACGGCTGGCAAAATCCGGCGCCGGGGTAGACCGCCCCGCTGGCTCTCGGATGAAATCCAGCGGCAGCCCAATGCCTCCGAAGAAATGGCGACGGCCGCCAAAAAAGCCTGAGGACTAGCTGAGACTGACGTAGTGCATGCCGGCGCGCGTCAGTTTCTCCTTGTCGAGCGTATGGCGCCCATCCAGCACAAACGGATAGCGCATGCTCTTGGCGACTTTGTCCCAATCCAGATCGCGATACTCGTTCCACTCCGTTACCAGCACCAAAGCGTCGCAGCCATCAGCTACTTCCGAGCCGTTCGCGCAGAGGTGAACTCCCATGCCGCCGTACTCGCGCTCGAATCGCTCGATGGCAATCGGGTCGTGCGCCTTTACCCGCACCCCGCGATCGATGAGCTTTTGAGCGATTTCAATGGCCGGCGCCTCGCGCAAATCGTCGGTATTCGGCTTGAACGCAAGCCCCAGTAGGCCGATCGTGCGGCCCTTTAAGAGCTTCAACTCGAGAAGCAGCTTCTCGACCACCCGGTCGCGTTGTCGCGAATTGATCTTTTTCGCCGCTTCTACGATCGGCAAATGCAAACCATACTCGCCGGCCGTAGCAATCAGCGCCGCCGTGTCCTTGCCAAAGCACGATCCGCCCCAGCCGATGCCCGCGCTCAAAAAACGCGGCCCAATGCGTGAATCGAGGCCAATGCCGCGGCCTACTTCCGAAATGTTCGCGCCTACTCGCTCGGCCACCAAACCAATCTCATTAATGAAGCTGATTTTCAATGCCAGAAAGGCGTTTGCTGCATATTTGATCAGCTCGGCCGAGGCTAGGTCGGTTGAAAGCAGCGGTACTGCGCTCAGGGTCTCCGGGCGGGGCAGATAGGTTGGCGCGGTGAACGTTTGGTCCAAAATGGGCCGGTATAACGAATAAAGCACCTCGAGGGCGCGCGGCTCGTCAGCGCCGATCACAATGCGGTCGGGATACAGGCTGTCATGCAGCGCAGTCCCTTCACGCAGGAATTCCGGGTTGGAGGCGACGGCAGATTCGGTCATCTGTCCGCTCTGGCGCTGCCCGGCGGCATCGCGCAGCAGCGAACCTACCCAATTCCCGCTGCCGATGGGTACAGTCGATTTATTCACTACCACTGTGAAGTCACCATCGATATGTTGCCCCACGCTACGCGCCGCCTGCGACAGAAATTCCAGGTTGGGCGCGCCCGAAGGAGTCGGCGGCGTGCCGACGGCGATGAATACTACCTCCGATCCGGGAATCGCGTCGGCATAGCTGCTGGTGAACGTCAGGTTCGGCCGCGCCTCTTCCAGCAATTCGTCCAGATAGGGCTCATAGATCGGGATTTTACCCGCCAGCAAGGCCTTGATCTTTGTCTCGTCCGTGTCCAGGCAGGATACGGAATGACCCATGAACCCCAGGCAAACGCCAGTCGTCAAGCCGACGTATCCTGTCCCGATAATGGCAACGCGCATGTTTAAGTAGTGACTCTCCGGCGGAGGTTTTTGCAGAGGTAATGTCGTATGATAACCCAAGGCCCCAGACTTTACCCCTTTCTATAAGCGAGGAATACTCATGAAAAAATTAGTTCTATGCACCCTGTGCATCGCTGTAAGTCAGATTGCCTTTGCACAGGATTCCGGCAAGACGCTGGTCAATGAACTGGTGAAACACTGGGAGGCTTCAAAGAGCCTTTCGCTCGAAGTGGCGGAGGCCATGCCGGACGCTGACTTCAGTTTTAAAGCCACCCCGCCGGAACGAAGCTTTGGCGGCCAGATGAACCATTTGGCGGGCGGAAATGCCTTCTATTGCTCGGCGGCCCTTGGTACGAAATCGCCGCTGGGCAAACCGGCGGATGATACCAAGGCGACCGTCATCAAAAGCCTCAACACGGCGTACGATTTTTGCATCGACGGTCTGAAAGGGATGACCGATGAAGATCTTCAAAAAACCGCTACCATGCATGGCAACACGGTTTCGAAATTCGAGCTTTTCTGGGGCGGATTCACGCACGCCGCCCACACCCGGGGCCAAGCCGAGGTCTATCTGCGGTTGAAAGGCGTCGTTCCGCCTGAGTATAAATTCTAGGCGGCGTTCTTTAGCCGCGTGCGAAAATGAGCAAGTGATCGAGATCGTTCGCCGCCAGGCGACCGCTCAACAGGCCAGAGTAGTCATCTTCGATTTCGATGGCACCCTTTCTCTCATCCGCTCCGGTTGGATGGATGTCATGGTGCCCATGTGCGTCGAGCAGCTTGCCCCGCTAAACTCGGGCGAGCCGGTGGCCCGGCTTTCGGAGATCGTGGAAGAGTTTATCTGGCGCTTGACCGGCAAAGAGACCATCTACCAGATGATGGCATTGGCCGATGCAGTGCGCGTTCGCGGCGGCCAACCCCTGGAACCGGCTGCTTACAAACGGATGTATGTCGACCGGCTGTGGCTCAAAATTCGCGGTCGGATTGAGGATCTCCGGACGGGCCGCCGCGACGCTGACACCTACCTCGTTCCGGGCGCCAAACAACTACTCGAGGAGCTAGCCGGGCGCGGGCTGCGGCTCTATTTGGCGAGCGGTACCGACGATGCCAACGTGAAAGAAGAAGCCGAGTTGCTCGGTATTGCATCGTACTTCGAGGGTCGGATTTTCGGCGCCCAGGACGATCTGAAGAGTTTCTCGAAGGCTCTTTTGGTCCACCAAATTGTGTCCCTGGCTGGCTTCGATGCCAGCGAGTTGCTGGTTTTCGGAGACGGCTACGTAGAAATTGAAGAAGTGAAAAAAGCGGGAGGGACGGCGGTGGGTGTTGCCACCTCCGAACCCGATTGTTTATTGATCGACGAATGGAAGCGGGAGCGTCTCATTCAGGTAGGCGCCGACTTTATCGTTCCCAATTTTTCAGCTTATCGGGAACTCACCGCTATGTTGTTTCAAAATCCGGTTTTGTTATGTGCGGCGCCGAAGTGTTAAAAATTTTGGCGACACGTAATTCCCGCCGAAAGCGTCGCACGGAGAGAGGTATATGACGTTGAGCTCCGCTTACCCAGCCCTAACTGCCGCCGGTCTTCCGAAGGTCCTGCTGGCTGACGATCACCACCTGATCCTCGATGCGCTTCGCCAGATGATGAAAGACGATTTCAATGTCCTGGCAGTGGATAACAGCGAATCGTTCATCAAGGCGGTAGAGGGGTTTCAGCCGGATGTCGCAATTTTAGACGTGAACATGCCGGGCGGAGACGGTTTTATTACGGCCCGTAAGGTGTTGGAGCGCCAACCGGCCTTGCCCATCGTTTTCCTCTCGATGTACAACGATTCCAGCTATCTGAATCAAGCTGCTCAAGTGGGCGCCAAGGCGTATCTCTCGAAACGCGTGCCGGCCCATGAGTTGATGACTGCGATTCGCGCAGTATTGGACGGCGGAAGCCTTCTGGGCCCAAGCCTTTCCAACGAAGACCCAACGGTTGCGCCGGCACCGGCGATGGGCCGCGGTCAGCTAACGTCAAGGCAGCGGGAAGTTCTGCGCCTGATTGCCCTAGGCTGCAGCGCCAAGGACATAGCCAATCAGTTGAGTATTTCAGTTCGTACTGCCGAATTTCACCGCGCCGCCATTATGCAGCGGCTGGGGCTCCACTCCACTGCCCAAATGACCCGCTATGCCATTTCCAATGAAATCGCATAGGCGCGACGGTTTTGGTCCCATTAGAATGGCCCTGCTCAACTTCCGGCGATAGTCACGCGTCAAGGCGATAAAAGAGGCTAACGCCTCGTGGCAACTGTGGAAGGCGCACTCTTCCCACTCCTGATCCAGCTCGACTTTGAGTGTCCATTTAGTCACGATATTCGCAAATCTACCGGTTCCGGTTTCTTGCCACTCTCTCGCCTACATTTTGCCCATAGATCGGCTTCTGAGGAAAGATCGCAAATGTGCTAGCCCAAAGCCGCGTAACGAGCTTTGTGCAGGCAGGTCAAACGGGTGATGGTCTCGTCCAAAAAATGGATCATGCCGCTCTGGATCGTGGTGATCTGGACGGTGGCCTTGGCTGCCATTGGCGTCGAGGCTCAAAACGCCGCCCGCCCGCACCTGGACGAAGGCGCAAAGAAACTCTGGAAGCCGGGGGACAGCACCTTCGCTGTAAACGCCGCCCAAAGCAGCATCGGTGAAGTGCAGCTTGGCGAACTTGCTTCCCACAATGCCGGCGATCCGGTGCTGAAGGCGTTCGGCCGGCAAATGGCTGGCGACCACAGCAAAATCAACGACCAGTTGACAGCCATCGCCGCCATCCGAAATATGACCCTGCCGGCGACGATGACCGCCAAGCAGCAGGCGCTGTACGATAAGCTCCAAAATCTGACCGGAAGAGATTTCGACAAGGCTTATATAGCGGGCATGGTCAAAGAGCACGAACAGGATGTAGGCGAGTTCCGGCGAGAGGCGAGCCGCGGCCAGGACGATCGGATTAAGTCCTTCGCTTCAGAAACGCTTCCTGTTCTCGAAGGCCACTTGCAAAAAATCAAGTCGATACATTCCGGAACTTGAACCGCATATAGGAGGGATCATGCTTCGCCTGGTTTTGATTGTCATACTTTTTCTGTTGTTATTGGGAGCTCTGCCGGCTTGGCCGTACAGCGCCGGCTGGGGCTACTATCCAAGCGGCGGGCTCGGACTCCTGCTGATCATAGTCTTGGTTCTGCTGCTGGTGAATCGCCGTAGCATTCCGTAAAACGTCGCGCGCGGCATCATGAAGAGATGCGCACGCTCGCCATCGATATAGGCGGTACCAAGTTCTCGCTGGCCGCTTTTGAGGACGGCCGCATGATTCTTCGCGAATCGCGCGCCACGGACCGCCAGGGAGGCCCAGCGCGCATGTTCGCGGAGATTGAGGAGATTGCTCATTACTGGCGCGGCGCCCATCACTTCGAACCCGACCGCTGCGGCATCGGTTTCGGCGGACCGGTAGACTTTCCCAGCCAAACCGTAACGCTTTCCACCCATGTGGCGGGCTGGGCGGGATATCCGCTTGTTGAGAATGTAAAGCGTCTGGCCGGTGTCTCTACCGTCGTCATGGACAACGATGCGAACGTTGGCGCCCTGGGCGAGTCTTTGCACGGTGCCGGGAGAAATGCCGACCCGCTCTTCTATATGACGCTGTCGACCGGTGTTGGCGGCGGCATCGTCAGTGGCGGCCGCGTGTACCGGGGGGCCGATTCCTATGCCGGCGAAATCGGTCATCTGAATGTCGAGCCCGAAGGACCCGACTGCCTTTGCGGCTCCCGCGGCTGCTTGGAGCGTATGTGCTGCGGCCTTTGGCTCGAACGCGATTACGGCAAGCCCGCGCACGAGCTGTTCGAGGACACAGCCTTTGTCCAGTGCTACGTGGTCCGGTTGGCTCGGGGTCTAAAGGCGGCGCTCATGCTGCTGAACCCGGCTCGGATCGTCATCGGCGGCGGCATCAGCCAGGCAGGCGACCGTCTATTCATTCCCCTGCGCGAGGAATTAGGCCGGCAAATGACGAGTTGGTCGCGGGCTCGCCGTGATGTGGTTCCCGCCTCGCTCTCCGACGACAGCGTGCTCTATGGCGCCCTTGCATTAGCCGCGCAAAACGATTAGATTTAAAGAACTTAATCGAAATTTATGTGGGTGATTCACTTTCCGCAAAAGGATCGGCCGGACTTATGCGTCTCACTTAGTAGAGAGATCAGGAGGGTTGTAATGAGAGCATTTAGCAGGCAGGTAGCGGCGCTCACGATCGCTGCCGGGATGACGTTGGGCACGTGCGCGCTGCCAGCCGCGGCGGCGGCGATGAATTGGTCTGATCGGGATCAAGGATTCGAAGATCTGCGCGGGTTGGTCGACAGAACGCAAAGCGACCTGCGCCTCGCGTCCGGTCTGGAGCATGGCAATAAGCAGCGCGACCGCTATCACAATGCGCAGGACAACCTATCGAAACTCGACCGCAAGCTTTCCAAGGGGAAATTCGATAAAGGCGCGCTCGATCATTCCATCAACGATTTGAAGGCGATCCTCGAACACAATACCTTGCAAAGTAGTAGCCGCGACCAGATAACGCGCGACATGACCGATCTGAAAGTCGCCCGCGCCCGCCGTTATTAAGTGCAAAGGGCATGCCCGTTTTGCCGGTTTATTTTGCCGCCGCCTTTAGCGCGTCCAGACAAAAAGCAATGTGCTCGTCGAGCGGTATTTGCAATTCCTCCGCGCCGCGGCTGATATCGTCGCGGCTGACATTGCGTGCGAATGCCTTGTCTTTCAATTTGCGTCTCACCGACGGAACGTCCACCTCAAGGATGCTCTTCCCCGGCTTGACATAGGAGCACGCCGTCAGGAAACCAGCCAGTTCATCGCAGGCAAACAACGCTCGTTCCATCAGCGATACGCGCGGAATGCCGCTATAATTGGCGTGCGAGAGGATGGCGCGCCGGGTTGCTTCATTTACCCCGCGCGCCTCGAGGATCGCCTCGCCCTTCATCGGGTGGTCCGGCATCTGCGGATGAATCTCCCAATCGAAATCGTGCAGCAAAGCGGTGACCGCCCACTGTTCCGCGTCCTCTCCAAATTTCCGGGCGTAGGCGGTCATGCAAATCTCGACTGACAACATGTGCCGCCGCAAGCTGTCGCTCTGCACAAACTCGCAGACAATATTCCAGGCCTCGTCTCGCGTCATGTTTGCGAAATTCCGCGGAGGAAAAGTCTAACCCTCCGTGATCTTCACGGACTTCAGAGTGTCGCCCTGCTTTACCGCGTTAACCACATCCTGGCCGGAGCGGACCTGGCCGAATACGGTGTGCTTCCCATCCAGCCAGTTCGTCGCCACGTGCGTAATAAAAAACTGGCTGCCGTTAGTGTTCGGCCCGGCATTTGCCATTGACAGCGAGCCTGCTTTGTGTTTGTTGGGATTGCCCTTCGTCTCGTCTTCGAAACGGTAGCCCGGGCCGCCGCGCCCCGTGCCTGTGGGGTCGCCGCCCTGAATCATGAAATCCGCGATGACCCGGTGAAACACCGTGCCGTCATAGAACCCTTCGCGCGCCAGAAACACAAAGTTGTTCACGGTCTTGGGCGCATCCTGGGCGAATAAGTCCACCTCGATCGCTCCACGCGACGTTTCGAACGTCGCGGAATATTTCTTCGATGCATCGATAGACATCGCTGGCGGGGTCGAATACTGGTTGCTCATCACTCACCAGTGTAGGGCACTGCTAAATTTGCAGCCGAACGCTATGCATTGAATACAAACGGGTTGCTGACCAATTCTTGGCGGGATCGGCTCGTAACATCAAGGCAATCAAAATTTTCGATTTGTCTCAACCGCGGCTAGCTGCCTACAATCACATAAATCTTTATTGTTCAATTAGCGATATTGATTTACCAAGTTTGTGAGCTGACACCCCGTTACGTGTCGAATCCACATTTCCCATGGGAGGGAACATGCAAGTGCACGGGGCAAAATTCGCTCTATTTGCGTTCGCCGGCATAATCGCAGCGAATGGCTGGGGACAGACCAGCGATCAAGCCTCTGGCGACACAGCGGCGCAGCAAACACCCGCTCCGGCGCCCGGCGCTCCGGCCGCGCAAGCTCCGGCGGCCGCCCCCCCGGCTGCTCCTCCCGTGAAGTCGATTTGGACCGTCGGGAAAGTCGATTTTTCGGGTTCGGCGGACGTCTACTACAGCTTCAACAACAACCATCCGGCCGGAGGCTTCAACCAGCTTTATAACTTCGACGACAAGACCAATCAGTTCGACCTGAACATGGCCAAATTAACGGCGAACATGGATCCCGCGCCGCTTGGCTTTCGCGTGGATATCGGCCTCGGCCGCGTATTCGACAACTTACATCCCTACGGCACGCCCGATCCCGGCTTCATGCGTTATGTCGAACAAGCGTACATTAGCGTCAAGCCGAAAAACATGAAGGGGTTCGAGGCCGATTTCGGCCAATTCGTCACCTCCGCCGGCGCCGAAGTGATCGAGACCAAAGACGACTGGAACTATTCGCGCTCGATTCTCTTTGCCTGGGCCATCCCGTATTACCACTTCGGAATTCGCACTTCCATGCCGATCGGAAGCAGCGTCACAGTTGGCGTTCAGGTCGTGAACGGTTGGAACAACATAATCGACGACACCGGAAAGAACATGCAAACCGTGGGTATCGTCGGCGCCGTTACCCGCAAGAAATTTACCTGGAGTAACAACTATTACACCGGTCCCAACGTAAACGGTGTCAATACGGGGCATCGCAATTTGTACGACACCACTTTGTTGTTGACCCCCAGCGACAAAGTAAATGCTTACATCAACTTCGATTACGCGCATCAGCCGCGCATCGGCGGCGGCGCCGACCATTGGGCCGGTATCGCCGCTGCCATGCACTTACAACTCACCAAGCGTATCGCCTTCAGCCCGCGCGTCGAATATTTCAACGATCCGAGCGGATTCTCAACGGGGACGCCGCAACGTTTGCACGAAGTAACATTCACCGGCGAATACAAATTCACCGACTGGCTGCTTGGCCGAGCCGAATATAGAAACGACGGATCGAATGTGCCGTTCTTCTTTCGCGGCAACGATCAAACGACGAAGACGCAGAACACCGCGACCATCGGCTTGATCGCCTTCTTTGCCGCTAAGCATTAAGGCTGTAACTGAAAATAGTTCAGTTGCTCGGGTAAGGCCGCCGGTATTTCGAAAAGCGTCTGGTGTGCAAACGGCCCGGTGAGGAATGGATTCGGGTCGGGATTGGCGGCGCCTCCGGACGAAAAGTAAGCGGCTACCTGCAGTTGTTCCGCTAGCGCTATCGGTGTTTCGTCGGGATAGTCGAATATCGTCGGATTACTGAGTATGCGATGCGGCAAGATCGGAAATCCCGCGTCCGGACTGGTCAGTGGCACCAGATCGGGCGCGAGCGCGGCCGCTTTGTCGAAGCGGAAATACCAGGCGGTCGATTGTGCGCCCGCTGCCCGGACCACCGCCGACTCCGTCGGATTCGGAACTTCCAGATCTCCGAGGCCGAATTGAAACAGAGTGGATTTGGCCGGCATGCCGCTTAGCGGCGATTGCTGCAAGTGGGGCGCGTACGCCAGCGGATCGCCCAGCATGCCTAACCAATCGGCAGCCTCGAAGGCCGCTTGGATGGCCATCGCGCCAGGCACCTGATTCACCACGGGCGGAACGTCGCGAAACGGATAGTTGTCGTTGAACAAG
>DASYAX010000023.1:0-27540 GCA_036501045.1 Bryobacteraceae bacterium
AGCCTACGTATGAGCTCCGTTTGGGCGTACCCGGCAAATCGGCCGGCCTCGATATCGCCACGCGCCTCGAATTGCCCGAACCCCTGCTCGCACATGCCCGTCAGGTGCTGCCACGCTTGCAGGCCGATTTTCAAGAGCTCCTCGCTGAACTGCACCGGCAAGTCGAAGAGAATGCCCGGCGTAAACAGGAAATGGAAGAAGCCGCTCGGCAGTTCGCCCTTCGTGAGAGCGAACTCGAGCGCGACGCATTGCGCCGCGAACAGCAGCGCCAGCGCGAGTGGGAGAAGAAATCGGAGTCCCTCGTCGGCGCTTTCGAAGCCCGTGCGCAAGCCATGCTGCAGAGCCTCGCCGGCAAAGCCGCCGAACAAGCCCAGCGCCTCATAGCCAAAACCCGGCGCGAGTTTCGGGAAGAAGCGGTCGAAGTCATGGCGCCTCCGCCCGAAACTGCCAAAGCAGTGCCTGCCGCCCTAACGCTCGAAGAAGGGGCCAAAGTTCGTTTGCGGGATGTGCGCGAAATCGCCACCGTGCGGCGCCTCTTAAAAAGCGGGCTGATCGAAGTGGAAGCGGGCTTTCTCAAAATGCAAATCCCGCGCGAAGACATCGTAGAGGTGGTTCCACCAAATGCCGTACCAGCGAAGCTGCCCAGGAACGTGAACCTCGACGCCGGTCCGCGCTGGGATGTGAGCTATCGCGAGTTGAACGTGATCGGCCAGCGCGCCGAAGAAGCGATCGAGCAGGTCGATAAATTCCTCGATTCCGCCGCCCTCGCTTCGATTAATCGGGTGCGCATCATCCATGGCCACGGTATGGGCATCCTCAAAAAAGCCGTCAGCGAGTTGCTGGGCGTGAATCCCCACGTCAGCCGTTTCTATCCCGCAACCCAAGCCGAAGGCGGTGCCGGCGCGACCATTGTGGAGCTCCGCGAGTAGTCAAAAGTTGCTACTCTTAGTCTATGTACCGCTTGTTGATAGGAATGGCTGTATTGGCCACGCTGCTCATGAGCGCAACTAGTTACGACGATTCCATTCGCGCCTGGCAGAAACATCGCGAGGCCGGACTTCGCTCGCCCGATGGCTGGCTCGCCTTAGTAGGGTTGTTCTGGCTGAAGACCGGCGATAACACCATCGGCTCGGCCGATTCGAACGACTTCGTGCTGCCAAAAGGCTCTGCGCCCGCCTACTCCGGCCGCCTGCATCTCGCCGGCGACAGAGTTGCTTTCATCGACCCGAAGGGAACGTCCCGCATGCTTTCCTATGACGAAGAAAAGCCCGACATCGTCAAATCGGGAACCGTCTCGTTTTACGTCATCAAGCGCGGCGATCGCTTCGCCGTTCGCGCCAAAGACAGCGCCAGCCCGGTGCTGACGAACTTCCAAGGCATGCAGTACTTCCCTATCAATCCGGCATTCCACTTCGAAGCCACGCTCGTTCCTGACGTGAAGAAGATTCCGATTTTGAACGTCCTCGGCCAAACCGAAATGCAGGAAAGCCCCGGCCTCGTCGAGTTCACTTATCAGGGCACGCGTTACCACCTGCGCCCTATTTACGAAGACACGGCCCACGGCAGGACGCTTTACTTTCTCTTCAAAGATGCGACCAATAAAACGCAAACGTATCCGGCCGGTCGCATGTTGAATACGCCCTTGCCCGAAAACGGCAAAGTCGATCTCGATTTCAACCACTCCTACAACCCGCCTTGCACGTTCACCCCGTACGCTACCTGCCCGCTGCCGCCCGCGGAAAATCGCCTGACGCTCGCCATCGAGGCCGGCGAACTGCGTTACCGGACGCATACTGAGTAAGTGGTGCTGACCGCCGAAACGGCCGACGCGGGAAAACGCCTCGATGCGTTTCTGCATGAACGGCTGCCCGACTTCAGCCGCTCGCGTCTGCAATCGTGGATCAAAGAAGAGCGCGTGCAAGTGAACGGCGCGGGCGCGCGTGCCTCGCACTTGCTGCGCGGTAACGAGAGTGTGACGGTCTCACCGGCCGATCTGCCTCCGCTCAAGGCGGAAGCCGAAGATCTTCCGCTGCAAATTCTGTATGAAGATGCCGACGTAATCGTGGTCAACAAGCCTGCCGGCATGGTGGTGCATGCGGGCGCGGGGCATAGCCGGGGCACGCTAGTGAATGCGCTGCTACACCGCTTCGGCTCGCTCTCCACAATGAATGGCGAATTGCGTCCCGGTATTGTGCACCGGCTTGATAAAGAGACGAGCGGAGTTTTGTTGGTGGCCCGCACCGATCGGGCACATCAGGCATTGGCGGCGCAGTTTCAGCAGCGCGAAGTGGAAAAGATCTACCTGGCGCTCGCTCATGGTCGAATGAAGCAGCCGCAAGGCCGCATCGTGACCCCCATCACACGCGATCCGCTTCGCCGCACGCGCATGACCAGCAAACTTGGCAGCGGACGCGCCGCGCTCACCGAATATCGCATTCTCGAAGAGCTCGCTAACCTGAGCTATCTCGAAGTCCGCATCGGCACCGGCAGAACGCACCAGATTCGGGTGCATCTGGCGAGCATCGGCCATCCGGTTTTCGGCGACCGTCTCTACGGAGCCCCGCCCTCCACGCTCGGACGATTTTTCCTCCATGCCCATCGACTGCGCTTCCAATCGCCTTCGACGGGCGATCGGATTACCGTCGAAAGCCCGCTCGCCCCGGAATTAACCGTCGTGCTCGCAGCCCTGCGGATTGAACGCGGCTAAAATAGATGCATCTCGATGAAGTCCACAGCAGTTTTTCTGGCGACCTTGACCGTCGCTGGCCTGGTGACGTTCAGCGCCATCAAGGCTCAGCAGAATCCGCCCGCTGGCAGCGATGCCGCTCCCATCCGCGCGGAGGTCACGCGCGTCAATATGCTGTTTTCGGTAACCGACAAGCGTGGACACTTCGTCACCGATCTCAACCGGAGCGACTTCACAGTCTCCGAAAATAAGAAGCCGCAGAAAATTCTCGAGTTCACTTCCGAGAGCGACTTGCCGCTGCGTCTGGGGATTCTGATCGATACCAGCAACAGCATCCGCGACCGCTTCCACTTCCAGCAGGAAGCCGCGACCAACTTCATCAACGGCGTGATGCGCCCGCAGGACCGGGCCGTGGTGGTGAGCTTCGACACTGCCGCCGAACTGGTGGCCGATCTAACCAACGACACGCATGTGCTCGAGAATGCCGTCCACAATTTGCGGCCCGGCGGCGGCACCGCGCTTTATGACGCCATCTACTTCACTTGCAAAGAAAAATTGATGCGCGATCAACCGATGTATAAATTCCGCCGCGCCATAGTCATCTTAAGCGATGGCGACGACAACGAAAGCCGCTACAGCCGCGACCAGGCGCTCGAGATGGCGCAGCGCGCCGATACCGTCATCTATACCATTTCCACCAACATCAGCCATATCGAAACCGAAGGCGACAAAGTCATGCGTTACTTTGCCGAACAGACGGGCGGCGCTTCGTTTTTTCCGTTTCAGGCTAACGATCTGAATCAGTCTTTCGAAAATATTGCGAACGAGCTTCGCCATCAGTACAATCTGTTCTATCGTCCCGAACCGCTGAAGAACGATGGCCAATATCATCGCGTGCAAATCAAAGTCAAAAATCGCAAAGATCTGGTGGTGCGCGCGCGCAAAGGCTACTATGCCCGGCGCGAAACGGCCTGATATCGCGGCGGCACATCAAACAATTCGCTGCTATTCTGTTTAGGAGAGGATCCATCCAAATGGACGAAAAAGAGCGCAGCCGCACACTGACTGTCACGCTGGCCCAAATCGAGAAGCAGTTTGGCAAAGGTTCGATCCTGCGCCTCGGAGCGAAAGAAGCGATTGTTCCGGTATCCGCCATCCCTACCGGATCCATTTCAGTGGACTACGCGCTCGGCGTCGGCGGTCTGCCGCGCGGGCGTATTTGTGAAATCTTCGGTCCTGAATCGTCGGGCAAAACCACCATTGCCCTTCAGGTTGTTGCCGAAGCCCAGAAGATGGGCGGCATGGCGGCGTTTATCGATGTCGAGCATGCACTCGATCCCGTTTACGCCAAGAACCTGGGCGTTGATGTCGACAACCTGCTGGTTTCGCAGCCTGATTTCGCCGAGCAGGCGCTTGAAATTACCAGCGCGCTGATTACTTCCGGCTCGATTGACGTGCTGGTGGTGGATTCGGTCGCGGCATTGGTTCCGAAAGCCGAACTTGATGGCGAAATGGGCGATTCTCACATGGGCGTACAGGCGCGCCTGATGTCGCAGGCCATGCGCAAGCTCACCGGCATTGTCTCTAAGTCCAATACCTGCCTGATCTTTATCAACCAAATCCGGGAAAAAATAGGAGTCATGTTCGGCAATCCGGAAACCACCACCGGCGGTCGCGCGCTGAAGTTCTATTCCTCTATTCGGCTGGATATCCGGCGCATCGCGGCCATCAAAGACGGCGATGTGGTAACCGGGAACCGAACCAAGATCAAAGTGGTGAAAAACAAGGTCGCCTCGCCTTTCCGTGAAGCCGAATTCGACATCATCTACGGCGAAGGCGTCTCGCGCGAAGGCGATCTGCTGGATCTGGGCGCCACCCACAGCGTGATCGAAAAGAGCGGTTCCTGGTTCAGCTACAAAGGCGAGCGGATCGGGCAGGGGCGCGAGAACGCCCGGCAATTTTTGCGGGACAATCCCGACATCCGGGGTAAAATTGATGTGGAACTGCGCAAAACGCTCGGCCTGTCCAAACTCAGCGAAGTGGAGGCCCCACCGCCTTCCGGCTCGCCTACGCCGATTGATACGGTAAAACAGACCGCTGCCTCGCGTGGCCGATAGCCGCTTTCTGTTACGCTGAAATTTCAGGGAAGCGTGTAATGGCGCGATTCCTACCGGTGTGTCCTAATGCAAGCTGAAAACGATAACAATACTGTTGTAGCTGAGGAAGCTCAGGCGCAGTCTGAGGGCGTGGCTGAACCCGTCGAACGGCGCGAAATCCAGGTTCCGCCGCCGGAAGCTCCCGTCGAACGCGATCGCGTGGCGATTTTGGCCAAAGAGAAGGCCGAGTTCCAGGATCTGCTGCAGCGGCGGCAAGCCGAATTTGAAAATTACCGGCGGCGCAGCGAACGGGAACGCGGCGAACTCTTGGAGTTTGCCGCCATGGACACCGTCAAAGCGCTGCTGCCGATTCTCGACGATTTTGAGCGGGCGCTGAAGCTAGAGGGTTCCGGCAAGGAATACGCCAAGGGCATGGAGCTTATTTATCAGCGACTTTCCGAGGCGCTGAAGAAATTAGGCTTGGAACCGATTTCCTCCGACGTGCCGGTGTTCAATCCCCACATACACCACGCGGTCGAGATGGTGGATACCAAAGACCACGCCGATCAGACTATCCTGGAAGAATACCAACGCGGTTATTACTTCAAGGGACGATTGCTTCGCCCGGCCATGGTGAAGGTAGCGGTCAACCAGCAGTAACCCGCCTGTTTGGGAAGGAAATTTCATTACCCAGATGAGTGTCGCCAAACGCGATTATTATGAAGTGCTAAGCGTCTCGCGCGAGTGCGATGAGCAGACGCTGAAAACCTCCTACCGGAAGTTGGCGCTGCAGTACCATCCCGACCGGAATCCGGACGACCGGGACGCCGAGGAGAAATTCAAGGAAGCGGCCGAGGCGTATGCCGTCCTGAGCGATCCACAGAAGCGCGCCACGTATGACCGCTTTGGGCATCAGGGCGTCAACGGCGGAGGTGGAGTTGGTTTTGACGAGACGGCGTTCGCGGACTTCGGAGACATTCTCGGAGATCTCTTCGGTTTGGGTGATATTTTCGGGCAGCGCGGCGGCCGCCGTTCGCGGGTACAGCGTGGCGAGGATATTCGCTACGACCTCGAAATCAGCTTTGAAAATTCAATGCGCGGTTTGTCGGCGGACCTGCAGATTCCGCGCATGGAAGCCTGCGGAAAATGCCAAGGCTCCGGCGCAGAGCCAAATGGCGGACTGATCGATTGCACGGTTTGCCACGGCCGTGGCGAAGTGCTCTATCAGCAGAGTTTCCTATCGATTCGAAAGACCTGTCCGAGCTGCGGCGGAAAAGGCAAGCTGATTCGCCACCCTTGTCAGCAGTGCCGTGGCGAGGGCTTCACGCGCGTCGATAGAAAACTCAAAGTCAATATTCCGGCCGGCGTGGATAACGGCACGCGCTTGCGGCTAACCGGCGAAGGCAATCCCGGTCCGGCGGGCAGCCATCCGGGGGATCTGTATGTCGTTATCAAGGTGCACGAACATCCGATTTTTGAGCGCCGTGAAAACGATCTGCATTGCACGCTGCCAATTAATGTGGCGCAGGCGGTGCTGGGCGCGGAGATCGAGATTGAGACGTTTGACGGAACGCAGCAGATCCTGGTGCCCGAAGGCACTCAGCCGGGCGCTCAGTTCCGCATCCGGAATCTCGGCGTGCCGCTGCTTAACAGCCGCGCCCGCGGCGACCTGTTTGTGCACCTGGATGTCCAGGTTCCGAAGAAGCTGACACGCGATGAACGCCGGCTGTTCGAGCAGTTGGCCATCCTGCTCCCCACGGAAAATCTGCCGCAAGAGAAAAGCGTGTTTGAAAAAGTGCGCGACTTCTTCGGCTGATCCGCTTCCCTCGTTTCCCGCATGGAACCTGCTACCTACCTGGGTCTAGCTGGCGATACTCTGACCTTCGTTGGGGCGATACTGCTTTTGAGAAAGGAATTTCGGGCGGTAAGGGAGTTCAGGGAGGTAGAAGCGGTTCGGAAGTCCGTTTAGGACCAACTGACGTTATTAATTAACGACCTGAAGTTAGCGCGCCGGATACGATTTCGAAAACTTATTACGCGGATTGAAAACTTCAAAGCTGCCGTCTTCGTGCGCCGTCACCTTAAGATAAAAGCCCGTGTCGGTGTCCGATACGTTGGCGATAAAAGGATCGTGGGTATTGTGCTCCTGGCCGCCGGCATCCGCAAAATGGAGCTGCCAGAGGTCCTCTAAACCCGGCGACGATTTGATAATGTCCCAAGCCGATGGAACACCGCCTTTCTTCGCGCCGTTGTCCATCACGGCAATGCGCGGCTGCAAGGCATGCACCAGCGCCGGGCTATTGCTCTGATCGATCCCGTGATGCGAGACGACGAAAACGTCCGCATGCCCCAGCTTGTTGTTCGGACACATCAATTCCAGTTCTTTATTCCACGTCAGATCGCCCAAATCGACGATCCGCAATTTACCGAACTGCATGACCATGCCGACCGAGCGTGCATTCTCGCTCGGGTCGGTGGCCTTCTGCTCGACGCCGGAACAGCTTGGATTCGCCTCGCCCGCGCCGGGAAGCGCTTGTCCAATCACATTGCCGTCGGCCGAGACGACGGTCACTTCCATGCCTTTGATCGGAATGGTATCGCCTGGTTTCGCCGTGATGTGATTGGCGCTGCCGATGGCTGCCTGATACTCACTGAAGAGCGTCTGTTCGGCCTTCGATGTTTCGCGCAGCGGCCCATGATCGACGAACGTGCCGACCGGCAGTTTCTGAACCAATTGCGGCACGCCGCCAACGTGATCGCTATGGTAGTGCGTGATCACTACGTAATCGATTTTCTTGATTTTTGCCCGTTTGGCCGCAGCCACAATTCGGTTGGCGTCGCGAAAGGCGTTGTAGCCCCAGCCGGTATCCACCAGCAGAGACTGTCCCGCCGGCGTCACAAACAGCGTCGACTGGCCGCCTTCCACATCGATGAAGAAAATCTGCAAACCTTTTTTATCGGCCGCGCGCAGTGACGAAACCAGCAGCACCAGAGAAAAGGCAACGGAGAAAACTCGCATGTGCCCGATGCTATCAAAACTGATACGCTGACAAACGATCGAATGAAAACGCAATCTGTAGCAGCCCTGATTTTGGCCATGGCCTTCGGACTCTGCGCCGCGCAGACGCCGGAGACGCTCCGTACCTCGCGGGTACAGACGCCAAACGGAGTGCTTGAAGGTGTCATCAGCGCCGATGGCAAGGTCAGGACATTCAAAGGCATCCCCTATGCGGCGCCCCCCGTGGGCCCACTACGCTGGCGCGCGCCGCAGTCTGCCGCCAGTTGGGCCGGGATTCGGAAAGCGGTGGAGTATGGGCCGCGCTGCATGCAGGGGCGTATTTATAAGGACATGGTCTTTCGCGACGATGGACCGAGCGAAAACTGCTTGACCTTGAACCTGTGGATGCCCGCCACTGCTTCGGCGGATGCCCGCCTGCCAGTGATGGTCTGGATTTACGGCGGAGGATTTGCCGCAGGAGGCACTTCGGAACCGCGGCAGGACGGCGGCAATTTGTCCAAGAAAGGAGTGCTGGTCGTCAGCCTCAATTACCGGCTCGGTATCTTCGGATTCTTCTCGCATCCCGAGCTTGCCAAAGAGTCCGGGCACAATGCTTCGGGGAATTATGGTCTGCTTGACCAAGTGGCCGCGCTCGAATGGGTCCACGAAAATATTGCGCTATTCGGCGGCGATTCGCGAAACGTCACGATTTTCGGGGAATCGGCCGGCTCGTTCTCCGTAAGCGCCCTGATGGCGTCTCCGCTGGCCCAGGGACTGTTTCAACGGGCTATCGGCGAGAGCGGTGCGTTCTTTGGCGCCTCGCTGCCCCTCAAATTGCTCGGTCAATCGGAGGAAGCGGACGTAAAGTTTGCGTTGTCGTCGTTCAAGACGGCGTCCCTGGCGATCCTCCGGACGAAGTCCGCCGCCGATCTTCTATTGGCCGCATCGAAGGAGGGCCCGATTCACTTCGCACCGAATATCGACGGCTATTTCCTGCCGCAGAGTGTCTATGCCGCATTCGCCAGCGGGCTGCAAAGCCACATCCCGCTACTGGCCGGATGGAATGCCGATGAAGGCAGCTATCACGCCATCTTCGGAAAAGAGAAGGCCACGGCGCGCAATTTTCGCTTGAAGATCCACGCACTCTTCCCCGATAACGCACGCGACTTTCTGAAGCTGTATCCCGCTGAAACCGATGCCCAGGCGAAACGATCGGCGCAGGATCTTGCGGGGGATCGGTTCATTGCTTACTCGACGTGGAAATGGCTCGAGATGCAGAATGCCACCGGAAACTCTCCCGTCTTTCGCTACGAATTTGAGGACGCGCCGCCGGCCGCTACGAAATCCGCCGAGGAACGCGGGGCTTACCACTCCGCCGAAATCGAGTTCGTCTTTGGCATGCTGTCATCGAAGAAACTGCCCTGGCGTCCGCAAGATCATCAGCTATCCGATCTGATGTCGAGCTATTGGTCGAACTTTGCGAAAAACGGCAATCCAAACGGCCCGGGTCTCCCGGCATGGCCGGCCTACCGGAGCGAAGATGGCTATCAGGTTCTGCATCTCAAGGCCGACTCTCAGGCCGCCCCCGACCGGTACCGGGGACGCTACGAATTGCTCGATCAACAAAATCCATATAAAACAAAGCGTGCGCCCGGACCGGAACAATGATTTGCTCTTTTGCGTAGTTTTAGATACAAGTTGAGATCAGGAGAGCGGGACGGTGCCGTTTTGTACGAATTGCGGAAGTAGTGTCGATGCGAATGGAGCGTTTTGCGCCCACTGCGGAGCGGCACAACCGCGAACTCGGCCGCCTTCTCAGTACACCGATTTCTTAGACGGCCTTAGTGATCGAACGGCCTGCATTCTCTGCTATATCCCGGTATTTGGCGCGATCCCGGCCATTGTGTTCCTGGCATCGCAGAGATTCCGGGCAAACGGCCGCGTGCGCTTCGACGCGTTTCAATCGGTCTATCTCTTTGTGGCCTGGCTGATAGTGTCTTCCGCCATGCCGATCCTGATTCTGGGTGTTCCCAGTTGGGGCGTGGAGCACGTTTTTGTGTCGGCCCTCAAAATTGTCCTATTTGTCTGTTGGATTTATCTCCTTATTAAGGCTGCTCATGAGGAACAAGTCCGATTGCCGGTTCTAGGGGACTTGGCCGCTCGTTCAGCGACAGAGCAACTGTAGTATAATTATTCATCGCAGTGAATAATTACTCAACTCGGCACAAGGTTGGTGTCGCGGGCTTTCGGGGCTATAGCGGCGTGGAACTGGTCCAGATCCTGGCGCGCCATCCTGGCGTCGATGTTTTTTTGATCGAGCATCGTTCCGATTCGGAGCAACGTGTGGCGCCGCTCGGTCAGAAGCCACCCAAAAGCATAGCCGCTACACCGGAGGCCATCGAGCAGGAAGGGCTCGACGTGGTGTTTCTGGCGACGCCGCCCGAGGTATCGATGGAGCTGGCGCCGGGCATTCTAGCGCGCGGGGCGAAGGTCATCGATTTGAGCGGGGCGTTCCGTTTACAGGATGCGGAAACCTATTCGCGTTGGTACGGGCACCGGCACACGGCTCCCGCGTTGTTTGGCGACGCGGTTTATGGCCTGCCGGAGTTTCATCGAGAGAAGATCCGCGGCGCGCGTTTGGTAGCCAACCCCGGCTGCTACCCGACGGCTGCTAATCTGGCGATTCGGCCCCTGCTCGATGCGCAGATTGTCGATCGGGCGCGCGGCGTCATTTGCGACGCCAAGTCGGGCGTCAGCGGAGCGGGGCGGAAGCCTTCGCTTAAAACCAGTTTTTGCGAGGTGGCCGGGAATTTCAGCGCGTACGGCATTGTCGAGCACCGGCACGTACCGGAAGTATTGCAAAATTCGGGTTTAGGGGAGCGCGAGTTCACCTTCACCGCGCATCTTCTACCGGTAGAGCGAGGGATTCTGGAAACGATCTATGTGCGCTTGGAGCGGGTGGAGAAAGCGGTGGATCTGCTCGCCGTTTACGAAGAACGCTACTCCGGCGAGCCGTTCGTGCGGCTGTACGCGCCCGGTAAGGCGCCGGATTTGCGAGCCGTTCAGCATACCAACTATTGCGATATTGGATTTGTTTTCGACGCTGCCAGCCAACGCGCGATCATCGTCGTGGCGATCGACAATTTGGTTAAGGGCGCAGCCGGCCAAGCGGTTCAGAATATGAACCTGCTGCTCGATTATCCGGAAACCGAGGCGCTGTTGTGAAGGTTCTGATCAAGCTGGGCGGCACGCTGCTTGACGATCCGGCGAAACGATCGAGTATGGCAGCGGAGCTCGCGGCGCTGGCGGGCTCTTATGAGCTGGTGGTGGTGCATGGCGGCGGCAAACAGGTAACGCGCTTTCTCGAGGAGCGCGGCGTCCGGAGCCGCTTCATAGGCGGCCTGCGCGTATCGGACGAGACGGCGATCGATGCGGTAACCAAGATAATTGCCGGCAGCCTCAACAAACAACTGGTGGCGGCGATTTTGGCGGCCGGGCAGCCGGCGGTTGGGCTATCGGGAGTCGATGGGGCGCTCACCATGGCGGCGCCGCTCAGTCCGGAATTGCAGTTTGCCGGTAAACCGGAGCGCACCGACGGCAAATTGCTTCGTTTGCTGGGGGAGGCGGGCTATCTACCGGTGATTGCTTGTATCGCCGGCGACCGCCAGGGAAATATTTACAACGTGAATGCCGATCAAATGGCGGTTTCTTGCGCATTAGGTTGGCGGGCCGATAAACTGCTCTTTCTCACCGATGTTCCAGGTGTAAAGAACGGGGACGGAGAATTGATCCCGGAGCTGACGGTCTCCGGGATTCGCGAGTTGGTCGCCTCGGGTGTGGCGCATGGCGGCATGCAAGCCAAGCTGGAAGCGGCCGCATGGTCGCTCGAAGGCGGGCTTTCCGAAGTCCTCATTGCAGCAGGGCAGGAACGCGGCGTCTGCCAACGCTTACTCGCCGGTGAGCGCTTGGGTACGCGCCTGACTCACGCAAACCAGGAGGTCGCATGACAGCGGCGCAAACAAAAGTTGCCGTACGCAAAGCAGCCATGCGCGACATTCCGGGTGTGCTGGCCATCATCAATTCCTATGCAGCCAAGGGCATTATGCTGCCGCGCACGGAATTTGAGATGTCCGAACACATTCGCGATTTCTCGGTTGCCTATGACGGTGACTTGCTGGCCGGGTGCGGCGCGCTGCATTTTTACACTCCCACTACCGCCGAAGTTCGCTCCTTAGCTGTGTTGCCCGAAATCAAACAACACGGCATTGGGCGCGCCATTGTGGAAGCGCTCGAGCAGGAAGCGCATGAGAACGACCTCGAAGCGATTTTCGCTTTTACTTATGTGCCGGAGTTCTTCGGAAAGCTCGGCTTCCACGAAATTGAGCGCGGGGAGCTGCCTTTAAAGGCGTGGAAAGATTGTCTTCGTTGTCCGAAATTCCAGAATTGCGACGAAATTGCGGTGCTAAAGCGACTACGATTTGTGAACACGGAGCATCAGAATGGTATCGAAAGTACTAGAACGCTGGAACTAATTCAGCTTCCAACCGTTGTACGACATCCATCACAGGCGAAGTAAATACAAAACTAGGGTTTTTACTCATCAAATATACGGTAAAAAGTTCCTTTCTTCGCATTTTTTACTAGATTTTTCCCTGGTGGTACCAGTATACTCAGTACCACAGCCGCTTAGTACTTGGCTGCTATTCAGGGAAGGAAAAATAAATTGCGAGCCTTAACCGTTGATGTCCAAAGTTCTGCCGGACGCGTTCTTTGCTGCACCATTTTCAGACCTGGTGGCCGGAAATTATTGGCAAAAGGCCACATATTAAGCGATGAAGATATTCGCCTCCTGGAGACGGAAGGAATGCAGCAAGTATGGGTAACCCAGCTTGAGGAAGGTGAAATCGGCGAGGACGAAGCGGTCATGGCAGTCGCCGAAGCGATGTGCTGTGGGTCAGTGGAAATTCGCCTGGCCGCCGGCGGGCGCGCCAATCTAATCGCCACGGCCGATTCCTGTGCGTTGGTCGATTGCGAGCTGCTGAACCAGATCAACTGCACTAGTAGTGTGGTGATCGCAACGGTTCAAAATTACAGCTACGTGCGCGCTGGCGACCGCATCGCTACTATTAAGAGCACGCCCTTTGCGGTGGCGCAATCGCAGCTCGAGGCTGTATTGTCGATCCTGAACGAACGTGGAGCGATCCTGCAGGCCAGGCCGATCCGCGATGCCGGTGTCGGCATCCTATATACCGACCCGGTACATGGAGATCGCGCTCGCACTCTTTTTGAGAACATCGTCCGCACTCGCGTGGAGCGCTTCGGCGGCAAAGTCCGATATGCTTTGTCCGCGGTGGAGGATGAAGAGCAAGTCGTCCGGTCCCTGCAGCATCTCTTACGAACGAAGCCGGCGTCGATTCTGGTCGCCTCCACCACAGCGCCTGCCGGTCCGGAGGATGTAGTGGGGCGCGCGATGGTGAGGCTAGGAGCGCATGTGGAGCGTTTCCTCGCTCCGGTGGAACCTGGCAACCTGATGCTATTGAGCTACAAAGACGATGTGCCGATCGTCTCGGCGCCATGCTGCTTCCGCTCGGCCAAGCCGAATATTTTAGATCTTGTGCTGCCTCCCATGCTGGCGAGATATCGCATTTCCGGTTGGGAAATCGCCTGCCTCGGGCACGGCGGCCTTTTGGGTTAAGTTACCTCCTGTGTGCATCTCGGGATAGCAGCCTCCTACGCCATCTCCTGATAGCAATTGCCGGGCGCGTCTGCTTAGCGCCCGGCCTTCTTTTTTGACGGACCGGTTTTTCCGCTTAAGCGCAAGAGTGGCAGGCCGGGGGTTATGATGATGTTCGACAGATGCCCGCACAGCCGGAAACCGACGATTTAGCAGCCAGAGTGATAGCCGTGATTGCGAAAACGCAGCGCATCCCCGCGGAATCCATTTTGCTCGACAGCACATTTGAAGAGCTGAAGATCGATTCGCTCGATGGGATCAACATTGTCTTCGCGATCGAGAGCGAATTCAACATCAATATTCCCGACGATGGCGTACAGAACCTGCGCTCGGTGCGGCAGACGGTCGATGGAGTACGTACGCTGCTCGAAGGTGCGAGCACGGCCGAGCCCGCAGCCATGCTGGCTGAAACGAAGGACAATACTGCTTGAGGCGGGTGGCCGTCACCGGCTTGGGATTGGTTTGCGCTCTTGGAAATTCGGTGCCGGAGTGCTGGCGGCGCATGGCGAGCGGAGAATGCGGCATCGCAGCGCTCGGTGACCCCGGAGCGCCTCCCTACAAATTTCAAATCGGCGCGGAAGCGCGAAATTTCCGGCCGCTCGACTACTTCAGTGAAAAAGACCTGGTCATGCTCGAGCGTTTTGCGCAACTCGCGGCCGTGGCCGCGCGCGAAGCGGTGTCGCAAAGCGGTCTCACGTTCCGGGGCGAGCTGGCGGATTGCTCGGCAGTAATCACCGGTACCAGCGTCGGCGGCCAATTCAGCGAAGAAGACGGCTATCTCCGGCTCTATCGCGAAAATAATCCGCGGGTGGCTCCGCTAACCATTCCGCGCACCATGGCCAACGCAGGCGCGAGCCGCATTTCGCTCGAGTTCGGTATTCACGGGCCCGCCTATACCGTGTCCACCGCCTGTTCTTCTTCTAATCACGCGCTTGGACAAGCGTTTTGGATGGTACGCAGCGGCCAAGTGACGGCGGCGATTGCAGGCGGCAGCGAAGCGGTGTTTGCCGAAGGGCTGCTGCGGGCTTGGGAGGCGATGCGGGTGGTGTCGCCGGAAGTGTGCAGGCCCTTTTCGACTGGCCGCCGCGGTTTATCGCTCGGCGAAGGCGCGGGCATGCTGGTGCTCGAAGATTGGGAGCACGCTCAAGGGCGAGGCGTGCCGATCGCCGCGGAAGTTATCGGATTTGGCATGAGCTCCGATGCCCATCACATCACCCAGCCCTGCGTCGAAGGGCCGGTGAGGGCCATGGCATGGGCGCTTCGCGATGCCGGAATCGCGCCGGAGCGCATCGATTACATCAACGCGCATGGAACCGGCACTCTGGCAAACGACGCAATCGAAAGCCAAGCGATCCGGACCGTCTTTTCGAGCACGGCCGGAACGTTGCCCGTCAGCTCGACCAAGTCGATGCATGGACACACCCTGGGCGCGGCGGGCGCGATCGAAGCGATCGCCACGATTTTGGCCCTCCAACACGGTCTGATACCGCCAACCGTCAATTTCACAGCTCCCGATCCGGCGTGCCATCTGCGCGTGATCGCAAATCAAGCGCAGCCGGCGAATCTGGAAGTGGCGATGTCCAACACCTTCGCGTTCGGCGGATTGAACGCTTCGCTCGTCCTGCGGCGGAGCTAACCTAGAGATTGACCAAATGAAGATCTCTATCGGTGCGGATCACGCAGGTTACGACATGAAACAACAGCTCATCGAGCTGGTCAAAAAGCTGGGTCACGCAGTGCACGATGTCGGCACTTTCGTGCCTGGCACGCCGGACGATTATCCTGACTATGCCGTGCTGGTCGCCGAGGATCTGCGTTCCGGCGTCGCCGAGCGCGGCATTCTGGTGTGCGGCAGCGGCGTTGGCGTTTCGGTGGCGGCCAACAAGTTCAAAGGGATTCGTGCCGCGATGTGCCACGACCATTACTCGGCGCATCAAGGCGTGGAGCATGACGACATGAACGTGCTCGTGCTCGGCTCGCGCATCATTGGGCCCATGATGGCGCAGGATGCCACGGAGGCGTTTTTGAATGCGAAGTTCAGCGGCGAGGAACGGCACGTGCGCCGCCTGAACAAGGTGAAAGGAATCGAGGAGAATGAGTTCCGCTAACACACAAGCCAGTTTGGATCTGGAGAGCTTTGCTTACTCGCTGCCGGGCGATCTGGAGAAGTCTTTCGAAGCGACGCGGAAAAGCTGGGACCAGGCCGGATCGACCGCGCGGCTTTGGAAGAAAGACGCTTCGCTCTGGACTAACACCGACGAGAGCAAGTGGCTCGGCTGGCTGGATATTGTCGAACGGCAGCTTGCCGGCGTTTCGAAATTCAAAGCGCTTGCGGCCGAGATTGCGGAAGACGGCTTCAGTCATCTGCTGCTTCTCGGCATGGGCGGCTCCAGTCTCTGTCCGGAGGTGTTCAGTATCACCTTTGGAAAGCAGCGTAACGCGCCGGAGCTGTTGGTTTTGGACTCGACGGACCCCGTCCAGATCAGGAGCATCCGGGCAAAAATCGACCCGGCGCGTACGTTGTTCTGCGTTTCGAGCAAGTCGGGCACAACGCTCGAGCCGAACATTTACATGCAGTATTTCTACGAAGAGACCAGGAAAGCCGTAGGGGACAGGGCAGGGCATCACTTTATCGCCGTTACGGATCCGGGCTCGAAGCTCGAAGGCGTGGCGCAGAAGCTGGAGTTCCGGCAGCTCTATCATGGCGATCCAAGTATTGGTGGCCGCTATTCGGCGCTCTCCGATTTTGGACTTGTTCCGCACGCCGGCATGGGACTCGACACGCAGCGGTTTCTGAAGCGCACCTCGGCCATGGTGGAAGCCTGCCAAAATGTGAACTCTGCACAAAATCCCGGAGTTTTGCTTGGATTGATCCTGGGCACGGCTGCGACCAAATTTGGGCGGGATAAAGTGACGCTCATTTGCTCGGAGTCGCTGCGCGATTTGGGCGCCTGGCTCGAGCAGTTGCTGGCGGAATCCACCGGCAAGCAAGGGCACGGGCTGATTCCGGTGGACCGCGAGCCGCTCTTGGACCCCGATCAATACGGTAAAGACCGCATGTTTGCGTACCTTTACTTCACCGGCGACAGCGATGCCGAAAAAGAAGCGGCTGTGGCGGCGATCGAGAAGGCGGGCGAGCCGGTGATCCGCATCGGCGTCAAAGATCTTTACGACATCGGTCAGACCTTTTTCCAATGGGAGATTGCGACGGCGGTGGCGGGCTCGGTGATTGGCATCGATGCCTTTAATCAACCGGATGTCGAAGCAAGTAAAATCGTGACCCGCGAGCTTACCACAGAATACGAAAAGAACGGTTCGCTGCCTGCCGAAAAGCCGATCCTGGACCAGGACGGCATCAAGCTGTTCACCGACAAGGTGAATGCGGATGCGCTATTGAACGGCGCACATCCCACACTTGGTGGCGTGATTCGCAAGCATCTGGATCGCGTGAAGCCCGGTGACTATTTCGGCCTGCTGGCCTATCTTCCGATGTTTCCGGAGTACGAGGCGAAGCTGCAAGAGATCCGCAAGGAGATTCTGGAGGCAAAACGGGTGGCTACGGTGCTCGGTTTCGGCCCGAGATTTCTTCACAGTACCGGCCAAGCCTATAAAGGCGGCCCGAACTCGGGCGTATTCCTGCAGATTACCTGCGACGATGCCGAAGATCTGGCGGTACCTCAGCAGAAATATACGTTCGGCGTGGTCAAAGCGGCGCAAGCGCGTGGCGATTTCCAGGTGCTGGCCGAGCGCAAGCGGCGCGCGTTGCGGGCGCACTTAGGGAAAGACATTAAGGCCGATTTGGAGCGCCTGCACGATTTGGTTTGCGCCGCCATAGCGCACTAAATTCGCCGCAGCAAAACGTTCTGCACCAGGTGGTCCGCGCCCTTTTCAAGAATGAGGTGGGCACGTTCACGCGTTGGGCCGATGTTGTCGCGTAGGTTCAACAGATTGATTTCTTCCCAGATCTGCCGCGCGGTTCGAACCGCTTCCGCCTCGTTCAACGCGGCATAGCGGTGAAAATAGGAGGACTTGTTTTGGAACACGGTCTCGCGAAGGCGCAGAAACCGCTCCACGTACCAGCGCTCGATGATCTCTTCTTCCGCATCCAGGTAAATAGAGAAGTCGAAGAAATCGGATACGAACACCCGCGAGCCATCGCGCTGGCCGTCGGGCGACTGCAGCACGTTCAGTCCCTCGATCATAAGAATGTCCGGTTGCTCGACATGCTGCAAAGCGCCCGCGACGATGTCGTAATGCAAATGCGAATAAACCGGCGCTGAGACGGTTGGCACGCCCGCTTTGATGTCGGCGAGAAACTGCAATAGCAGACGCTGGTCGTAGCTCTCGGGAAAGCCTTTGCGCTTCATCAAGCCGCGCCGCTCGAGTGTAGCGTTCGGGTGCAGAAATCCGTCGGTGGTGACCAGTGCCACGTTGGGATGATCGGGCCAGCGCGCGAGCGAGGCGCGAAGCACGCGGGAAAAGGTACTCTTGCCGACCGCTACGCTGCCGGCGATGCCGATGATATAAGGCACTTTCAGAGGCGCAGGCGCTCCCATGAATTCCCGCCGGGCTTCGTAGAGATGCTGGACCGCTGCCACGTGCAGATTCAACAAACGGGAAAGCGGGACATAGATGTCTTTGACTTCACGCAGCGAGACCTGCTCGTTGATGCCGCGCAGCACCGTGAGTTCTTCTTCGTTCAGCAGCAGCGGCGTGCTGGCCCGGAGGGCCTTCCAATGCTCGCGGTCAAACGTGATGTACCGGCCGATCGGAGCCGGAGAAGCGCTTTGTGTCAGATGCAAGGCAGCCTTAGACTGCTGCTTCCTATCTTGCCAGCCGCCTATCGGACAGCCTGGCTTTTTCGGAAGAAAATGATGTGCTGCCAGGGCAGCGTATCCACCACTTTCTCGAATCGATAGCCTTCCGGCGTCACCTCGGCCTTCACTTCCTCAACGCTCATTTTGTGCTCAGGGCGAATGGGAACGGTCGGATCTTCCTTGCGATACTCGAGCAGCACCAGGCGGCCATTGGGTTTCAAGGATTCGCGGATCCCTTCGAGCATTCGCTGGGGCCGCGAAAATTCGTGATAGACATCCACCAGCAAAACGAGATCCAACTTGCCAACGGGTAGCCGCGGATCCGATTCCGTGCCGAGAATGGTTACTACGTTTCTGACGTTTTGCGCGGTGGCATTCGCGTTGAGCTTCTCTAACATTCCGGGCTGAATGTCGTTTGCGTAAACCACCCCGTTGGGCGCAACGGCGCGCGCCACACGAAGACTGTAAAAGCCGGTTCCCGCTCCGACATCGCCCACGAACATGCCGGGTTTAAGATTTAATTCAGCGATGGCTTTTTCCGGCTGTTCTTCCCGTACCCGCTCCTGTCTATCGAGCCAGTCGGCTCCACTCAGGCCCATGACGGGCGCAATATGACGCCCGGTAACGGGGTGCACCGATTGAGCAGTGCAAAGTAATGACAGCAACGGCCAAAGGGCGAAAGCCCCGGTTGCCTTAAAAACCCGATGCCGATCCCACATGTGATGAAACTCCCAATGACCGCGCGCGGAACTGTCAGTTTGGATGCGGGCCGATACCCGCTCGTTGCTTTAGTGGTGTTTAGCTCGCTTCTTTTCTTACTGGAAAAGCACGTCTACGGGGCGGCAGAGACTTCACTGGCGATCCTCGACGCCGGCATCGAGCCTTCGGAAGACGCGCCGTTTGTCTCACCTGATTACCTTTTTTACCCAGGAGACTACGCTTATTTTCGTTTCCAAGTGGCGGGATTTGCAGTGAAAAGCGGTGAAACGGCGGAAGTTCGCAAGATCTCTCTCAGCTATATAATCACCCCGGAAGACGCGCACGATGTGGCTCTTACGCCATCGGTCTCCGGCGCTATCGACGAGGAGCTGAATCCGGAAGACAAGAACTGGACTCCCAAGCGCCGGGCATCGTTTTTGCTGCCTTCTTTCGTAGCTGCAGGCAAGCTTCACCTTCATGTGGTGGTCAAAGACCTGGTGGCGAAGAGCGAGACGGCCGGCGATTTTCCATTTCGGATCGGGGGCGTCGAGATCGTTCCATCGCCGGCAGTTACCGTCGAGAACTTCCGGTTTTTTCGCAAGGAAAACGACCGGCAAAGCCTCGACGTGGCTGCGTACAGTCCGGGCGATACAGTATACGCGCGCTTTAACATGGCCGGCTACCAGCTTGCTCCGGAAAATACGTACCGGCTGGCGTATGGCCTAACGGTATACCGGCCGGACGGCAAGACCTTTCTCGACCAGCCTACGGCCGCTGAATTAACGGATGGCAGCTTTTATCCCGCGCAGTTCGTGCCGGGCAGCATTAACGTGATCACGCCGCGAGACAGCGAGCGCGGCGAGTACACGATTGTGCTTACGGTCCGGGACCTGGTGGCAGGCAGCAACTATCAAATCAAACAAGTCTTTAGTTTGGAGTAGCGGCCGCGCGGAATGTTAGCGGCCCTGACGCAACGTGATGACTTCGCCCCCGGCCGCCTTGAGGCGGCTTGTTTCGACGAAGTTCAGCCCGCGAAAGTATTGTTCGACCTCACGCTGCTCCTCGGGCTTGACGAACGGATGAATCGCCAGTACGATCCGCCGATGCAAGAAGTTTTGGCATTCCCAGCGTTCCAGTTCCGGCTGAAAAAGCAGAAAAAGATAGCGCGATTGCTTCTCGGAAGTGAAGATGACGCAGGCGTCGCCGGCCAACTGCGGCTTGATCAGGCCGGTCAAATCGCGCAGGTCGTCGCGGCGGTTAGCCAGGTACTCCAGATCGGCCGGCACGCAGAGGGCAACAAGAAGGGCCGCGAGAATCGGACCGATTAAGGCGGATCGGAACAACGGCGTTTTGGAGAGCCATTGGATCGCCGCGAAGGTCAGCAGAACCAAGCTGGGCGCGGCCCAAAGAATGTCGCTCGGAGTGAAAGGGGCATTGTTCCATGAATTGACGAACAACAGGCTCAGGATCTGAACGAGCGTGCCGCCCGCCAGGCAAAACAACAGAATGCGCTTGCGGACGGGACCGGTTGTCATTCGAAAAGTGCTCAAGGCTCCCGCCAGGAAACCGATCAAGAGCAGAACAAAGAGCCCAATGGCCGCCACGCTACTCCAATCGCCGGGCGCCACGCTCTCAAGAACCTGAATGGGGAAAGGCCAGGAGTAGACAGCAAGCTGCTCGGTCGGCCATGCAGGATCGGCATGCGGATGCGACCAGACGTAGTAGGGTGCAAATAACAGCACGGGCAAGACGGTAGCTGGGAGAGTAAACCAAAGAGCTCGCCGGATTGCCTTGGAGATCACAAAGCGAAGCAGGAAGAGCATGTAGCCTATGGCCGGCAGGTAACAGGCCGGTTCGGTGAAGATACATGCTGTCAATAGAGCCGCATAGGAGACAGCGAACGGAACGGACGGTGCATCAAGCAGGCGAAGGAAGAAGAGCGTCGCCAGCATCAAAAGAAAGAGACCCTGCTCATAAGGGCGTCCCTGGGTCGCCAGTTGATAATGAACCGGCAGGGCCAGAAATACCAGCAGCGCCAAATAAGGGCGATCCAGAGAAACTTGCTTGGCGAGCCTGAAAAAGAGCCAGCAGGATCCCAGTGCGAATACGAGCGAGGGTAATCGCAGGGCAAAGCGCGAGGAGGGTGCTGACAGAGCGAAAGGTAGTTGAACCAAGTTGGCCAGCGGCCCGGCGGCGGGCGTCTGTGCAATACGCTCGAAAAAACTGCCAAAGGAAAAGTGGACCACGCCGGCGGCTTGCAAGATCTCACCCAAGCGCAACGGCAGCGTGAAGATGGCAATCAGCATCAACGTAAGGTAGGCTGCCGCGAACAAATACAGTGTTTTCATACTTGTCCGGCGAAATGCCGAATCCGGCGAATACCCTCAATGAAAATCTCGGGCGGGGTGATTAGGCTGACAACCACATTGGCTCCTGAAAGGATATCGAAGAAATAACCGGGCTGGACGACTACGCCGCAATCGGCGAGTAGGTGTGTTACCCATGTCTCTTCAGGTAGTACGTTTGGGAGCCTGAGAATCGCCGACCAACCTCCTTCAACATGCAGTTGCTGGACTGGACTACTCTCAAGCAGGGTGGCGAGCGCGGTCCAATTGCTTTCTAATCGAGCGGTTACTTGCGCGTGCATTTCGCCTCCTATTTCGAGCAAATCCGGGAGGGCATCTTGCACCGGCGTGCCAACGGACAAGTAGGTGTCGAGAAGCAGCTCCAGGCGCGTGCGGGCGGCCGCTCGCGCTTCGGAGGGGCCGTTCATCGCGATCCATGCCAATTTCATTTGAGGCATTCCGGCTGTTTTGGAAAGGCCATTCAGCGAAAAGCTCAGAATGGTATCGCGGCCGATCAGCGTGCGTACGCGACCTTCGGACGTCACCAGCGGAAAGTCCATGAAGACCTCGTCCGAAATGACCGGCAGGTTACGCTGCTGGGCAATGGCGATAAGCTGCTCCGCTTCCGGCGCCTTCAAGAAAGAGCCAGTCGGATTGTTTGGGTTCACTGTGACAATCGCTCGCGTACGGGGAGAAATCGCCGCCTGCAGGCTTGGGAAATCGATAAACCAATTGCCATCGTAAGCGAGGCGGTACGGCACAGGCTTGACGGATTCGAGCAACGCCAGATAGTCGAAAAGCGGATAAGACGGAGTCGGGACAACGATCTCGTCGCCCGGATTGCAGAGCAGTTTGAAGAGCAGCGCATAGGCCTCGCTAGTGCTGGCCGTCAGAGCCAATTGCCCTGGCTCAATCGTTATGCCTCGGCGCCGATACCAGCCGGCAATGGCGGTTCTTGCCGCTTCGGCACCTAGGGGCTCCGGCTGGTATTGGAAGGTGTTGAGAGCAAGGAATGCCTCGCGAATGCGGGCATGCGGATAATCGGTGAAAGTTTCGGTTGGATTCGAGACCGAGAGATCCACCAGCGGCATACCGGCGCGCCGTTTCTGGTCCAGGAGCGTAGTGAAATTGTTTTTTGGATCGGACCAGGACAAGCGTTCGGAATAGCGATGCAAACCGCTACTCTGTCATGGTCGCGTTGTTTCTGCAAGGGACGTTGATTTCGAGAGGCGCACCGCCATGTCAAACGGCGCGCCTCTACGTGGCGCCGGATTGCCCAGATCCGGCGCCACCCCACGATCGCCATATGCCAGGTGCTCACCAAAGGAGCGGGCAGCCGCCCAGCCGCTGCTCCTATACGCGTGCCCCACACACGCGCGGGAACGGTCGCTGGCTAGCGAACGTGGAAGCTCAAAGATTTCGTTTGCTGTTTCGGAGCCGCGGTCGAGGCAAACACCGTGCGTTCCGCGCAGGAGCCGCCATCCAGCACCAGGGCCGGCTCGAGAACCTGATTTTCGAACTTTTCCACTTGATCGGCGGTCAGAACCGGTCGCAAATTGGTGATCAACTGCTGCGCCGACAGAGACCCCAACGCGGCGCCAGCCAACACGCCAGGCGGTAATTTTGTTTTCGCCGCGCCAAGCACGGAAAGCACGCCGGTAGCGGAATTTAATACAAGATTGAGGATCGAAGCAATACTATGGTTCTGGTTGCGCAGGATGGCCGCCAGCATGATCTGGCGTCCGATGGGCTGCAGCCCGGCATTCGACTTCGCAAGAGCCTGATAAATCTCGCTGCTGACCACCGATTGCTTGTTCGCCGTCACATTGCAAATGCTGAGATCGAAGGCGCGAACGCTCGTGGGCAAGGAGCCGTAGTTGAGCTTCAGGAGCTCCGCTGGAATGGCGGTTCCGGTGACGACAAAGGTATCTTGCGCGCAGGCGATGCCGCTTGCTAGCGCGATGGCCAGAACTGCGCTGAATAATGTCCTCATTCCCTCTCCGTTCTGCCTTAGGGATAGCGCGCGGCCGTTCGCGCCGGAGGTCGCCGGAGAAGTGAAGTCGTTGAAAGGTAAGCTAGATAATTTTCTTTAAAATTTTGTCAACGGCCCATGGTCTTAACCCGCTAGTCATTCCGGATGACCGAAATCGGATCGGTCCGCACCGCCCGTAGCGCCGGTGGGAGTGTTCCGGCAAGCGCCATAAGGACTATTAAGACCAGGCCCGCGAGAAAGGCGATCGGATCTCCGGGATTCACGCCCGCGAGCACCGCCTGCAGCCAACGCCCCGCCGCATAAGCTAGCACCAATCCGGCGACGCCGCCAACCGCGCAGAGCAGTGCGCCTTCGCGTAAAACCATGCCGAAAATATTTCGCGATTGGGCGCCGATGGCGATCCGCACTCCAAATTCCTGGGAACGGGTCGATACCGAAAAGGAAAGAAGCCCGTGAACGCCCACGCCCGCGAGCACAAAAGCCAGAAATGCGAAGCCCGACAAGACGCGGACTTGCACAGCGCGCGGGGCGCTGTCGGAGCCAACGATATCTGAAAGTGTCTGCACGTCCGAGATGGGCTGTTCCGGGTCGGCCGCGGCGATAATTCGCCGAATCGCCGGCATCACCTGATTGGCAGCAAGAGCCGTTCGAATCGCCAGGTCCTTCGGCGCATACCAGGTGAGCCAACCATCGGCCACCTGCCGGTAGGGAAGATAGACTTGGGGCTCGCTATTTCGCTCCAGGCCGCGAACGCGAATGTCACCCACGACACCAACGACTGTCCGGTCTCCGAAGGCGACGGTGAAATGCCGGCCGAGCGGGCTCTGGCCGGGCCAGTAGCGGCGCACGAACGACGCGCTGACGATGGCCACGCGCTGTGCTTCGAGCCTGTCCGATTCGCGCGCATCCCGTCCCGCGAGCAGGGGTATCCCAAGGGTCGCGAAGAAGCCCGGCGTTACAAATCGCAGGCTAGCGTGGTCGAGCGTGGCCGGATCGCGCGATTCGCCGTCCATTTCCACGGGCCACACACCGCCGCCGTTGACGATAGGCAGAAAGCTGATGTAGGCAGCGCCGCGCACGCCGGGTAGCGATTTGATGTTGGAAAGAACCCGCGTATAGAACTGGACTCGCTTGGCAGCGACCTCGTACTTCGGCATGGGCAAGGAGGTGCGCATGGTCAATACGTCCGCGGTTCGAAAGCCCGGGTCCGTGCCCTCGATGCGCCATAGAGCGCGAATCAAGAGGCCGCAGCAGATCAGAAGCACGATCGACGAAGCCACCTGCCCCGCCACCAGCATGGCTCGCAGCCGCTCTCGCCTGCCTCCCACGCCGGATCGGGAACCTTCGTGAAGCCCCGCTACTCCGGGCCGCGACGAGCGAAGAGCGGGCACCACGCCGAAGCCGATTCCAGTAACCGTCGTGAGTAAGGCCGCGAAGCTCAGCACTCGCCAATCGACGGCCGGCACTTCCGCGATAGGCAGGGCGTTTGGCACGAGTTTTACCAGCAGCGGCAAGGCCTCGACGGCCAGAAAGATTCCCAAAGCGCCTCCCGCCAGGGCCAGCAGCAAGCTTTCCGTCAGTAGCTGGCGCACCAGTCTCTCGCGGCCCGCTCCCAGCGCGGTTCTGACGGCAATTTCCTTGCGCCGCACCATGCCGCGAGCCAGCAACAAATTCGCCAGGTTGGTACAGGTAATCAGAAGCAGACAAAGCGAGGCCGCCACCAACGCCAGCAGGAGCATGCGGGCCTGTTCGGAAATCTGCTCGTGCAGGTTCTTGATGGTGACTGAAACATGGGCGTTCTCCTTCGGATATTGCCGCTCCAGTTCGGTTGCTACTACGCGCATCCGCGCCACCGCCTGCTCGATCGAAGTGTCAGGCGGAAGCTTGGCGAGGACTTGCAGATAATCGTTGTTCCGGTCGGCAAAATCGTCCGGCCCAAAGCGCATCGGGGTCCAGAGGGCAACGTCACGGCGCGGAAAATAGAAATCGGGACGCATTACCCCGATTACTACATAGGGGGTGCCATCAAGAACGATCTTCCGGCCCACGATCAGCGGGTCGGCCGCGAATCTTGTCCGCCATAGACGATCGCTCAGTAATACTGTTCCGTTCGCCCCGCTGCGGTCGTCTTCAGGGCTGAAGAAGCGGCCCAGTGCCGGTTGAACACCCAGCATCGGAAACAAGCCGGCGGTAACGGACGCCCCATCGATATAAACGGGCTGGCCGCTGCCGCTCAGATTTACCGCGAGCCACCGATAAGCCGCCATCGATTCGAACACTGGATTGAATCGCCGCCAATCGCGAAAATTGGCGGGCGATGGATCCATCTCCGAATACTCCGGAATGTTTTCCCAGATTTTGACCAGCCGGCCTGCCTCGTGAAAGGGCAGCGGGCGGAGCAAGACATGATCGGTGACCGAGAACGCCGCGGTGGTCGCTCCCACTCCGAGCGCCGTCACTGCCACAGCCGTCAAAGCAAAGCCCAGCGAGCGGCGCAGCGTTCGCACCGCGTGCCGCAAATCCTGGCGCAGAATGTCCCAGTGCGCCTGGACTGCGGTTATGGCCAGGTCGGCCAACGTTTCCAGCCATAGAACGGCCCAAGCGAGGGGATTGGACAACTCACGGCGGCGGCGCGCAAACACCGCGCGCATCTCGGCGCCGTATTGCCCCCGAAAGGAGGCCGGCAGCAGATGGAGCAAAACTCGATAGAAGCCCATCACGCTCGCCCCGTTACGAAGCCGCTAGCCCGCGCCAGTTTGACCAGATCGACCAGTCGCCGGGCCTCCGCGCGCGCCACCTGCTGCCCGAAGGGCGTGATGCGATAGTACCGGCGCCGCTCATCATCGAACTCGCTATCCGGACGCTCGGCGGTTTCGACGATCAAACTTTGCTCCAGCATGCGCTGAATGGAGCGATAGAGCGTTCCGGCTCCCAATTTCAGTTCGCCGTTCGTGCGCGCCGCCACATCCTGGATAATGGCGTAGCCGTGCCTGTCGTCGGCGGAAAGCGCGAGCAGAATGTGAAAGGTTACGGGAGGCAGGGGCAGAAGCGGCGCCGGATCCAATGAGTCGTCCATGCATTCATTATAAACACAAAGAATATAGCCACTATGGCTATATCAATCGCAGCCGGTATCCTGAATTTTTGAGCGATTCTCAATAGGATTAGGGGGCAACACATCTTGGCACGACTTGGATTTCTGGGTTTGGGAATTATGGGTGGGCCGATGGCTCAACACCTGCGACAGGCGGGACACGAACTGGCGGTATGGTCGCACGGTACGCAAAAGGCGAAACAATTTGCCGAAACGCATTCCGCAACGGCCTGCGCCACGCCCGCGGATGTCGCCCGCAATAGCGAGTGCGCGTTCATGTGCGTCGGCAACACGGCCATGGCCCGCGAAGTGATTTTGGGCGAAGAAGGCTTAAAGACAGGGGCACAGCCAGGTTCGGTGATTGTCGACTGCAGCACCGTCTCTCCCAGCGAGAGCGTTCAGTTCGCGGCAGCTTTAGAGCAAAACCGAGTCGATTTTCTCGGCGCGCCTTGCACCGGCTCGAAGGCGGGAGCAGAAGGCGGCACGCTGACATTTATGGTCGGGGGCCATCGCCCGGTATTCGATCGCATCCGGCCATATTTCGAAGCCATGGGCAAATCGCTTTACTATTGCGGAGGGCATGGCATGGGACTGCGCGCCAAGCTGACGCAAAATCTGATTCTCGGCAATCTTCTACAGGCCTTCAACGAAGGAATGGTGCTCAGCACCAAAGCGGGTGTCGATCCCGAGCTCATGCTCGACATTCTGAACAACAGCGCGGCCCGATCCGGCTTCATTTCGGTGAAAGCGCCGGCGGTGTTCCGGCGCGATTTTTCCACGACGTTTTCGGTGAAGTGGCTCGAAAAGGATATGGCGCTTATGGTCGATTTTGGCGCCGAGTTAAATGTGCCTCTGCCGCTCACCGCTCTTTCCCAACAGCTTTTGCGCACCGCCATCGCCAAAGGTTACGGCGACGACGACATTTGCGGCTCCATTCGCGTTTTGGAAGAGTTGGCGGGAGTCGAGGTGACCGGAAATGGGGGCGCGGCAGCCGCCAAAGGGATATAGGGATGAAAAATCCCGCACGTGGCGTGAATGACGGCTTTATCCGCTAAATTTGTCTGTTTTCTTGCTAGCG
>DASYAX010000024.1:0-1718 GCA_036501045.1 Bryobacteraceae bacterium
TCTTGGTGTGCTGTAGCGTGAGCTGTACCAGCGCCTTCTCCGCTTCATCCACCGTGGTGCCCACCGCCAGCCGGACACTTTCCGGCTCAAAAATATGGGCCGGCGGCCGCGAGCCTGCGGGCGCGCCGAAATCGTATGGTAAGTGCGCCACCTGGATAACACCTTCGCCGGCCATGATCACGGCGCGTTCCAACACATTACGCAATTCGCGCACGTTTCCGGGCCAGCCATACTTCTTAAAAGCCTCCATCACCTCCGCGCTTACGTTGGTCACGTTGCACGTATGCTTGCGGTTCAAGTTGCTGATCAGTGTTTCGCACAGCAGCGGCAGATCGCTGAGCCGCTGCCGCAAAGGCGGAAGTAGAATCTGGAAGACGTTGAGACGGTAAAAAAGATCCTCGCGCAGATCGCCTTTCTTCAGCGCTTCATCCAAATTGCGGTTCGTCGACGCAATCACCCGCACATCCACCGAAATCTCGTTCTTGCCCCCCAGCCGGCGTACTCGCGAATCTTCGAGGACGCGCAGCAGCTTGGCTTGCGTGCCCGACGGCATTTCCACCAACTCGTCCAATAAGAGCGTGCCATTTTGCGCCAATTCGAAGCAACCGGCGCGGCGTTCCAGGGCACCCGTGAAGGCTCCCTTCTCGTGGCCGAAAAGCTCGCTCTCCATCAACGTTTCCGGCACGGCCGCACAGTTGATCGCTACAAACGGGCCGCCCCGGCGATTGCTCAGTTGATGAACGGCACGCGCCACCAGCTCTTTGCCGGTGCCGCTCTCGCCCACCACCAGGAGCGCCGCTTTGCTCGGCGCCACTTGCCGGATTACCGAGAATACACTCTGCATCTGCGGGGACGTGCCCACCATATCCACCAGCACGCCCTGATACTGCAGTTGGCGTTTCAGGCGCTCCGTTTCCTCGGTTAACTGGCTTTGCGAGGCAGCGCGCTCGATGAGTACACGCAAGGCCGCGGGCTGTATCGGCTTCTCCAGAAACCAAAACGCACCCAGCTCATGTATGGTCTGAATCGCCGTCTCGATATTTCCAAACGCGGTAAGCACGATGGCCGGCGGCATGTTGCCCTCCGAACCGAGCCGCTTCATCAGCTCGAAGCCGTCCATCCGCGGCATCATCAAATCGGTTACGATGACATTGGCCGTGAATGTGGACAGTTTATCCAGCGCTTCTTGCCCGTCAGCGGCGGTTTCGGTTTTGTATCCCCAAGCGTCCACCATGGCGGCCAGCGGTACACGCTGCGCTTCTTCGTCATCGACAACGAGCACATTAATCGGTTGGCGCGTGGTGGCGTGATTTCCCACGGCTTAAGTGTAGCCGATCTTCGCGATTTGTCTAATGGAAGCCATGGACCACAAATTCCCCCGCCAGTCGAGTGACGAGCCGCCCCCTTTTTTGAGGGTTTGGCCGCGCGTCTACGGGGCGGTACTGTGCTATCTGGCCCTTCTGATTCTCGTTCTTTACCTGGTCACAAGGCTGTTCAGTTACTAAACCGGACGCGCCCGGTTAGAATGCGGCAGATGAGTCAATGCAGCAGGTAACCCGGCAGCCAGCGCCGCCGCCGAAGATTCTCGAAGTGATCGTCACTTCTCGCGAAGAGGCGATCGAAGCCGAAGCAGGCGGAGCGAACCGGCTCGAACTCGTGCGATCGCCGGGGCAGGGAGGCCTCACGCCGCGGTTGGAATTAGTCAGGCAGGTCGCCGA
>DASYAX010000025.1:0-19434 GCA_036501045.1 Bryobacteraceae bacterium
TTCGCAGCGCCATGCGAAATTCGCCGCGCGCGGATGCTTCATCAAGCGTCCATCGTCGTAGCGCATGAATTGCGACGGGTCCCAGGTATGTCCGCCATCGCGGCTGTAGGTATAGGCGGAATATCCGGCGATCGTACGAAACACGCAAAAGAACGAGCCGTCGCTGAGAACGCTAAAGCTCTGTTCTTCCGCCACAGGCCCACCGCCGGCGGGCGCGCGGATGCCGATATCTCCATCGGGCAGAGTTTGCCAGCTTATCTTTTCCGGATTGCGTTCCGTGAGTATGTTGGCGCTTTTCAACAAAGCTCCTTCGGAAGACGTAAAGAAGCCCTCGCCAAGCCCGCCGACTTTGTGCAAAGGAACGAAGCCGGCGCCGGCGTACGTAAACGCGCGGCCCACGTTCCAAAAAAATTTCAACTTGCCGCCGTAAGGGTTATGCCGGTCGATCTCGAACGCGCGCATGGGAATGTCGTAGCGCTTGGGCGACCAACTTTGGCCATTATCGTCGCTGTACTTGAAGACGAAGTGGCCAAGACTATCCACGCGGCGCGCATACCCATCCGGGTATGTAGGCTTGTCCGCAATCACTTGCCGCACATTGTCGGTGTTGTAGTTGTAAAAAACATACACGCGCCCATATGGAACTTTAAGAAGTACGGCATACGAAGCTTCGGGGCCGTTTGCTGGTTCTACATCTAAGGGCGCCGACCAGGTCTTTCCGAGGTCTGTGCTGCGCTCTGAAATCACATGCTGGCCGGTTGCCCCCTCCACCCCTCTTCCCGTTGTGATGACGGCGAGCCAGGCGCCATCGTTCGTTTTTACGACGTACGGCTGATCCGAATAACCATCGTTCAGCATGACGCTTCCGTTTGTGATGTTGCGCCAATCCGGAACCTGAGCCGCCGATAAAAGGCTCACCATTACGAGAGGCGCTGCAAAAGGGATCACGTCGCGAAATAGTAGCTTCACCGATGTCCGGTTCATACTGTGTTATGTTATTCGCCATTCAACTGAGATGTCAATTGTAATGGTTAAATATTCCTGAAGACGGAATCCAGTTGCGCTGCCGGTGCGAGCGCAGCCTATCCGGAAATCGTGGTTTCGTGCGACACTGGCTCTTCGAAGAAAGGGCTGAACACGCAGCCTTGCGGGAGTCCTGGAGGAAACGAAGATGCGGCCACACACATCCCGGACCGAGATGAACTTGAATGAAGCGGTTTACGAGCAAATTCGAGACAGCATTCTCGACGGCACATTCCCACTTGGCGCGCCGCTGACGCGTAGGCGGCTGGGCGAGCTGTTTCAGATGTCGCCTTTGCCGGTCGCCCAGGCGCTTCAGAGACTGGAGGCCGAGGGTCTTGTGGAAAGTCTTCCCAGGGTGGGCACCCGCGTTAAAGTTCCCAAGCCCGAGGATGTGCGCGGACACTACATGTTGCGGGAGGCGCTCGAAGCGCAAGCGGCCCGGCTTTTTGCGAAAAACGCCACAAAAGCGCAGCGGCGCTATGTCAGGTGGGAAGCGGCAAAGCTGGACAAACAATTCGCTAAGTACTTCAGCGTTCCCGCCGATACCGGGCGCCCGGTCGACGTACATCGGGCGCACATGCGATTCCATCATGAATTGGCGGCCTTGAGCCAGTGTGAGGTGTTGGCTCGGCATCTCCGAATTAGCCAGGTCCTCCACCTGAACTGGCGATACACTCTGATGAACCCGCAGCCGCTCCCTGCGAACTGGCACGAGCAACTTGTCGATGTGCTGTGTGACGGCAGCGAAGAAGAAGCAGACCGCGCGATGCGCAGACACGTTACCTACCGGATGGAAGAAGTAATCCACGAGTGCGAGAGCTTTCTGGCGAATCCCGAGCTTGCGGCGGTGGGCTTTCGCGGACCACAGCGGAAAACCCTCGAACGCGCTGTTCCTCCGCGCCGGCGTTAGCGCGGTTAAAAATAAAGTTGACATCTCAGTTTCAGGCTCTTACACTATCGACATGCGCTGGGGCCGTTTCGCCCCGGCTCGTCCCAAAGAGGAGTGCAGCATGTCCAAGCAGAGATGCATTGCTCGAGCCATTCAGGCTTCCGCGGTCTGTCTGTTTTTCGTCCGCATAGCCGTTTGCCAGAACATCACAGCCACCGTTCTCGGCACAGTCACGGATCCTTCCGGCGCTTCGGTTCCTTCGGCGGAAGTGGTCCTCACGGATGTGAGCACGAATCAACAGAAGAAAACCACCACGAATGACGCTGGCCACTATGAAGTGCCCTATCTGAAACCAGGCACGTACGACGTAAAGGTTAGCTCCGCCGGTTTCAAAACCATGATTCAGCAAGGAGTCGTCTTGCTCGTGGACAGCAATTTGCGGCTGGACTTCACGCTTCAGGTTGGGGATGCGGCCACCAGTGTGTCGGTGAGTGCGGAAGGACCGCTGGTCGAATCCCAGACTGCTTCCCTGGGACAAGTGGTAACCACTAAAAGCGTGCAAAACCTTCCCATTAAAGGCCGCGATCTTTTCGATCTGGCGATTCTCAGTCCGGGCGTCGCCGTTAATCCGCTCGCGCTCGGGACCGTAGCCTCCACCGGAAACAACACCGCGCCGTTGTTTGTTATGTCGGATATGTCGATCAACGGCGGCCGCTATCGCACCAACGATTTTCTTTTGGACGGCGTGTCGATCATGCTCCCGGAGAACAACGATTTTGCCCTTTCTCCTACCCCCGATGGCACGCAGGAATTCAAGATCATGACAAATGGCTACGGTCCCCAATTTGGCCGTAGTGGTGGGGGAGTCATCAATGTGGTAACGAAATCGGGTACGAACGAGTGGCACGGCACCGCCTACGAATTCTTCCGCGATAACTATTTGGCAGCGAACAATTATTTTGCGAATGCGCAGGGACAGAGTCTTCCGAGTTCGCATTTTAATCTGTTCGGCGGTGCGCTTGGTGCGCCGATTATAAAGGACAAGACGTTTTTCTTCGTCGAATATCAAGGTCATCGCCAGGAAGGATCGGTGGGCGGACAGTTGTTGACGCTACCCACCGCGGCGCAGCGCGCAGGCGATTTCTCTCAAACAAAAGCCTCGAATGGCGCAGCCGTATCCGTCTACGATCCCTATTCCACTATCGCGAGCGGTTCCGGTTACGTCCGGACGCCTTATGCGGGAAACAGAATTCCCGCTTCCGAGATGGACCCGGTCGCGCTCAAGATGCTGTCCTATATTCCGCTGCCGAATCGGACCGGCCAGGGGCCCGCATTGGTGAACAACTACGCTTGGAGCCAGAATCAATTCATCGGCAGCGATCAGTGGTCGGTTCGCATCGATCATCGGTTCTCAGATCGCCACAGCATATTCGGCCGCATTACACGCAATACGGGTGATTCGGGCAATAGCGGGGCGTTCAACAATCCCGCTGACAATACGCTCGGTATCGACTTGAATCGGGTGTTCAACGGCGTTATCAACGACACGCTTACATTGAGTCCCACGTTCCTCCTGAACTTGCGCGCCGGTGTGTCGCGCCGCTATGAGGGGCGCGCTCCGTTACATGGAGATTTTCCCCTCACTAATCTCGGCTTCTCCGACGCCTTTGCTTCTCAAGTCCAACAGCAAAGCTTCCCACAGATCGCTTTCACGAATTATTCCCAATGGGGAGATGTAGCCGGCGATCCAATCCGCCGCGGCAATACCGTTTACACTCTGGTCGGCGACACGACCCTGATTCGCGGGAGACACACGTTCATCATGGGCGCCGATGTCCGTTTGTACGATCAGACTCCCTTCCAAGCGTCTGCTGACAACGGATCATTCAGTTTTTCGCCCGGCTTTACGCAAGGTCCGAATCCACTGCAATCGAGCTTAACCTCCGGCAGTGACTTCGCGTCCTTTTTGGTAGGCTACGGCTCTGGAACGTTCAACTATGTTCCTGCCATCGCGGTCCGCAACTGGTACTGGGCCCTGTATTTCAACGACGAGGTCAAACTCGGCCGATTGACTCTGAATGCTGGCTTGCGCTATGAATATGCGCAGCCACCTACGGAACGGTACAATCGCTTTTCGGATTTCGATTTCAACGCGCCATTTCCGATTCAAGTTGCGGGACTTCCCGATCTGCAGGGAACGGTGACTCATCCGGGACAAAACGGACTATCGCGAGGCCAATTCGATCCTTTTTGGGGATCACTCGGCCCGCGAATCGGCTTGGCATATAGTGTCGATGCCAAGACCGCGATCCGGGCGAGCTACGGAATTTACTACGCTCCGCGCTTCGGCACGACGAGCGCCAGCGGCTTCGGCACTGCTGGAGCCACGCTGACAGCGACGTGGGTCTCTAGTCTAAATGGAGTTACACCGCTGAATCCGCTGAGTAATCCGTTTCCAACCGGACTGTTTCCGCCTTCTACTAGTCTGGCGAATCAGTTGCTGGTGGGGCAGAGCATCAGCGTCATGGACCCGAACAACGTCACTAACACGTACGCGCAACAGTGGAACTTCACCATTCAACGCGAATTGCCTGGCCAAATGCTGTTCGAAATTGGATACGCCGGCAATAAAGGAACGCATCTGCCGGTGAGCGTGGACTTCGACCAGATCAATCCCGTTTATCAAAGCCTGGGCGCAAACCTTACCAAGCAAGTCCCAAATCCGTTCTATGGCTTGGTTTCATCGGGAACGCTCTCTACTCCAACAGTCGCCATGAGCCAACTCCTTCGCCCCTATCCCCAATATTTGAGCGTCAACACCAACAGCTCCGTGCTGGCGCAGAATGAGGCCGACTCCAGCTACAACGCCTTGGAAGTGAAATTAAACAAACGCTTCTCACAAGGCCTCTCTTTCCTTGTCTCTTACACCAAGGGCAAAGTGATTGACAATGCTTCCGGCCGGATCTTTAGCGTCACCGCCGGCACTCCACCTGTGCAGAACAGCTACGATCTCAGTGCGGAGCGGTCTGTTTCTCCGGGTGATGTAGCGCAACAACTCGTCATCAGCCACACTCTCGAACTTCCCTTTGGTCATGGCAAACGGTGGCTCGGCAGCGGTCCGAAGCTTGTCGATGTAGCGGTCGGAGGATGGAGCCTGAGCGGCACCTTGACGGCAAGTTCCGGGTTCCCGCTCGAGCTTACTTCGAATGGAAATAGTGGAGTCGGCAGTGCCGTATTGCGGCCCAACAGCACCGGCCAATCGGCAAAGCTGGGAGGATCAACGGAATCCCGCCTCGGCGAATTCTTTAATACCTCGGTATTTACTATCCCAGCGACGTATACGTTCGGCAACGTTTCTCGTGCTCTTCCCGACGTTCGCGCGCCAGGACGCTTCAACTATGACCTGGCTTTGGAAAAGCATATTCCGCTGAAGGAGCGCGTGTCCGCCTTATTTCGTGCCGAGGCCTTCAATCTGACAAACTCGCCTTACTTCGGCGCGCCCGGCCAGAATCTGGGAAGCGCGAACTTTGGCGTGATTTCATCCTCCACCGGCGAGAGGCAGGTTCAGCTTGCTTTGAAGATAATTTTCTAACTGCCGGAAACCCGTTCAGCGTTCATAGCAGCGTGGCCGCAACCCATTCTTCAAACACTGCCTCCGTTTGAGGAGATTCGATCCGTATCTCGGCTGTCTCCGGGTATGTAGTTCGCAGAACGCTCATCGGCACAGCATCACCCTTCGGATCCACCGGATTCGATAACCACAGCGGGCGCGGCAACACGACAGAAGCGAGCTGAGGCAGGTCAAAATGTTTTAACAGGCCAAAGGTGAATGAGCCGACCTTCAGACTGTAGTCTTCGGCCGCGACGAGCGATTGGAAATCCGATAGCGTGTGATCGAGCAGCAAGCCATGGAACCGATCGTCGAGCGCTGCGGCGTATAGCGCTTCGAGCCCAGGAGCGCCGCTGCCAAACAGGCCGATGCGAGATGCGCCGACATCCGGGCGCGCATGAAGATAGTCGAGACAGCAGAGAATGTCCCAAGTCCGTTGCCCTGTAAGAGGGATGCCCGCCGTTAGGCTGACCAATGAATACGCCATGTCTACGCCATGGCCATAAAATAGCGGTCCGGAGGAGGGCAGGCGAGGCGTGGCTTGACCCAAGGCGCGAATGTCGATTGCACACAACGCGATATTTTTCTGCGTCACGCTGCTCAGCAGGGGCGGGTTGTCGAATATGCGATTCTTGCCGTTCGAGACCATCAAGACCACTGGCAGCTTGGAAGAGGCGGCAGACGGTTTCAAAAACCAGCCCGGCACGCGAACGGACGGTTCCGAGTAGACTTCGAATTCTTCAATCGTGAGGTTCCGATAGGTGCTTGTCGAAAGCACCGCGCTGCGGACCGTGCCGGCGCGAGGAGGCAGGGCGAGGAGTTCACGAAGCGTTCGTCGAACCTCCCGCTTGTCGAGCGGCGAATGACGAGAGGTCTCGAGCTGGCGGAGCCGGTCGCGATTCACCTGGTAAGCCGTGCGCCCACCGAGCGAGGTAAGAATCTGTCCGGTGGAGGTTGACAACAAGGCGGAATCGGGAGACCCGTCGAATTCTGCCTCCGAGCTGTCTCCGGAGCCACCGAGCCATCGATTGAACCAGTCATAAGTCGCTTTCCGATGAAAGAAATCGTAGTCGTGCGGAAGATTCGACGCCGAAAGGCCGACTTTCGCGGAAGCGCCGTAGAGAGTGTAAATGTCTTTCGATTCCTGAAAGATCTCGCGAGTGCCCTGTTCATAGTGCGCCGAGTAGGTCGAACCCACGTCCATGTGCGTGTAGCAAAGAAGCAGCGGCTTTGGGGCAAAGGAGGAGAGTAAATCGCCGCGATCCAAGCCCAGTTTGAGGCTGCCGATAATGTTTTGCTCGGCATCGGCATATGCGCCGGGCGGCTCGTAATGGGCGCCGGCCACGTTTTCGGTGTGGCCTTCGACAACGACGGCCGCTTGGATCCTCGGTTCGAGCGAACACAAATACATGGTGAGCGTGCCGCCGCCAGAATGACCGCAGCAGCCGATGCGGCTCATGTCCACTTCGCGGCGGGTGGCCAGATAATCGAGAGCGCGAATCGCATCCCAAACTTCAAACTGAGTCGTAGTGGAACCAATGAGTAAAGCCGGCCAACCGAACTGCTCATGCTCACCCGTGGGGCCGAATCGCGAACGGTTCGTGCCGGGAATCGGGTACTGGAGCCGCTCGCCTTGTCCGGGCGGATCCCAAGTAAAGACGGCGAATCCTTTGCGCGCGAGGTTCTGGAAGACGATCTGGTAGCTTCTGTACAGTTTGCCTTCGTTCGTGTGGCCAAGAGGCGCGAGGATGCAGGGAAATGGTTTGCCTCCGCCTTTCGGTAGATAGAAGTGGGCCGGCGCATAGAACTGCGGCTGGCTTTCAATGATCAGCTTCTCGATTCGGTATGCCCCGCGTTCGACAATGCCGGTTGTTTTTACGGAAAGAGGCGTTTTTTCGAGCAGACCGCCGATCAACTCCCAGATTTTCGAGCGCACGAAAGCGGCTCGCTCATCCGCTTCCATCCGCGTTCTTATCTTCGACAATGCCGCTTTCCGCCGAACGCGTGCGGCGTTTACCACGGAAGTCAAATAGTGCGGGAAATCGTTCCAGTAATCCCGCACCGGCGACGTCGGTACGGCGGGCTGGGCATTCAGCGCCTCTCGTCCGGCAACAGATACCTGCGCCAGCTTACCTGCGACGGCGCATGAGCTTGCACGCAAAAACCCACGTCTTGTATTCATGGTGAATTTCGTCAGCCGCCCGAGAGTCGAAAATATTGGTGAGCCGGGCGGGGCTCGAACCCGCGACCACCGCATTAAGATGCGATCACGGCACAACCCCAGAATACTCGTTGCACAAAATCAACCGTTTGGGCGTGCCCTTGGTGCACTGGATTGCACGGAGTTCCCTAGTTTCAGTGCTAGACACGGTGCTAGACAACGCGAATCCGAATTTGATTTTGGTGTGCGCTGACCTCCTCGGCGTGGCGATTCAAAAATCGTCCAACTGGGCGGCACTCCGGCGACCACGCCGGAGATCTGAAATCCATTCGTGGATCATCACAGCTAAGGCTGACTTCCGTTCAAAACTAAGATTTTGGGCTCAACGCGCGGAATGCATCCAGTCCTCCACTTCACAGCGTGATAGCACGCCCGTGACGGCACCGATCTTTTGTACACTGAGGGCTCCTACGGCATTGGCGAATCGCCCTGCGGTGGCCAAGTCCTCGTTGCGGAGCAACGCCGAAAGGAATCCGGCGACGAAGCAATCGCCGGCGCCGGTGGTGTCTTTGACATTCACTTCGAAAGCTGGGCAGACGATTTCCCGGTCGTCTGTGTAAATCGCGCATCCGCGGCGACCTAGTTTTATCACCGTCGTGCGCACGCCACCGGCGCGCACGACACCAGCCGCTACGGAAGGATCGGATGAGCCGGTGAGCATGCGCGCCTCATCCTCGTTCATGAAAAGAAAATCCAGATAAGGGAGGCATGGTTGCAAATCGAGAATCCAACGTCCCTCGGCGTCCCAGTTGGTGTCCAGCGAGGTTCGGAGTCCAACGGATCGCGCTTTGGCCAGCATGCTTGGGGCATGCACGCGTAGTCGAGGCAGGAGAAAAAGGCTGGCCAAATGATAGTGCGCGGCGCCTTCGATGAGGGGTGCGTCGAACCGTACTGGGGAGGCAAAGGCAGTTTGGCTTATACCCAGCCGGTGCAGGAACTGACGATCTCCAGCCTCGTTTACAAGAACCACGGTCGTCGCTGTCGCGAGATCGCCGCGGTAAATAGCCGCGGTATCCACGCCGGCGCGACGTAATCCCTCAACTACGAGATCGCCCTGTTGATCGCGTCCCACGAAGCCCAGCAGGCGCGTGGAAACTCCAAGGATTGCCAATGCGCGAGAGGTGTTCGCGGCATTCCCCCCGATATGGTATTCAATCGAGTCGACGAATTTGGTGGTTCCCCAAGCCATCCGATCGACCGGCCGCACGAGAATGTCATAAATGATACTGCCGGAACAAAGCACGCCTCTGCATCCGCTTGTGAAGCGATCGATCGGATCACAAATGACCATTCAGGTGCGCTCGCCGTGCTACGTAGTAATTGGTCCGCCGGTTCCTTTCATGAATTCCTTGTTCTTGTCGCCCACCCAGTACCGGGCGCCCGCGATGCACCAGATAAAAACCACGGGCTCTTCTTGCGCGAACACGGGATGGTAATTGAAATAGGGGATTGTGACCATATCGCCCGGATTGACTTCCCGCACAAATGTGAGCTGTTCGGGACACTCGTAAACCTCCATCGAGCCACGACCCGAAAGGAAAATGTAGACCTCTTCCTGATCGGTGTGATTGTGGGGCGGCCAACTGCGGGAGTAGGGCTCAAAAAAAGAGTAGCCGGCGACGAGTTTGTCCGCCTGCTCACTAACGTCGAACATCATGTAAACATCCCTCTTAGTCAGGTGCCGGATGCGAGATTCATCTTGTTTGATCTTGTCGAATTGCGCATGGAATACGGGGTGCACCCTGCTAGCGGGGGCTTGAGTCAACCAAAGCCGCGCGTGCTCCGGGCCGGAATTGGATATCGACCAAGTCTCCCCTTTGGGCAGATAGAGAGTGTCATACTCGGCCATCTGGTAGGCGACTCCATCGACTTGAACAGTGGATTTGCCGCGCCAACTGAAAAGCAATGCCTCCTGATCTGAAAATGCGAGCGGCTGCGTAGCGGCTCCAGGCGAAATCTCGAACTCCCCGCAACTCAAAAACTCCAAGTTGCCGGATTCGGGAGTGAAGTGCTCCCTGTAAATCACGGGGGGCGTAGCCCAACGACAGAGGACGGGGGGTTTGATCGGCTGTGTCATGACAGAGAGCAGTATACATCAGGATCAGAGGCCGCGAAAGCGGCATTGTGCGCTAAGATGCGCAAATACGATCACAAGCGATACGGCTATCCTGACCCCAAAAACTGTGGTCATCCAATGGATCCTTAAGTTTCTGGTTGAAGCATTATCTCTTGACGGCAACGCTCACCGGCAGTATTATTCGATCTTGGATCGGTCACAAATGAATATAAACGATCAGATTGTTTAATTGTAGATGAACCCACGTCGATCGGCACGGGGCTCGGGAAAAGTATGAAAGGACTAAAATGACCTCGCAGGGAACTAGCAGAAGGCATTTCTTCATAGGAGCTCTTCTTGCCGGCGGATTGCCGACCGGAGGATTCGGCAGTGTCGCCTCCCTGAAGCGGTTGGGCTACAAGTCTCCAAACGAGAAGCTGAACATGGCCGCTATTGGCGCCGGCGGAAAAGGGTACTCCGATATCCTCGGATGCCAAAGCGAGAATCTAGTGGCACTGGCTGATCCGGACGAAAAGCGCGCCGAACGCACCTTCAAGCGGGTTCCGAACGTACCCAGATATAAAGATTTTCGCAAGATGCTGGACGCTCACAAGGAGATCGAGGCGGTCACGGTTTCGACGCCCGATCACATGCATGGTACCGCCTCGATGTGGGCGATGGAGCGCGGCATTCACGTGTACTGTCAGAAGCCGCTCACCCACACGGTATGGGAGGCGCGCAAAGTGACCGCCGCCGCCCGGAAGTATAAGGTGGCCACCCAGATGGGAAACCAGGGCTACTCCAACGAAGGCGCCCGCCAGTGCTGCGAGATCATCTGGCACGGCGATATTGGTGCCGTCACCGAAGTGCACGCGTGGACCAACAGGCCACTGAGCTACTGGAAACAGGGTCCTGACATCGTTCCCACCGAAGCGGCCGTGCCCGCCACGCTGGACTGGGATCTCTGGCTCGGGATTTCGGAAGCCCGCCCTTATAGCCCAGCATATGTGCCACACAACTGGCGTGGGTTTCTTCCTTTCGGATGCGGCCCCATTGGCGACATGGCATGCCACATCCTGGGCACGGCGAATATGGCTCTGCTCCTGAACGGGCTGGTCAGCGTGGAATGCATTAAGCGGGTCGGCATTTCACAATACACATTTCCGGCGCAATCGGTATTGCGGTACGACTTCCCAGCGCGAGGTAGTATGCCGCCGGTGAAGATCTTCTGGTACGACGCCGTGACGAAGCAACCGGATATCCCTGGGGTTCCCGAGGGCGAACTGCTGGGGGATAAAGACCTGAACGGCAGTCTGTTCATCGGCGATAAGGGCATGCTGACCACCGGTTGTTACGGCGAGCGTACCCGTCTCGTGCCCGCTCGCAAGATGGACGACTATAAGTTGCCGCCTCAAGTGCTGACAAGGTCGCCCGGACACTATCGCGATTGGTTGCGGGCCTGCAAGGGAGGCGAACCAGCCTGCTCCAACTTCGATCATGCCGGCCCTTTCGTCCAATGGATGGCGTTAGGCGCGATCGCCATGCGCTTCGAAGGCAAACTGGAGTGGGATGCCGAGCGGATGCGGTTCACCAACAACAAAATGGCCAACGAGTATCTGAAGCCTCGTTTCCGCCGAGGCTGGAGTTTCGTTTAAGAGGACCTATCCGTTATATGAACTGCACCAGAAGATCGATCATGGCCGGCCTGACCGGCTTGCTGGCGGAGGCAAAGGCCCTACAAAGGCCGGCCTGGCAAAGTTGGACACCGAAGTTGGGCATCTACGCGCGCTATTCGGAATCGAATGTGGAGTTTGTCAAGAAGCAAGGTTTCACGAGCATTCAGTTAGCAGTGCGCACCAACCTGGACCCTGGGATGACGGAGGAACAGATCGACCGCGTTAAGAACGTCATGGCCCGGTCGGGATTGTATACCTCTTCGCTCGGCGCTTCGATGAATCACATCGATCCCGATCCCGAAAAGCGCTCACATATCAACAGCAAGTTTACAAGAACGATCGAACTTGCGGGAAAGCTGGGTGTCCCAAACATCGGAACGGCGTCCGGGACAATGCCGGGCAAGCCGCTCGGAACACAAGTTGAAGAGATCGTTCGCGTCTACACCGAAACGTATTTTCCCGCCTGCCAGAAGCACAATGTGCGGATCCTTTGGGAGCCCTATCCGCTGGGGCCGAATATCGCTACCGGTCCAGTGGGTTTCGAGGCGTTATTTCGGGCCTTCGGCGATTCCCCTCACGTGGGACTGCAATACGATCCGTCCCATCTGGTATGGCAAATGATCGATCCGATTCAATGCGCCCGCGATTTTGTAAACAAAATCTATGACGTCCATCTAAAGGACACAGAAGTCATGTGGCCGGTTTTGCGGAGGGTAGGCATCGCTCCGCCGGATGGCAGTCGTTGGTGGCGGTATCGTCTACCCGGCTCTGGCTCAATGGACTGGAAGGCGTTTTTCACGGTCTTGATGGAAGCGGGTTATAGCGGTGCGATGAACATCGAGCACGAGGACTCTTTGTACTATCCAAATTATGAAGAGGGGGAATTCACCGAATCTTTCAAGCGTGGATTTCTCGTAGCCCATTCGTTTTTGAAGCAACTGATACCCGAGGCTGGCAGCAGAAGCACTCCGGTTTCGGAACCCTAAGTACGACCTAACGCTGCTGCCCATGCCCATTCCGTTGGCAACAAACGGGCGGACGACGTGTGAATTTTCATTCCGTTTCATCTTGACAGCAATCAATAGGCGGGCTAGAATACTTCGTAATCGATCACAAACGAGCAGAAATACTCAATAAGGATCGTGGCGTGGATTGGGAAGAGGACCGGTCAGAGGTGCGCCGCCTACATTGACCGGCAGAAGCATTGTTAGCTCTGAATGGCTTTTGGCGCTGGTATTAGGAATGGCCTCGATAGTCGCCTAGATAGGAGTCTAGCTATGAACCATGTGCGTTCTCGTCAACTGGCGCTGCGGGTCGTTGCACCGCTGTTGCTTTTGGCTTCATCCGCTCACACCCAGTCGGATTACGGTTCCATCGTGGGCTTCGTTCGGGACTCGAGCGGCGCTGTAATACCGCAAATTGCTATCACTATCAAGAACGAGGCGACTGGTACGGAGGTGAAGGCTGTCACGAACGATGCGGGCTATTATGTAGCCTCGAATCTGCCACCCAGCCTCTACACCATCGTTGTGGATGCGGCGGGGTTTAAGAAGTTCGTAAGCACTGGCAACAAACTGGACCCGAGCTCTACGATGTCGGCTGACGCCACCCTTACGGTAGGCACTTCGGCAGAACGAGTGGATGTGGTCGGCTCCGCGACACCGTTACAAACAGAGTCCGCGACGGTGCAAGAGTTGGTCACCCGCTCGCAAATTGACAATCTGGAATTGAACGGCCGCAACCCGCTCTTCATGGCATCGCTTCAGCCTGGCGTCACCAGCAGTTCGACGCTAGGAGACTTCAACTTCGCTCCGAGTCTTGGCGGCTACCAAATCAACGGAGCTCGTCAAACCGATCTGCTATTGACGTTCGATGGAGCACCAGCCATCCGCACCCGCGGCAACAATAGCAGCGTCGGCGTTGCCGATGTCGATTCCACCCAGGAAATGCAGATCCTCACCGCCGACTACGCGGCGGAATACGGTCGTTCCGCCGGCGGCCAGATCCGCTTTATTACCAAGAGCGGTGGCAGGGACTTTCATGGCAGTACCTATGAATACTTCCGCAACTCCGCGCTAAACGCCAATACTTGGTCGCGCAATCAAAGTTCGACCACCAATTTCACTTCACCGTTCCGCTTTAACCAGTTCGGCTTCGCGCTCGGTGGGCCCGTCTACATTCCCGGAAAGTTCAACCGCGACCGGCAAAAGTGGTTCTTCTTCGTCGGTGAAGAATGGCTGAGATACCGCTACACAGACACCCAGACTGGAACGGTTCCCACCGCGCTGATGCGGCAGGGAAATTTCAGCGAACTACTCGGTCCCAACAATTTCTACAATAAGCCCCAAGTCATTTATGATCCAAATACGTGCTCTTCCGCCGGAGCGGCGAGCTGTCAGCCATTCCCAAACAACATCATCCCCGCCAACCGCTTGAGCCCTAATGGCATGGCCATAATGTCCGCCTATCCGGCGGCTACGTCGGGCTATCTTAATGGCAGCCAGAATTGGATTGCCCAAGGCGCGCATCCCATTAACCAGCGCAAGGACACCTGGTCCTCCGATTACCTTCCGGACTCAAAAGACCGGATCTCGTTCCGGCGCACGAACCTGAACTATTACGAAGATGCTCCATTCAGCCAAGGATCGGGGTTAACACCTCTGGTCACGCTCCGTCCGAACCAGACCAACTCACTGAGTTGGGTCCGCACGATCAACCCGACGACTGTTAACGAGGCCCGCATCTCGGTCAGTGCGGGCGGCGCTGATAGTTTGGTCGATTCCACGGACGCTGGCTTCAACCGCCAGATGTTTGGGATTAACTACCCTTACCTGATGCCTGCCGGCAAGGACGAGCCAAACAAGATTCCTACCATCACGCTCACGGGGAATTTCCTTAGCTTGGCGGGCGGTCCGTACCCGTCGCACTCGGGTGGCCCGATCGATACGGTGAGCGATAGCCTAACAAAGGTCTGGGGCAACCATACCGTTAAGATGGGCTTCTATTTTGAGCGGAGCGGTGAAAATGACAACGATCAGATCAACGCAACTACTGTACCCGGAGGCAGCAGCAACCAGAATGGCACCTTTCAATTCAGCGATGCCCGCACGGGTCTGGGCGCTACAGCCGATGTCTCTATTGCCAATCTAGCCCTGGGCTTGGCGGACAGTTACACTGAGATCGGCCCGCGAGCGTATACGGTTACCCGCAGCGAGTTATACGAATGGTTCGCGCAGGATTCCTGGAAAGTAACGCCGAAACTGGACATCGAGTATGGCGTACGCGACACCATTACGGTGCCTTGGTCCGCTGAGTGGGGGAACCAAATCTTTTTTGATCCGGCGCTCTATAATTCCGGCCAGTCGGTGCGGGTGGATCGTGTGACCGGCAACGTAATCGCGGGCAGCGGCAACGTATATAACGGGATGGTGATTCCGGGCAGCGGCTGGCCGAGCCAGGCGTGCGGCCGTGGAGTGGTCCAGGCATGCACCAACGCTTACAACAGCTTGTTCCAAGGCCTACCCAGCTATTACATGAACATCAACTACCAGCTCCAACCGCGCGCAGGGATTGCTTACCAGCTCAACGACAAAACGGTTGTTCGCGCGGGCGCCGGCCGATTCCTGACGCAAACCGGTCTCTACGATAACATCTTTCCCGGAGCCAATTCACCGTTTCAGCCGTTCGTGACCGTTTCGAATGTGTCGGTGGACAATCCCGGCGCATCCTTGACAACCCAGGAAACGGCACCGTTGACAGTCACAACAAAATCCCGTGACTATAAACCACCGGAGTCGTGGACCTGGAATGTTAGTTTTCAGCGGGAGTTGTTGTGGAACTCGGTCCTGCAAATCGGATACGTCGGACGCCGCGGCCTCCACTTGCCCCAGGTGACTGATATCAACCAGCCTAATGCCGGCGCTCTGCTGGCCAATCCGGGCATCAATGTGAACGCGCTGCGGCCCTATAAAGGCTTCGCTTCCATCCAAATGCTCCAGTATGATGTCAACTCCATGTACAACGGCCTGCAGGTCAGTTGGAATAAGCGCTTTGCGAGTGGCTTCAGCTTCGGTTTTTCATACACGTTCGCCAAGAGCATGGACGGAGGCAGCAACTACAACAACATTGCACCTGACTCTTATAACACCGCCAATCTTTGGGGGCCCTCGGAGTTCGACGTACGGCACGCTGCTGTGATCAACTACGTCTATTCGCTGCCGTTCTTCAAGAACGAAAAGACCATGGCGGGAAAGATGCTTGGCGGCTGGCAGGTCAGCGGCGTCGCGCAATTCCAGACCGGCATGCCATGCGGCATTGGCAGTGCCAATGACTATGCCGGTGTAGGTGGCGAAGGCACCTTTGGTTGCGGCTCGACCGGGCAATATTGGGTTGTGAACGGCAATCCCGTGATCCTTTCTCAATTCGCGAACGGTGCCAGCAGTCCGAACCAATATTTCGCGGTCAAGAACGCGAACGGCTCCGCGATCTTCAGCACGCCGACGGCAGGCATGTTCAACTTGCAACCGGGAGTTCGTGACGAGATCTATGGCCCGGGCTTCCAGGACTGGAATCTCGGACTGTTTAAGAAGTTCGCCATCAACGAGCGAACGGGCTTTGAATTCCGCACGGAGGTGTTCGACCTGCCCAATCATCCCAACTGGGCCGCCCCAAACTTCAATCCCACGTCTTCCACTTTCGGCAAAGTGACTTCTATGACGAGTCTTTCCCGTACGATTCAGCTTTCTCTGCGCTGGTACTTCTGATGAGATATATGCGGCCAATCACGAGAAGAGATGTCGGAAGATTGGCCCTGGCAGGGGCAGGCCTGGCATTCCCCGCATCCGTCCGTGCCGCTCCCATCAATTCAAACTTTCGCGGTGTAACCGTAGGCGTACAAGAGTACAGTTTCCGCGATCGTCCTCTCGATGCGTCAATCGAAGCCATGGTTGCGATCGGTTTCGGCGAATGTGAAATGAACTGGATGCACATGGAACCTGTTGAACTTCGAAAAAGCCGCGAGCAGTTGCGGCAATGGAGGCTCACGGTTCCGCTGATTGAGTTCGAAAAGGCGGGCAAGAAGGTCCGCGCGGCCGGGATCGATCCATGGGCCTATACGTACAACATGAAAGCAGACTTTACGGAGGCTGAGATGGCGCGGGGATTTGCGATGGCTCGGGCTCTCGGTTGCCGCGCCATCGTGTCGTCCATCAACGTGAGCGTCGCGAGACGAATCGATGCGTTGGCAAAGAAAAACAAAATGCCAGTGGCTCTGCACAATCATTCCCGGATCGTTGCGGATGAAGTGGCCACGCCGCGCGACCTCTATGCGGCAACGAAGGATACTTCCGATTACATGCGCTTTTGCTTGGACATCGGACATTTCGTGGCGGCGGGATTTAATCCCATTGACTTTATCCGGCAGAATCATAGCCGAATTCTCGCGATCCATGTCAAGGATAGAAAGCGTGGACAGGGACCGAATGTTCCTCTCGGAGAGGGCGACACACCGATAAGAGAAGTTCTCCAGTTAATCCGCGACGAGAAGTATGCGATTAAGGCCGATATCGAGTATGAATACAAGGGAGGTGAAACCGTTGCGGAGGTTCGCAAGTGCTTTGAGTATTGCAAACGTGCTTTGTTGAGCTGACAACCCAGAGGAGCTTTCACTACCACGAGGACGCCTTACAAACGGAGCGCTCCGGGCCACAATATGTCAGTACTTCCTGGCGATAGGAAGCGGTGGGCAGTAGTTGCCCTGCTGTTCGCAGCCTCCATGATCAATTACCTGGACCGGGCCAGCCTGTCGTTGGCCTTGCCCACTATCTCGGCTGAACTGAGCCTTGATCCTACGCGGAAGGGAATGCTGCTTTCGGCTTTCTTCTGGTCCTACGCCCTGCTGCAGATTCCTGTTGGCCTGTGTCTGGATCGCTTTCCGATCCGTTGGTTTTATGCCGGCATGTTTGCGCTGTGGTCGCTGGCTTGTGGTCTAACCGGTTTCGTAGGAAGCCTGGGCGTCTTCATTGGGCTTCGCGTAATCCTGGGCATTGGAGAATCGATCTACTTCCCAGGCGGCGCCAAGACAGTGAGCCTGCTGTTTACGCCCAAGGATCGCGGTCTGCCAAATGGCCTTTTCGATTCCGGCAGCAGAGCTGGACTGGTCGCCGGAGGCGTCTTCATTCCATGGTTGATCGTCTCCTTCGGCTGGCGAACCATGTTCAAAATACTCGGGTTCAGTTCTCTGCTCTGGCTAATCCCCTGGCTGGTGATCATGCCTCCCCGTCTCGCGCCTGCGGGCGCGGCGGAGGGCACCCGCTCAGGCTTTCGGCCACCAACGTTCAACCGCAATTTGCTGGGCATCTGCCTGGGATTTTTCTGTTTCGATTACTTCGTCTACCTGCTTTTGACGTGGCTCCCGGATTACCTGATGCAGGTGCGGCACCTGACCATAATGAAGGCGGGTGTGTATTCCGCCTTGCCCTACATAGTTTTCGGCATATGCCAAGCCCTGGGCGGGTGGATCGGGGATCGCTTGGTGAGCGGGGGCTGGGATGAAACGTACACCCGCAAGGGGATTGTCACGCTGGGATTCCTCTCCGGGCTACTGCTGATTCCCGCCGTACGGGTCGGCAACGCGGATCTCGCCATCGCGCTCATCATCGGTGCGTCGTTTGTGGGCCTGGCAGTTGGAAACCTGACTGCCATTGTGCAGAACTGCGCTCCTCGAGATGAGGTGGGAGTGTGGATCGGGATGGAAAACTTCATTGGCAACTTCGCTGGTGTTCTGGCTCCTGTCGTCACTGGCCTGTTAATCAGTCGGACGGGCTCTTACCTGCCTGGCTTCACTCTCGCGGCACTGGTTCTGATGGCCGGTCTGCTGCCGTACTGGCTCGTCGTCAGACAACTGAAGCCACCCTAAGAGCCGAGGGGGAGTCGATGTGTCGCCCAGTAGCCTCCCCGTTCCATTGCAGTTCTTCTATTCACCCAGGAGACAAATCATGGAAATCCGTAACGAGAAGATCCGTAACCTGAATGCACTCACCGACACCGCCGGGGTAATGACGGCCCTAGCGATAGACCAGCGCAAGAGCCTGCGCAGACCCATTGCCGCATTCCGAGGCGTGGCGCCGGAGGATGTCAGCGACGAGATGCTGGCCGAATTCAAATCAACAGTGAGCAGAATTCTATCTCCGTTTGCCAGCGCGGTCCTGCTGGATCCGGAATACGGTCTGGAGGCCGGGCGCTCCCGACCGAACGGCACTGGCCTGCTGCTGACTTATGAAGCGGATGGATATGAGAATCCACGTCCGCACCGGATGCTGGCGTTGATACCCGATGTCTCGGTCGAGCGGCTCAAAGCCTGGGGCGCTAATGGCGTAAAGATCCTACTTTCGTACACGCCGTTCGACGACCCGCGAGCCAACCAGGAAAAGCAGGCTTTGATCGAGCGCATTGGCAACGAATGTGCTGGGGCAGGGCTTCCGTTCCTGCTCGAATTGGTCGGCTACGACGCGCAGGGGTCCGATGAGACGGGCTTGGAATTCGCCAAGATGAAGCCGGAAATCGTTATCCGCAGCGTTCAAGAGTTTTCGCGAGACATATACAAGGCGGACGTCCTGAAGGTACAGGTTCCAGTCAATGCTAAATTTCTGGAGGGAAGTTGCGTGTACAAGGGACAGCGGGCCTACACTTACGCTGAGGCGCTGGAAATGTTCCGGCGTGCGTCCGAAGCGACCACCAGGCCGTTCGTTTACTTGAGTGCCGGTGTGAGCCATGAGGAGTTTACTGAGTCGCTACGCATGGCCGCTGAAGCGGGCGCACAGTTTTCAGGCATTCTTTGCGGGCGGGCTACCTGGAACGAAGCAATTCCTGTATATGCACGGCAAGGTCTGAATGCGTTAGAAGACTGGCTGGGGGACCGCGGCGTAGAGAACATCCGAGCGGTGAACGAACTGGTGCGTG
>DASYAX010000026.1:0-6471 GCA_036501045.1 Bryobacteraceae bacterium
GCATCCGCACGGACAAATCTACGCCATGCCGTTCATTGCGCCGACGGTTCAGCGAGAGATCGAATCCGCGCGGCAACATAGCCTCGGGAATAGCGGCGAGTGTCTGTTTTGCCGCCTGCTCGCCGAAGAGATCAGACAGAAGTCGCGTATCGTGTCGAGCGACGACCACTTTACGGCCTTCGTGCCATTTGCGGCTCGGTTCCCGGCGGAAGTTACCCTGTACGCCCGGCGCCACGCGCGCACGCTGCTCGATTTGAACAATGCCGAACGCGCGAGCCTGGCGGAAAACATCAGTATTCTACGGCGCAAGTACGATAGCCTCTACGGCTTCGTGCTGCCATTGATGATGGCGGTGAAGCAGGCGCCGCTGCGTGAGCCCGAATTGCCGTACCACTTCCATGTTCAATTTCTGCCGTTGCAACGGAGCGCAACAAAGCTGAAATATCTGGCCAGCCTCGAGACGGGCTTCGGCAGTTTTCTTGCGGATACGGCGCCTGAAGCGATGGCTGAGAGTTTGCGGAACTGCGACCCTCAAACTTCCGGCAGATAGCGGTTGCTAAGGAGAAGTTGACGAGCCCGTTCGGCATCGGATGAGGGAACGTAAAAGAACGCTCCCGCGAGTTCGCGCTTGAAAAGAAAGCCGCCGAGATAGGTTCCAGTCTTGATCAGATAGTCCACGCCTTCTTCGGTGAGGAGGGATTCGAGTTTCAGAGCTTCGCGCAGGCGCCTGGAGATGAAGACGAGATCGAGCTCGGTCTCGGCAAAGAACTCAGCGTCGTGACGCATCGGTTGGCTGCGCTCCTCTAATGCCTGGCGCTTTGCCGTTTAGCTCGGCCGAATCGATGTCAAAGGCGATCCGTCTCGATTCTTCCGCTTTGAGATGGATGCGCCGGAAGCCCCGCAGCTCACGAGCGCCGGGACTTTGGAGATAGAACTCGACCACTTCGTCGCCATCATGAGCCGACACGTTTTTGACGCGTGAACTGACCTCGGATTTGGCGCCGGACCCAGGCTTCACGGCGAAATCGGAATATTCAAACTTCGAATAACTCAGACCGTATCCAAATGGGTAGAGCGGCGTGCCGGTGAAATAGCGATAGGTTCGGTTCTTCATTGAATAGTCGTCAAAAGGCGGCAACTGATCGAGCGATTCGTAGAATGTCACGGGCAAACGGCCGGCGGGATTATTTTTTCCGGAGAGGGTTCTGGCGATGGCGTGACCGCCTTCCTCGCCGCCATACCAGGCTTCGAGGATGGCCGCGGCGCGCTGTTTCGCTACATTGACGGCAAGCGCGCTGCCGTTTAGCAGAATCACGATGGTGGGCTTCCCGGTATCAAGAACGGCTTCAAGAAGCTTTTCCTGCTGGGCGGGCAAGCGGATATCCGTACGGTCGCCGTGCGCGAAGCCGGGTATGTCGATGGGCGACTCCTCGCCCTCGAGCCGCGAATTGAGACCGATGCAAACGATGGCGAGACCCGATTGCTTCACGGCGTCGACGGCCTCTTGAAGGAGTGCGTCCGCGGGCGGAGCCCACACCAGCTCGACGCCTGCGCCACTTTCGTGTTGCACGTATTCAACGCGGATGCGGTAGGTTTGGCCGGCATCGAGATGCACCGGGGCGTGCATGGTCCGGTAACCACCGGCGGATTTGTGAGTTTCATCCATCAAACTTTTGCCGTCGAGAGACAGACGCCAGGTATTGACGCCGGGGCAGCTATCGCACTCCTGGCGGGCCACGCCCAATTGGTAATCGCCCGAGAATTTCACGTGCAGGACGGCGGTCCAGCGCACCGAAAAGCTCGGCTCGGGCAAAGCCTTCATGACGGCTGGATCATGCATTGCCCAGACGAAATAGCCGCGCGGCTCGACACGCGATAAGGCCGGCTTGCCGGAAAACGTTTCATTGTTGAAGTATTCGGCCAGGACACCGTGTCGGGCGGATTCGCCGTTTCCCGCGGTGAGGGCGCTTTGCGGAACCAAGGCGGTCGAGGAATCGGCGTAGATGCTACCCAATACCCATTGGATTTTGGCCCGGCCAGTGAATTCCTGCCGGATACCCGCGAGCGGCGTGATGAGTTGACGCGGCGTTCCGTAGTAATTGCCGAGCAGCACGTCCGGATCATCCGCCGCGGGCCCGACGACGGCGATCGCTTTCGGAAGTTTTGTCAGAGGCAAGATGCCATTTTCGTTTTTCAACAGCACGATCGACTTTTCGGCCGCTTCCAATGCCAGCTTTTCGTGTTCCAGCGAGGCAACCTGGTCCATGCCGACGCGCGAGAACGGAACCTTGCCTGGCGGATCGAACATGCCGAGACGAATGCGTGCGACGAACAGGCGCGTGACGGCGCGATCGATGTCGCTTTCCTGAAGGTAGCCTTTCTGAACCGCCTCTTCGAGAGCGCCGTATTCCTTGCCGCAAGCCAGATCGGTGCCGGCCTTCACCGCTTTGGCGGCTCCTTCGGCCATGGAGCCAGCGTAATGATGGCCGCGGTAAATGTCTCCGACGGCGCCGCAATCGCTGACTACGTAGCCTGGAAATTTCCAAGCTTCTCGTAACGTGTCCTGGAGCAGAGGAGTGCTGGCGCAGGCGGGAGCGCCATCCACGGCATTATAGGCGCACATCACGGAATACGCACCGCCCGGGAGCAGCGTTTTTCGAAAGGCGTAGAGATAGGTATCGTTCAAGTCTTGCGGGCTGACATTGGCGTCAAATTGATGCCGCGATACTTCGGGTCCGCTGTGCACGGCAAAGTGTTTCGAAGTCGCGATGGTCTTGAAGTAGCGCGGATCGCTGCCTTGCATTCCTTGAATAAAAGCGAGGGCCATCTGCGATGTGAGATATGGATCTTCGCCATAGGTTTCCTGGCCGCGGCCCCAACGCGGATCGCGGAAGATATTGATATTCGGCGACCAGAAGGTGAGTCCGAAGTAGCGGTGGTGATTGTCATGCGCGATGGCATCGTTGTATTTGGCACGGGCCTCGGTCGAGATCGTATCGGCGATGCGATGCTCCAGATCCGTATCCCAGGTTGCGGCCAAGCCAATGGCCTGCGGGAACACGGTCGCCAATCCCGAGCGTGCCACTCCATGCAGCGCTTCGTTCCACCAGTCATAAGCGGGAATGTGGAGACGGGGAATAGCCGGCGCGGCGTTCTGCATTTGCCCTATCTTCTCCGCCAATGTCATTTGAGAGACGAGGGCGGCGGCGCGGGCTTCGGGCGTAGCGGTGTGGTCTGCCTGCGCCCAGACCGCCCCGCCAGCGAGGCACACGAAGAGCAGAGCATAGCCTTTATGCATCAGAGTCCATCTTAATCGTGAATCAAGGAGGACGCCGCGTGCGTCCATTCATCGTGGGGAGTTTTCTGAAGATGCAGCGGCGCTGGCGCGAGGCCCGGCTGTTTGTTCGCGCCATGGCTTCGCCGCACCATCCGATTCTGGCGCAGATTATCCCCATCCGGCGCTGCAATCTGGCGTGCACGTACTGCAACGAATTTGACAAGGACTCGCAGCCGGTTCCGACCGCCGAGATGCTGCGGAGAATCGACAAGCTCGGCGAACTGGGGACCGGCATCATCACCTTCAGCGGCGGCGAACCGACGCTGCACCCCGACTTAGACGCGCTGATTCGGCGCACGCGCGATCTCGACGCCATCGCTACCGTGATCACCAACGGCTACCTGCTGACGCCCGAGCGAATCAAGCGTTTGAATGCGGCCGGTCTCGATTATCTGCAGATCAGCATCGACAACATACAGCCGGACGATGTTTCCAAAAAAAGCCTGAAGGTTCTGGATCGCAAGCTGGAATGGCTGGCCCAGTATGCCGACTTCGATGTGACGATCAACTCCGTGCTGGGCAGCGCCGTGCGGCAGCCGGAGGACGCCTTTCAGATTGCGCAACGCGCGCGCGAACTGGGGTTTAACAGCACGGTCGGCATTCTGCACGATGGCGGCGGGCAGTTGCAGGCGTTGAGCGCAAAACAGACGAACGTGTACGAACGGATATTGGGGCTCGGCAGCGGCTTGTTTTCGTTCGCGCACTTTGACGCCTTCCAGCGCAATACGGTGCGCGGGCTTCCGAATCCGTGGCATTGTCCGGCGGGCGGGCGCTTTCTTTATATCTGCGAGGACGGCCTGGTGCATTACTGTTCGCAGCAACGCGGGCATCCGGCCATTCCGCTCGAACAATACGGCCGCGAAGACCTGATCCGGGAAGCCGCGAAACCGAAGGGCTGCGCACCGTTCTGCACCATTTCCTGCGTGCATCAGACGGCGCTGTTTGACGATTTTCGCACGCGCCCGCGCGAAACGTTGGCGGGCATTGTGGATCGCCGCAAGGAACGTGAGCCCGGTTGGCAAGCGCCCGCTTCTGTACGCACGCTCGAATGGATGTTTCTGCGGAATTCGCGTGCGCGGGGTTTCTTTGGCGGTATGGCGCTGCGGTTGTTCCGGATCGCGCGGCCGTAGGGGATTTACTTTATCCCGCTAATGGGATGGCAAATCCCAGATCCGACGCTAAAAGACGGGTTTCGCGGCCTTGCTGACAGCTTCGAATTTGGCAAGCCAAGTGCTTGGAGCGCATCAGGGAGCTTCCATATGACGAAGCAATTGCGCGATCAAGTTCAGAGTTCCGTTTCACTTGAATACTTTCAAGAAAGATTATCGGCCGGCTGGAAGTTGAAGGCGATCGAGTGGGAAAAAGAAGACACTGGTGTCCCGGCGGCGGAAGGTGCAGCCGCTCCGGAGCCGGGGGACGAGGACGCTCCGTATGGTCTGCAGTTGGAGCCGGAGAGCGCTCATCTCGAATATAATCAGCAGGAACTGGGCGTTCTGATGGCGGTCCTCGAAATGATTGTGGTCGAGAAGGGCGTCTCGCATATCGCGGAGGAGCTGAATCAACGGGGCTACAAAACTCGCGGAGGCGCGCCGTGGTCGTCGCCGGCGGTATTCAATCTTTTGCCGCGCTTGATTGATTTGGGGCCGCATCTTCTCAAGAGCCCGGATTGGCAAAGCCGCCGGAATCATCTTCACACGCCGCAGCCCTCATGACGCTGCGCGAGCTTCGCATCGCCATTCGTTCCCTGCGACGCGCGCCGGGCTTCGCGGTGACGGGCATTTTAACGCTGGCGGTCGCCATCGGCATGACGACTTCGGTTTTTACAGTGGCGGATGCATTGCTGCTGCGGCCTCTTCCTTATGAGAACGCGGGACGGTTGGCGATGATCTGGGGCCGGTCGATCGATGGCGGCCGTGATCCGGTATCGTTCGATGATTTCGAAGATTGGAGACGTGGCAGCACGACGCTCGAGAGCGCTGCGCTGTTCACTTCTTACTACAAGCCAATTCTGACCGGTCCTGGACAGGCCGAGCGGCTTGCCGCCTTGCTGGTTACGCATGAGTATTTCACGGTCATGGCCGCGCAGCCGCTGCTGGGACGATTTTTCCGGCCGGAGGAGGATCGGGACGGCCATGACAACGTGGTGGTGCTCTCCTACCAGCTTTGGCGCAATCGGTTCCATGGAGATCCGCAGGTGATCGGCCGATCCATTCTTTTGAATGCGCGCCTGCACACCATCGTCGGCGTCGCTCGACCCGATTTGCCGCTGCTTCCTCCCAGCCTCGCTCAACAACCCGCACAAATCTATCGTCCCGTCGGTGAACCATTCGATAGCGGATCGCGGGATGGCCGGCATCTGGAATCGCTCGTTCGCCTCCGGCCCGGCATTTCGCTTACCGAGGCGCAAGCCGACCTGGATGTGCGCTGTCGTCAAATGCAACGGCAATACCCCAAAGCCGACGCACATCTCGCCGCACAGATTGTCGGCCTTCGCGCGGACCTGACGCGCAGCACGCGCGCCGGCATGCTCAGCCTGCAGGGCGCCGTCCTACTGCTGATGCTGATCGCCTGCGCGAATATCGCCGGCCTGCTGTTGACAAAATCGAACGCGCGCCGCCGCGAAATGGCCATCCGGTCGGCGCTGGGAGCAGGTATCGGGCAACTGGCGCGCATGCTGCTCACTGAAAGTCTCGTGTTGGGACTGGCCGGGGGATTTTGCGGGCTCCTACTCACCGTATGGAGCATAGCGGCGTTTTCCGCGTTGCTCGCACGTGTGCTGCCTGACGCAGGTTCCCTGACGATCAATCCAGCGGTGCTGATCTTCGCCATTCTACTGTCACTCGCGGCTTCGGCAATTTTTGGAATCGCTCCCATTTGGCAGCTCAGCTCGGTGTATCCTGACGCTGCGTTGAAATCCGGTATCCGTGTCGCCGGTGACCGCCGCCACCGGCTGCGCCAGTGCCTGGTTGCCGGCCAAATTGCGCTTGCCCTGATGCTGCTCGTGTCAGTCGGACTTCTTGGAAAGAGCTTTCTGCGTCTGCGCGCCGTGAATCCCGGATTTGACCCGCAAGGTGTGCTAACCGCTTCGGTGTCGCTGCCGCAGGTGCGCTATCAGAGCGACGCCTCAGTCATTA
>DASYAX010000027.1:0-4103 GCA_036501045.1 Bryobacteraceae bacterium
ACAAGAATCAGTTCCAGTTGATGCATCACATTCCCGCAAACTCTGGAGCCGGGCTAGCGCGCCGCCTTGCCGGTCCGGGTCTCATCTCCCGTCGCCTTTACCACCCATTCCTTGTTGTCGGTCGATTCCGCTTGCTCGAAATGGATCCGGTTCTTGCCGGTGAACACATTGGCGGTGCGATAGTAAATCGTCTTGCCGCCAGTGTCCCAGGTCGTCGTGTAGATCCAGCGATCGCCCGAGATTTCGAGATCGCCCCTCCTCGTGCCACGGCCTTCCGGCGTGACACTCTGCGTATAGTACCGCCCGGGCTTGTCTGCCGGTATAAAAATGAGAAGCGAGCCAGCCTTTCCGTTTGTAGTCTGCGCGCAAACAAAATATTTACCGGCCAGCGCGCACTGGTTGACCAGGTCGTATGGCGCCTGGTTTGGCTGGCTGATCCGCCACGCTCCCTTCGTAAGCCAGAGCGGCGCGTAGGGGTCCGGTTCGGCCGCCCGGACCGCGCCCACTATCGATAAAATCAGAAAAACGGCGATCGCCCGCAAAGTTGCTCCAACTATCGTGCTATCGTTCAATTTCGCACACGTTAGGGTGTCCGCGGCCATGTCCATTTCCGTCGAGACCGAATTTACGGTCGAAACTCAACTGGTTGCTTTCACGTCTCTACGGCTCGATTGCGGCATCACTCTCAAAAATGTAGAGGTCGCTTACGAGACCTACGGCACGCTGAATGCGGCGCGTTCGAACGCAATTTTGGTGCTGCACGCCTTTTCGGGTGACGCGCACGCCGCAGGCGTCAGCAAAGAGACCGGACAGCCCGGTTGGTGGTCGCCAATGATCGGTCCGGGCCTCGCTTTCGATACCAACCGCTATTTTGTGATCTCTTCGAATGTGCTGGGTGGCTGCCGCGGCACCACCGGTCCGGGCTCGATTGATCCGACAACAGGCGAGCGTTATGCGGCGCGCTTTCCGGTAATCACCATCGGCGACATGGTCCGGCTGCAGAAAATGCTGGTTGAGCATCTCGGCATTGAGCGGCTGCTCGCGGTTACAGGTGGCTCCATGGGCGGTATGCAAGCGCTCGAATGGACGGTTGCCTACCCGGAGTCAGTGGCCTCCGCGATTCCCATTGCCGCCACTTCGCGCCACAGCGCGCAGCAGATCGCCTTCAACGAAGTTGGCCGCCAGGCGGTAATGGCCGATCCCGATTGGAACGAAGGCAATTATTATGACAGCAAGCCACCGTCGCGCGGCTTGGCGGTAGCTCGCATGGTGGGTCACATCACCTATATGAGCGATGCCTCCATGCGCCAAAAGTTCGGCCGACGGCTGCGTGACAAAGATGCATTCGGTTTTGACTTCTCAGTCGACTTCGAAGTCGAGAGCTATCTGCGCTATCGCGGCAGCCAGTTCGTGACGCGCTTCGATGCGAACTCGTATCTCTACATCACCAAGGCGATGGATTATTTCGATCTATCGGCGGGGCATCCCTCGCTTGCCGCGGCTTTCGACCGCACGCGCACACGCTTTCTTGTGCTGAGCTTCACGTCCGATTGGCTCTACCCGACGTATCAGTCGCTCGAGACGGTGAGCGCGCTGCGCAGCCGCGGGATTGATGTGGCGTTTTGCGAGCTCAATTCCAATTACGGTCACGACGCTTTTTTGCTCGAAAGCAAAGAGCAGAGCGAGATGATCGCAGGCTTCCTCGATAGTGTTCACCGGGAAATTCAGATGGGTGAGCATCCCGAGGCGAAAACGGCCGCGCGCGCCACAGCGAGCGATGCCAAAGCTTCCATCAGCGCTCGGCAGGACTACGCCATGATCGCCGAACTCGTTGAGCCGGGTTCGCGCGTGCTCGATCTCGGCTGCGGCGAGGGCGAGTTGCTCGCCTGGCTACGCGAGCACAAGCAAGTCAGTGCGCGGGGCGTCGAGATCGATCCGAACAAAGTGCGGCAAGCGATTGCTCGTGGCGTCTCGGCTTACCAGGGTGACATCGACCACGGACTAGCCGATTATCCGGACGGCGCCTTCGATTTCGTGATTCTCAGCCAAACATTGCAGGAAATGCGCTATCCGTTGCGCGTCTTGCGTGAGATGTCGCGCGTCGGGCGGCATAGCATCGTGGCGTTTCCGAATTTCGGTCACTGGACAACACGCTTGTCGCACATGACAAGCGGCCGGTCGCCGCGCACGGAATTGTTTCCGTACGATTGGTATGAATCGCCCAACCTCCATTTTTTGACCATCGACGATTTTGTGCTGCTGTGCCGGGCGCAGAACTGGATCATCGAACGGCAGATTTTCCTCCGCGGCGATCGCATGATCACGCGCTGGCCGAATCTGCTGGCGGAAGTGGCCGTCTTTTCGATCCGGCCGGGCGCGTAGCATTCACTATTGGAAAGGTTCTTGGGCTTGTCTTCTCTCGTCGATGATTTTGTACAGCGGAATGAGCCGCGCTTTCTGAATGAGCTGCTCGAGTTTCTGCGTATCCCGAGTATCAGCACGCTACCCGAGCACCGCGAGGATGTGTCGCGGGCAGCGCAGTTTGTTGCCGATAGCTTGAAGAGAGCGGGGCTCGAGAACGTCGAGCTGATTCGCACCGATAAGCACCCGCTGGTCTACGCCGATTGGCTACATGCGCCCGGGAAACCAACGGTCCTCTGCTACGGCCATTACGATGTGCAGCCGCCCGATCCGCTGGACCTTTGGCAATCTCCGCCCTTTGAGCCGAGCATTCGGAATGGGGATATCTATGCGCGCGGCGCCTGCGACGACAAAGGTCAGATGTATATGCACGTCAAAGCCGTGGAGGTGCTGCGGCAGGCGCATCACGGCACCCTGCCGTTGAACGTCAAATTTCTAATCGAAGGTGAAGAGGAAGTGGGCGGCGAATCGATCGCACACTACGTTCCACTGCATAAGGACAAGCTGAAGGCCGACGTTGCGCTGGTCTCCGACACGGAACTATTTGCCGACGGAATTCCTACTCTATGCATCGGCCTGCGAGGTCTGATGTATCTCGAAATCGAGGCGCGCGGACCGGCGCGCGATCTGCATTCGGGTATCTTCGGCGGCGCAGCGCCCAACGCCGTATACGGTCTGATCGAGCTGCTCGCCAAGGCGAAAGATGCGGATGGGCGAATCCAAATACCGGATATCTACGACGACATGGTTGCGCCCGAAACGGCGGAAATCGAAAGCTGGAAGCGGCTGCCTTTTTCGGAAGAGGAGTTTCTGGACAAGAGCGTCGGCGCGACCGCACTTACTGGCGAGCCGGATCAAACCGTCTTGGCGCGCCTGTGGGCCCGGCCGACGTTTGAGGTACACGGCATCGCTGGCGGTTTCACCGGGGCGGGAGCGAAAACGGTCATTCCAGCGAGCGCCGTCGCAAAAGTCAGTTTACGTTTGGTACCAAGGCAGGACCCGGAAAAGGTACTAGCGAAACTACGTGAATGGCTGAAGGCCAATACACCCCAAGGCATTCAAATCGAAATCAGAGTGTTGAGTGCCGCCCCCGCGGTATCGGTAAATCCCAGCCATCCGGCCATTAAGACCGCCGCGAAAGCTTTCAGCCAGATGCTTGGCAAGCCCACAGTGTTTATTCGCGGAGGTGGGTCCATTCCGATCGTAGGCGAATTTGCCAAACACTTGGGTATCCCCACTGTACTCATGGGGTTTGGGCTTCCTGATGACGGGCTTCATTCCCCGAACGAAAAGTACCGCCTTTCGAACTACTACTCTGGTATCCGAACGATAGCTTACTTTCTTGACGAATACTCGGAAACCAGTTAAACAATAAATACGTAGAATTTCTAGATCTGCCGATCAACCCGGCGTCCCTGGCTGGCTCTGATCGCAGCGCGATGTGCGTTGTCGACGAACCGCACAGCCGGAAGAATGACCGTACAGACAATTGAAGTTGAGCGGACTCCGCCGTCTGAAGTAGAGCGAACGCCCCAAGCCGTGCAGGTGGTTCGTTCCGCGGGAGTTGTGTTTGCCGCCGTATTTCTCAGCCGCCTCACGGGTTTGGCGAGAGAAATGGTGATGGCAAACAAGTTCGGCGCCGGGTTTTCCCACGATTCCTTTCTACTCGGTTTCCGGATACC
>DASYAX010000028.1:0-2593 GCA_036501045.1 Bryobacteraceae bacterium
TCCGGAGCGGGCACAGTCCCTGGTGAATGTTGTTCGGGAAACGCTGCTGACACCCGTGGGGCTGCGGACTTTGGACCCGGCCGATCCCGCCTACCGGCCGCGCTTTGAAGGCGACATGGCCAACCGCGATGCTGCCTATCATCAAGGTACCGTCTGGCCTTGGCTGATTGGACCATTCGTTACCGCTTATCTCTACGCGTTCGGTCGGACGGACGCCGCTTTGACGTTTTGCCGGCAGATCGTGAACCGGCTGGACAAGGAACTCTACGTGTGCTGTCTCGGTTCGCTGAGCGAAGTCTATGATGGCATGGCTCCGCAGTCCCCTGGTGGCTGTCCAGCGCAGCTTTGGAGCCTCGCGCAACGGATCATCGCCGGGCACTGCATCCGCGAAGCGAAGCCGCCCGCCGCATAGGGTTTCGACGAGTCGTTGACTTTCCGCCTATGACGCCGCCTGTCCTTTGGCATGTTTGCCCAGCCGCCGGCTCGCAAACTTAAGCTGATCTCGCAACAGGGATTCAAGCTGTGAGTGATCGACGCCTAATCGCTTCAAATAACCGTCCGCCGTCTCGGCTGAACATTCTTTAAGCGGACCTCCCCAGTGCACCCGCGCGCCCCTCAAGAAAGAATTGACCATTTCTCCGGCCATGTCCGCCAGCAGCGTCGAGAGCTGGTTACCGGAAATCCCGCCATCGCGCAACGCCTGTTTGGCCGCCAGGAACAACGGCACGGGAAGCGCGTTGATCAGCAAATCCGCGGCAAAATAAAGTGGCTTCGTGCCCGGACGAAGTTCAATCGTGCGCGCCTCGCCTCGCTCCAGTAACCGCCGCATCTGGCGCACGGCCGGAATCTCGCCTTCCAACACAAAACACTTATCGCCGGCCGACGGAGCCTCCAGCAGGCTGGCGATCGATGCCCCGCACGCCTTCAATGGCGCTAGCGTTTCAGTGGGGAGCCAGCTTTCGCACAGCACGACGGACACTTTCTCGAGAAGCCGTTCAACGGCGCACAGTTCCTCAATTACCCGGCTCACCGCCACGTCGGGAACTCGCAACAAGAGGAGCTTGGCGGCCTCGAGCTCCTGGTATTCGGAGACGGCGTATCCCGCGCGCAGAAAATTCGAAATACGACGAGCAACCTGCAGCCCGGTCGATTTGATCGGGCCGAGTTCCCCGGCCAGGCTTGGTATCCGCAAGACCGCCGAAGAGGTGACGTTACCCTCCACCACCAAGCCGAGTTGCAGTTGCTTCTTCATAGATACCGCTGGCCTTTAACGCTTTCATACGGTCTCGGAATTGCGCCGCTTTCTCGAATTCAAATGCCTTTGCCGCCTGGCGCATCTTCGTCTCCAACTCGGCAATCAGCGCCTCTCGCCGCTCCGGCGTTAACTCTGTCCCGGGCTCGGGGTCCGGCTCGAGCGGGACGGTCACATAATCGCTTTCCGCAATTGCCACCAGGCTCATATCGATAGGCTTGCTGATCGATTCCGGCGTAATGCCGTTTGCTTCGTTGTAGGCGCGTTGGATCGCCCGCCGCCGCTCGGTTTCGCGCATGGCCCTTTCCATGCTTTTCGTGATGACGTCTCCATAGAGAACGGCCCGCCCGCGAACGTTCCGGGCAGCGCGCCCGATTGTCTGAATCAAAGAGCCGCTCGACCGTAAAAACCCTTCCTTATCGGCGTCCAATATGGCCACCAATGAGACTTCCGGAAGATCTAGTCCCTCACGGAGCAAATTTACTCCGATGAGGACATCATAAACGCCGCGCCGTAAATCGCGAAGGATTTTAATGCGATCCAACGTACTTACTTCGGAGTGTAAGTAGGCGCACTTAACACCTGCTTCTGAATAGTACTCCGCAAGATCTTCCGACATACGTTTAGTAAGTGTCGTCACCAGAACCCGCTCACCCAATTCGGCCCGGAGGCGAATTTCATGAAGCAAATCGTCCACCTGCCCTCTGATAGGCCGGACCTCTATTTCCGGGTCGATTAGCCCGGTCGGCCGGATGATCTGCTCTACCACCACGCCGGCGGATTTAGTGAGCTCATATGGCCCCGGTGTTGCGGAAACATAAATCGCTTGGTTCACCCGATTTTCAAATTCCTCGAAGGTCAGCGGCCGGTTGTCACGCGCGCTGGGCATGCGAAACCCGTATTCCACCAGCACATCTTTGCGTGAACGATCCCCGTGATACATGCCCTGGAGTTGTGGAACGGTCTGATGACTTTCGTCGACAAACAGCAGGGCATCGGTGGGCAAATAATCCAGCAAAGTGGGCGGCGCTTCGCCCGGCAAGCGCCCCGAAAAGTGCCGTGAATAATTTTCAATGCCGTGACAGTAGCCGATTTGTTTGATCATTTCCAAATCGAACATCGTCCGCTGATACACCCTCTGCGCCTCGATCAGCTTTCCCTTGCCTTCCAATTCCTTGTGCCACCATTGCAATTCGTTTTCGATACTCTGCATCGCCTGCTGGCGCGTCGGGGCATCCATGACATAGTGAGTTCTCGGGTAAATCGGCAGCCGCAGATAAGTTTGCTTTACCTGGCCGAAAAGCGGGTCTATTTGGCTCAATGACTCGATTTCATCGCCCC
>DASYAX010000029.1:0-5681 GCA_036501045.1 Bryobacteraceae bacterium
CGCGGCGGCTGTCGATGTTGAGCGTGGCGTCGCGATGCCTGCGGATCACGTCCAGGAACGGCTCCTCGTTCAGTTCATAGCCTTCGCACGGACCAGTGGCGTCGGCGGCGATGCGCGCGCTGGTCAGGTAGGCCTGGCCGCACATGATGGCGGTGATGGCGGCGGAATAGTCGCGGCCCTGATCGCTGTCGTAAGGGATCCCGAGAGACATTAGCGTAGCGCCGAGATTCGCATAGCCGAGGCCGAGCGGCCGGAAATCATGCGAGTTCTTGGCGATCTTCTCGGTTGGATAGCTGGCGTTATCGACCAGAATTTCCTGCGCCAGAATGACGGTGTCGACGGCGTGTCGGAAGGCCTGCACATCGAAGCTGCCATTGGGGCCAACGAACTTCATGAGATTCAGCGAAGCCAGGTTGCAGGCCGAATCGTCGAGAAACATATATTCCGAGCAAGGATTCGAAGCATTGATCCGAGCGGTCTTCTTCGAAGTGTGCCAGCGGTTGATGCTGGTATCGAACTGCATGCCAGGATCGCCGCACTGATGCGTGGCGTCGGCAATCTCGCGCATCAACTCGCGGGCCTTCAGCCGCGATTTCTTTTCGCCGCTCACCACGCTGCGTGTCCACCATTCGGCATCGGCAGTCACCGCTTCCATGAATTCGTCCGTGGCGCGAACCGAATTGTTGGCGTTCTGGAAAAAGATGCTCGAATAGGCTTCGCCGTCGAGCGAAGAGTCATAGCCGGCATCGATGAGTGTGTGCGCCTTCTTCTCTTCCTTGGCCTTGCACCAGATGAAGCTTTCGATGTCCGGGTGATCGGAATTCAGGATCACCATCTTGGCAGCGCGGCGTGTTTTACCGCCTGATTTGATCACACCCGCGAAGGCGTCGAAGCCTTTCATGAAGCTGAGCGGGCCGGAAGCGCGTCCGCCGCCCCACAGATGGGCATCTTCTTCACGGATCGCGGAAAGATTGGTGCCGGTGCCCGAGCCCCACTTGAACAGCATGCCTTCGGTCTTGGCAAGATCAAGGATGGATTCGAGCGTGTCGCCCACCGAATTGATGAAACAGGCCGAGCATTGCGGGTGATTCTCTCCCGGCAAAAGCTTCTTTACGACTTGCGAAGCCTCGTCAAAATAGAAACCGTAGCCGCGCGACTCACGAACGCCTACGTTGAACCACACCGGCGAGTTGAAGCAGGCCTTTTGCGTAAGCATCAAATGCGCCAGTTCGAGACGGAAATTTTCACCGTCTTCTTTGGTCTTGAAATAGTTGCCGGCCAGACCCCAATCGGCAATGGTATCGACCACGCGATGGATTAACTGCCCGACGCTCGATTCGCGCTCCGGCGAGCCCATGCGGCCATGAAAATATTTGCTGGCGACGATATTGGTGGCCGTCTGCGACCAATCGGCAGGTACTTCGACGTCACGCTGCTCGAATATGACCGAACCCTTGTCGTTCCCGATCGTAGCGGTACGCAGCTCCCAGGTGAGCTGGTCGTAGGGGGTGACACCCGCTTCGAGCTTGCTGGTAAAAAAGCGGGGGAACGACACGCCGGTGCGCTCCTCCTTCTTAAGGGAACGATGTAGTTCCTTGACTTTAAGAGCTAAGTTGACCGTAAGTTGTCCCATCTGGCGTTATCTCGTGGGCCTTTCTCTGGAAGGTTGGACCAGTTTTTGTCCACCATCAATTCAACACCTAATCAGTCCGCTTGGCAAGAAGAAAATCTCAACAGGCATTCTAGATATTGTGGATTAGTTGTGGAGAAGTACTAGATCTGGTGGCCCATTACCTTCATTCTACAGCAGATTAGCGAATCTGACGAACCTCGAGGAAGGTCTGTTCGAAACGCCGCGCCACCTCTTCCCACGAGAATTCGCCACGGATCCGTTTGAGGGCATTCAAGGCCATTTTGTTGCGCGCGCTCTCGTCGCCGAGCAAGGCTAGGCATTCAGTGGCGAAATCTTGCACGGAATCGCCAATGCGGATGGTACCCGGATGAACCAGCGGCAGGCCTTCCACGCCAATGGTGGTCGAGACCACCGGCGTACCCGCGGCCACCGCTTCAAAAATCTTCAGCCGCGTTCCGCCGCCGACGCGCAGCGGCACAATGGAGACCGCCGATTCCCAAAGAAACGGCCGGACCTCGGGAACCGTGCCGGTTATTTGGATCAGCGGGTCGGCGCTCTCCGCCAGAATCGAGGGTGGCGGATTACGGCCAACGATAGCCAGGCGGCAAGTGGGCATTTTGGCCCGGATCAAGGGGAGGACTTCGTGAATGAACCAACGCATGCCGTCGATATTCGGCATCCAGTCCATCGATCCGACGAAAACCAGCTCTCGCCGGCAAGCTGCGCCGGGCGGTCTTTCGAAGTACTTGAAATCCACGCCGGTCGGGACCCAGGAAGTTTGCTCGATTCCGAAGCGATTTCGCATGGTCTGCTCATCCCCTTCGGATACCGCTACTACGTGTGAAGCGGCCCGGCAAACGGTTTTCTCCCACTCGAACATGCGGCGCGCCTGTAAGCCGAAGTAAGCGCGGTGGGCGGCGGTGCGGGCACTTTCGGCGTGGCGCTCCCAGATCACGGTTTCCACGTTGTGCTGAAAGAGTAGCCAGCCGCTCATGTCGCCGATATTGATGCTCGGGAAAAGAAAATCGCAAATCTTCGCCTCGAAGTTATGCTTGGCGAGCAGGCCGTCGATCGTCTGACGCATCTCCACCGAGCGCCAGCGCATGCCGGCTACGGGAATTGGGGAAAGCAAACCGGCCGCCAACTGCGCGGCAAACCGGACCGAGCCTTTCGGGACCACGCGATTTCTTACCGGATAGGCGAAAGAGCAATACTCCGGGCTTCGCTCCAAACCTTCCGGGTTATGAGGATCGTCGAAGGCGACGTAGTGGACTTCGTGATTTTTGTGAAGCTCACGGAGCATCTCGAGAGTGCGGATCTGCCCACCGCGAGTGGTGGGGTGAAGGAAGTCGGTTTTCACCCAGAGAATTTTCATGCGGCCATCCCGCTCACGCCAGAATGGCGGCAGCCGTGGGAGTTTGAAGCAGTCCATCCCAGTGCGCTTCGCGCTTTCCGAGAAGGAATATGTCGCCCCACAGTTGAAGATTGAGCAGCCGCCAGAGACGATCGGTAGCATCTTCGGACTGGCTGCGGTGACGCTCAATCAGGGACTCTACATAGTTAAGGTCGAGGTATTCGCTCAGCACTCCCTTGCGGTCGAGCAACAGCCGAAACAGCGGCGCGGCGCGGGCATCGAGAAGCCAACTACGTAGCGGCGTCGGAAAGCCCATCTTGGTGCGATAAATAATGTCGCGCGGCAAAAGATCTTCCACCGCGCGCTTCACGATATATTTGCCTTCGCCGCTTCTAATTTTCAGGTGCTCGGGAACACCGGCGGCAAATTCCACGAACGGATGATCGAGAAATGGCACGCGGCTTTCAATCGAACACGCCATGCTCATCTGATCTTGCTTCATGAGCAGCTCGACCAGATAGGTCTTCTGGTCGGCATAAAGCATCTGAGACAGCACGGACGTCTGACGGGCATTCCAATATGACAGATAGCTGGCGTATGGATTGGCGGAGGTCGTCCCACCGGTCAGCATGCGGCGGCGTTCCGCAGCCGAGAAAGCTCCATAAAAATTATCGAGCTGCAACGATTCGACAGTGCCGTCGCGCCCAAGGAAGGTGTGCTTCAGCTTGCGGCGCAGGTCGGCTGAAAGCAAAGAAGAACTTTCGATCGACTGCCTGACAGCACGCCGCAGCGGGGCGGGTACCAGCCGGTAACGATCCGCCCATTTTCGATTGAAGAGATAGTGTTGATAGCGGTGGTAGCCGGCGAACAGCTCATCGCTGCCTTCGCCTGTCAGCACCACCTTCACCTGTTCGGCCGCCAATTTCGAAACGAAATAGAGCGATACGCTAGAGGGCCAGGAAATTGGCTCATCCTCATGCCAGACCAGCTTCGGCAGGGCGTTGAAGAATTCCTCCATGCCCACCGTAATTTCGTGGTGATCGGTCCCAATCGCCGCGGCCACCTGCCGGGCATAGGAGAGTTCGCTATAGGCGGCTTCCCGATACCCGACCGCGAAGGTTTTGACGGGCTCCGAGCGCATTCCTTTCATCAAGGCTGCGATGGCGCTCGAATCGACGCCGCCGCTCAGAAACATGCCCAGCGGGACATCGCTCATAAGGCGCATCCGAACGGTTTCTTCGAGCCGCGTGCGGCACTCGGCGATCCACTCTTCGTCAGACCGCTGCGGGATCTCCTGCGGCTCCGGTGCGTCCCAATAACGCTTTATGGAGTGGCGGCCGGTCCTCGCATCGAGCGTAAGAGTGTGACCGGGCATCAGCTTGCGAATACTCCGGAACAGGCTGGTATCCGCGCTGGTATAGCCAAACGTAAGATATTCCGGCAGCAGCTCCGCATTGAGCTCCGTGCGAACTTCCGGATGACACAAGAGCGCTTTCATCTCTGAGGCGAACGCGAAAAACCGCTCGTTCAGGACGTAATAAAGCGGTTTGATTCCCAGACGATCGCGCGCACAGAACAGTGTCTGCTTGTCCGCGTCCCAAATGGCGAACGCGAACATGCCGCGAAAGCGGGAGACGCAATCGTCTCCATATTCCTCGTACGCGTGGACGATGGTCTCGGTATCGCAGCGCGTCGCATAGCGATGGCCGGCCTGTTCCAGTTCGGGGCGAATCGCGGCATGATTAAAAATCTCGCCGTTGAATGTGATCCAAACGGAGCCACTCTCGTTCGACATCGGCTGATGTCCGCCGGCCACGTCGATAATGCTGAGCCGGCGATGCCCCAGGAAGGCCCTTCCCTCTTCGTGAATACCATGGCCGTCGGGACCGCGATGGCGAATGACATCGAGCATGCGCTTCAGGTCGGAAACCGAAGCGCACTGGCCCCGCAGATTCACAAAGCCGGCAATGCCACACATTCCCTAAAGCCCCTCAATTCCTCAGAATTCCACAGTAGCAACATCGGAACGCTGACGTCTAAGAGGCTCATCGGCACTTCGGTCCGCCGCTATCAGGCGCGGTTCTAGTACAGGTTGATCCAGGTATAAGCGGATCCGTTATAGACGCAGACCTGGACGTTGTCTTTGGAGCCGCCGTTGTTGAGATACCAAAACGTACCGCGAAATGACGAACTGCAAGCGGGCTGCGTGTTGGTTGTCAGAAGCGATAGCCCGTTGGTCACTGTATTGAATCCGGAAAATGTGTTTGCGGCGGCCAATCTGGGCACAACCGCCGTGTTGATGTCGAGCGAACCGGCCGTGAACGCCAAGGCTCCGGAAGGTCCGAGATTGACCACCTGGGTCCAGGTATTGGTTGCTGAGCAGGAGTAAATTTGTTGTCCGGCGGGCTGATCGGTGGCGAAATAGAGAGTGCCGACCGAGCAGGTGGTAGGCTCGGATGCCAGTGTGCCGGCGGTGATGGTTCCGCCGCTGCCGGAACCGCTGATCGCGACCGGCGAGATGGCCGTAATGCGCCCCTTTCCGTCCACCGTTACCTGAAGTGAGTGTGTTGAATCGCCGTAGGTGCCGGGGCTGGAGTTGACGGTAGCCAGGGTGGTTGTGGCGGAACCTTGCGTGGTCGAGATATCTCCCGAAAATGCCGGCAAGACGCTGGCGGAAAGCGTCCCGCTATTGAT
>DASYAX010000030.1:0-3028 GCA_036501045.1 Bryobacteraceae bacterium
GGCCAGACGCGCACGTTCGAAGGCGGCTGAAGGGCGACGCTTTTGGCGTTGGATACGCTGTAACAGAGTGAGGCTGAATCACCGCGGCCGATGGCCGGGGGATTGGCGTAGAAAGATAGAATCTCGAAGCTGTTGCCGCCCATGGATTGGAAAGTCTGCTGGTCCTGGGTGCGTTTTGCGGCGGCGGCTTTTTCAGCTTTTTCGGCGATGGCACGATTTTGTTGCCAGCGAGAAAAGAAAGTCCATCCAACGTACCAAATTGCCAGGGCAAGCACGATGGCCGACCCGATCATGTAGTAACGCATTCCCCCGCGCGGGTTGGCGGGGGACTCAGGCTGGGAAGTGAGTGGCATACGGGAAGCTTGGGGTCATGAGCTGATCTAATTGGGATTGGACGCCGGGGGCGGTGCTTGCGGCGGCTGCGCTTGCTGCGGCGCGGCAGGTCCACCCTCGGGCTGGCCGGGCGCAGCTCCGTTAACCGGACCGATCGGAAGACCAAACTGGCCAGGCTGTTGCTGCTGCGATCCTTGCGCTTGAGAAAGGCCGTTTTGCACGGCGCGAGCCTGGTCCTCAAGCGGATTCCAAATGAACTCCCAATCGATATATTTCTTGCCCCCTTTGTAAACCCTGAGTGAGGGCCGATCCACTTTGCTGGCGACGCCGGTTATGAATGCGCCGAGCACCGGCCCATCGACTGGTCCGGTGGGCTTGAGCAGAAGGAGCGGATTGGTAGCTTGAGCCTGACCGGGTGCAGCATTCAGTCCGGTGCCAATCGATGTAGCGCCCGCCGCCGCGCCGGAAGTTCCGAAAGGAGAGTTAAACGCAGACGATGGCGAGGACTGCTGGGTGGCCTGCCCTTGTTGCGGTTGCGGAGCCTGCGCGCCGGAATTGGCCGTGGCGTTTGTGGCGTTTGTGGCGTTTGCATCATCTGAACCGGAGCCGGAAGCGAGATCGGCAGCAGGGGTGCCAGGCTGAGGGCCCGGTAGTTTGCCACCATTGAGATCGATGAGGGCCATCTGCTGCAGGGTCGCATAGCGCACGCTTCCGATGATCGCTCCGGTGCCATTTACGTAGATGAAGCGCCACGAACCATCAGTGGTGTTTGTCGGGTCCTTGCCGGCGCAAAAGCGCAAGAAATGGAGTTCGGGCAATCCCTTTTGCAGATCTTCGAGCGACTGTGGATAGTGTCCGGTCTTGTGATAGTAGAGGCGAATGGCGCGCACGTACTGCTCACCGCGCCAGATGGCGTCTTCTTCGCGCTGGCGCCGACGGACCGTGACCAGACTCCGCAAAACCACTTGGGAGCTGACAATCATGGCGAGGATCAAAAACATCGCCATGACGAGAGCATAGCCGGACTCGGCGCGGGTGCAAGCGGTTTGCTGCGGGTTAAGGAAACGCAGCGAGCGGCGGGCACGGCATTGAGTTGAGAAGCCGGAAAGCATCTACTGGCTCGAGCCTTGGTCGGGGGGTTGAACGAGGGGAACGGTGGCGTGCCTGCCGCTCGAAATCTCCTCGACATCAGCGGAATCATTGCCGATATGGGCCAGGCGGAATCGACTGAGAAAGGTATCGCCTTCGTGAACGACCAAGACGTCGTCTCCACTCGTGAAAAAAGCGACGCGGTTCGGTGAGTGCGGCCGCCACGCATAGCCAAAGAATTCGGCCGGAACTTGCACAGGAGGCGGCGGAGGCGCGGGACGCGGCCCCATGAACGCGGCGGCAGTTTCCGTTTTCGGCTTCTCGATGGGAGGCGGAGTGGCCGAAAAAATGTTTCGGTGCGAACCGGTGTACTCCATTTTGCGGACCCTCTCCAAGAGATCCAGATGAAGCCGAGGCTCCTGAACGTCGAGAGGCTGGAATTTCGTATTGGCCGCGAAGACGCCGGGGAGCCCGGCGAGTTGCGTCCGGCTCGAGAAATAGTAATAGCCGGAGTAGGCAACCAGAAGAATCAGAGCCGCGAAAATGTAAAGTTCGGCGCGACGTGACATATAAATCAGGACCTCAAAAACGCATGCAGTTCGAGCTGCAAACTCAGGCCGCCCGTGGATACTGAATTGAGCTCCATTTGATCCAGAAGATAAAAGTTCTTGGAGCGTTCAATCCCGTTGATGAACCTGATCACCGCGGGATAATCGGCCTGCAAGCTAGTGGTAATTGAAATTTGAGTGACGCCCGCTTCCTTAGTCTCTTTCTGCTTGAAAGTGAATCCGGAGGTTCGGACTCCGGCCTGGGCAGCAATGGCTCCGAGATCCGACTCCATGCGGGAATAGCCGGTCGAGGCGTCGAGAAAGGATTGTTGATAGAAGGCCTCGGCATCTTTGCCAGCCTGGGGGAGCGAGGCCCGAATTTTTTCACCGCGATCGACGTCTGCTCGGAGCAGCTTGGCTTCGGTCGTCTGGCGGGCAACCTCGGCGCGTATTTCGCGAGGATTGCCGCGGCCGCCCTGCCAAAGATATAGGACCAAGCCGAGATCGAGGACTAGCGGCACGGCAAGCGCGATCCTTATCCACCTTTTCCAGTTTTGCGAGCCGCGGGCGATGTTCATGTGGTTGAGTACCAAACCGTAAGATTGAGGACGATCGGGTCTTGCTCGGAAGCCAGGTTCGAATGCTTCTCGTCCTTCACCACCATGCCCGAAAAAACGCTGGACTTCTCGATCGCCTGAAGAAACTGTATTTTGTTTTCGTCAGTGAGCGCGCCTATTTTGAGAGTCACCTCCGCGCGACCGTTGACCAGTTGCGGAGAAATACTCACCACACGAACGCCCGGCGGGAGGGTGTTTTCCAAATCGGTGAAAATTTTCGTCCACGGGAAACTGCGCTCGTCGATCAAAGAATTCAGGAACGCGGCACGGGAAAGAATTCGCTGCGCGCCCGCGCCGCGAAAATATTGTTCCAAGGATTGCTGGCGCTGGCGGTCGGCCTGCATGGTAGCTTCCACGCGAGCGACCTGTGCGCGAAGATCCCGCGTGCTTCGCCAGGAAGCGTAGGCTGCGTGAGAGAGAATCGCAAACGCAATCAAGCCG
>DASYAX010000031.1:0-54420 GCA_036501045.1 Bryobacteraceae bacterium
CCCGTAGAGGCGTTCGACCGTCTTTACTAACCGCTCAGTATCTTCAAATTCGAGAGCGGCGGCAGCCAGCACAGGCGGCTCGGCATAAATACCGGTGCGCGGGCCAAGTGCGGCGAAATCGAGATCGCCGATGGCGAGCGCAATTAAATAAGGCGGGATCGGCAAATCCATGCGGAAAACGTGCGCGCCGTTCTCTTCGCTTCGGTGTTGCGCGCTCATGAGGACCCGCAAGCCATCTACTGCCTGAATGCGGGCATCATAAGTGATCCGTACGCCCGGCGAATCCTGCAGGGGAATCCAACTGCGGGCTTGAATCGATTCATTCTGGCTGAAGAGAAATGGGTGCCGCTCGCCGGCGGTTTGCCCGGGCGTGAGCCATTGCAAACCGCTCGCCTGAGGTTGCGTCGTGTAGTGGACGATCGCTTGATCGCAGCCGGGTGGCAATGGGATCGTAAGCGCACTGCCTAAAATCGGATCGCGCGGCCCGAGCTGAAACTCTACCTCGCCCTCGCCGCACTCGACGCGACGAATCTGCAGATCTCGTGTATCCAGCACCAAAGGCGCCTGCGGATCGATGCGCTCAAAACTAAGATGCACGCGTCCATCCAGTATTCGGGCGTCGAAATTTGCCGAAAGAGTCAGCGAACAGTGAGTAACACGAACCTTGTCTGGCTCGGAGAAAGAGTGACCGTCGCGAATACTCACGGCTGTTTGTTGAAGTAGCTGCGTATGCCCGCTTCCGCCAGACCGAGCGCGCGAGCGAGCGACACCTTGGCCACGTTGTATTGGAACTGCGCGGAGATGAGGCTCTCGTTTGCGTCGGCAACCGACTGCTGCGCCTGCACGATCTCAACCGTGTTGGTAACGCCGGCCGCGAAGCGATCGCGCGACTGCTTTAGCGTTTCGTCGGCGAGCTGGACGTTACTTTTTGCCACGTCAACCTGGTCGCCGGCCGACTTGAGATCGAGCAGCGCATTGCGCACATCATAATCGATCTGGCCGCGCAGATTTTCGAGCTCGTTCCGGCGATTCCGCAGCTCGGCATCGTTCTGGAGAATGTCGCCCTTGATGCGGCCCCCGTCGAAGATGTTGAACTGTAGGGCTCCCGTGACATTAAACACGCCGTGCGAGTCCGACAGCAGACGCAAACCTTCGTCACCATAAAAACCGTTCACGTAAAGTGTTGGATATCGTTCGGCCTTGGCGGACCGCAGCGTGAATTGCGCGGCGATCACCCGCGCGCGCGCCGCCTGGAAATCGGCGCGATGCTCATACGCTTGCGCCAGCGCGTCCTTAAGCGCTATGGCTTCGAGCGGCACCACGGGCGACGGATCCGAAACCGTAAAATCCTGGCCGATCGGCAGGCCGATCACCCGGCCGAGCGTAAGTTTGTCCTTCTCGAATTGGTTAGTCACCGCAACCAGTTGCTGCTGGCGCTGCTTCAGTTCTACCTGTGAACGAAGCACATCAATCCCGATGGCGGTCCCGGCATTGTGCCGGCGGACGGCGTTCGTATAGACGGCTTGGTCGGCGTCGATCTCGGCTTGCGTAGCGGTGATGCGAGCGGAGTCGGCGATGATCTGCAAATAGGCGTTGCCGACAGCTTGCACCACCAGGTCTCGAGCGTTCTGGACGCTGAGTAACGAAGCCTTCGTCTCTTCGCGTGAGGCGCGAAAGTTGCTGATCGCGCTGTAATCGAAGAGCGGCATGGTGACGCCCGCCTGGAGATCTTGATACGAATACGGCTTCACAATGGTCGGGATCTGAAATCCCAGACTCGGCGGAAGCTTTAGATTGAACCCCAGCGCTTGCAGATTGAGTTGCTGTTCCGTCGCGCTCAACTGGCCTGTCACCTTCGGCAACAGGCTGGCTAGGGCACGCAGGCGTTGGGCCCGAACTTCACGGCTGGATTGTTCACTGGTAAGAAAACCGAGATTCGCTTTGAGGCCGCGTGCCACGGCATCGCCTAAGCTCAGAGCAATGGGAGTTCCCGAGGCGGTTCCTTGCGGAACGCTGCGTTGATAACTGGCATCGCCGGTGGGCGGAGGCGTGATTTGCATCTGCCCGCCGGAAGAGGCGCTTTGCCCGAAGACTCTCCCACAGAAAACCGCGCCCGCCCCGCACCAGAGCGCCAATGCTACTAAGTATTTTGCCTTGCTCATTCCACGTATATGGTTTCGATGCAGGAAATAGAGGTTTTGTACCATGATGCTTACAAATTGCGCTTTAGGAACGAGCAAATCTCATAGCCGGTCACATATTTGAACGGAAACTCACCCATCGTGTAGTGCCCGCACGGAAGAACGGTAACGTCATGGTCCCACTGATTGCGGCGCGCGCCTTCAATCACTTCGCGTGAGAGACGGACCGGGAAAGTCGTGTCGTAGCGCGTGTAGATGAATTTGGAGCGTTTCTGCTGCGCGCTGTAGAGATTGTAGTAGCAGGGAGGACTGATGCAAAGCCAGAGTTTGCGCAGCGTAGGGAGGTCGGTTGCGCCCTGCAGACTGTCGCGGATATGCCGCGACGAAAGGCCTTCCCAAACGACATCGGCAAAATAAGTGGAACAGTGGTTAAACATGTTCACGCGGATACGCGGGTCATGCGCGCTGGCGAGAAACGCATAGCAGGAGCCGAGGCTCGTGCCGACAATCCCAAGATCCTTGAAGCCCCGCTGCTCCAGCCAATCGAAGCAGGCACGCGCGTCGATCACGGCTTGCCGGGTGGCGTCGACCGTGCGGCAGACGTTCGCCGATACCGCATAATCGGCTCGCGTAAGACCGGCGGGCGTGCGTTGGTCGTGGTAAGGCAAACTCAGGCGAAGGGCTGAGATGCCGAGGCGTTGCAACCCGGCGCACAACGCATTGTGTTGCGGCAGCTTCGAATTCCAATGCGGCAGGACGACCACCGCTTTACGGGCGTTATTGCGCGCCGGAAACCAGCGCGCGCGGACCAGGTTGTTCTCGGGATAGGGCGTCGAAACCGGGGAAGCGAACGTAAGCCAGTCTCCGCTCAGCTCAAACGTTTCCGGCGTCCGGTAGCCAAAGAACTCGTGGCTTGCGGCGACGGCGCGTTCATTGAGCCTGATCAAATATTCGACCGGCGTTGAACCATTCCGGGGAAAATCCTTCGCGCAGGGCCAGCCTGCGGCCCACTCCAGGCCAAATTCGAATGGCCGGACCACGCGATCATTGGACCGGAAGCAGAGCTCGTCTTCCCATTTACCAATCCAGCTACCGTAGCGATGGGCCGCGGAGCGCAGCAAGAACTTCATTGGACCGGCGCTAGTTGAAAGACATGGGAATGAGGCTGAGCGGCGGCCCTTTGGCGCTGCACAATCTCGGCGTCTACCGCATCGAGCGCTTTCAGGGACGCCTCCAGCCCTTCCAGGTTCAGGCTATCGAGTCCTACCTGAAATGTCTGCCAGCGCTGTTGATGTACATCCAGATGCTTGACGGTGAGATTTTCGACTTCCATCGCCTGATGCGACATCGGCGTATCCAAAATGGCAAGGTTGATGCCTTCAGATAGCGCTCCGCTGCTCCACGTACCCGCGGTTTCGCCGTCGATCGTGAGGCGGTACGCGCCGGGCGGAAGCCCCGTGATGCGCAGCGGTTCCCGATTGAGAGCTTCGGTCACATCGGAGCTGCGAATCGCCAGGCCGAGCGTGCGGTTGTGATCTTCGGCCAGCATTTCGGCGAAAGGTAGCGGAAGTGCGTCATCCGTTTCGGTCCAGATTAAGGGAGCGGCAGCATGCAAGGCGCTGATGTGCGCAAAGTCGGAGCGAAGAACTTTACCGCTCGCCGCATCCAGAACGACGTCCGAAACGACGGGCCGTGCGTTCCACGCTTTCAATAATTGTTCGGCCATGATCAGGTGCCCGGCGAGCGCGGGATGCACGCGATCCGGAAGGATTTTTTGCGCCGTCGCAGGATCGGATTCGTTCGCCTTGCGCAGCATCGCCACAACATTCGTGTTGAGGTCGGCATCGCCAAGATGCGCCTCGGATGCATAATGGCGAATCCATTCCCCATACTTGACCATCACCGCGTTGTAACCGTTGGGTTGCAGCGTGAATGGCCGGGTTACATCGTCAAACGGCGAGGGTTCAATCGCCGTGATACGCAGTCCCGGAATGGCGTGACGAACCGTTTCGACAATGTGCCGGTACCCGGCAAAGAAAATATCATCATCCGCCGGTGTATGGTTCACATATCTGCCATCGTTCATGCCAAGCATGATGGTCATGACGGTGGGGTGATAGCTAAGAACGTCACGCTCCAGACGAACGTCGATCGGACCACCGCCTCCACCCGTAACGCGATCGCCGCCCCAGCCGGAATGCACAAACCGGACGTTGAGTTTTGGATAGCGTGTCACGCTGTATAACTCGGTGAGCATCGTATAGAGCCGCTGCTGCGTGATGCTGTCGCCGTAGAACACGACGGTATCGTTCGCATGGAGCGCGAAACGGCCGGGAGGCGCAGCCAGCGCCGGGATTACCACCGCCAGCAGAACAAGATTGCGGAATGCGGAGAACACGAAATTTAGCATAGCGGGCGCCCAAGGCTTCTCAACGTTGGCTTGCCTCGCCGGCCAACACCTTCTGGGTAAACTCGACGGAGCGGTTGCGAGGTACGCTCAGCGATTTCCATTCTTCGCCTTTGAAATGTTTCGCCAGCAGCACGATTTGACCGCAATGGGAAGCGTAATGCGCAATCTGCCGGTTGATAGCCTGCATGGCCGAATGCGCCTCGCCGCGAATATGAACGGTTCGCGATAGATCGGCTTCCGACAGCGGCTCGAGCGCGTCAAATACAAGCTGCCACCCTTCGTTCCACAATGCCAACACGGCTTGCCGGGTGGCGGGCGGCTCGATAAACTCAGTGTCCCGGTTACGATTCGGCTTTTCTCCGTCGCTATTCAGAAAGTCGGTCCAGCGCGAACGCATATTGCCTGCCATGTGCTTGACGATGCAGGCAATGGAGTTCATCTCCGGATCCAGAACAGCCTGGAGTTGTTCATCGTTGATTTGGCTCATCGCGGTTTCGGCGAGCCTCTTGTATTGCCGGAAAACTGCCAGCGAATCTTCTAAATAGGACGTCGTAAATTGAAGCGCCATGTTTCTATTATTGCGATCTCGCTAGGCGGAGCGTGGCCCGGTCCCAAACAAACTGCCGCGCGGAGCCATCCCCCAAGGTTCCCGCGTGATTCATCACTTCGATTCTGGCCGCATCGCTCGAGTCGTGCCCATTGAGGGCGACGCATTGAGGAAAGCCATTCGCCAGAAAAAATACGCCGTTGAGCGTCGCCGGCAATCCGCTTACCGCAATGGGCCGCGGGTCGCTGGCAAGCTCTTTGGCGGCAGCCAGACACGTTTGCCGGGAAAGCTGCGCAACCTCGCTCCAGATGCGTAGATTGTGCTCGAGAGCGCAAGCTTGAAACACCAGCAAACCGGCCGCGCAACCGAGTGCGATCCGTGCGCTCCTACAATCTTGCACCAGCGTCCCCCAAAATAGAGCAACTCCTAGAGCCGGCAGGTAAAGCACCCTGGCGCCCGCCAGATCCGGGCCGATCAGCAACAAATGTTGTACCGGAAGCGCCGCCGCCACGGTGAATGCCAGGCAGGCCCAAAAACGGCGCGTTCTTGGCCGGGAACGCCGTAGCAGCAGAGCGGCCACAATCAGCATTGCCACTGAGGCGAGCTTGAGCCACCACTCCGGTTCAACGGACCAATTGACTGGAAAGAACAATAGCGCCCATTCCCGGAACAAGAGGGCCTTGAGGGTTCGCACGATGCTGAATTGCAAGATGGCGGCCGAGCCCGCCCGGGTTCGATACCCTCCGATCCCGCCAAGGAACCAGGTGCGATAGCAGAGCACCACGATGCAAACGCCAAACAGCATGCCGGCCAGCTTGGCAATATCGCGCGCAGACCGGCTGGTCCGAAATCCAATCAGGCAAAGCGCCAAAACCGGGAGGCAGAATGCCGCTTCCTTGCTAAGTACCGCCAGCATGCATCCACCCGCCATGACCACCAGCCAGAGCGATCTCTTGCTGTCCAGAAAACGGTTGAGCGCGATGAGCGTGATCAGCGAGAAAAAACACGCCAGCAGATCGAAGCGCGCGGCCATCCAGGCGACAACCTCCGCATCCGATCCCTGGAGCGCGAATACCAGCGCGGACAACAGCGCCGCGGCAGGGCGGAACGCTAACTGTCGGCACAGCACGTACACTAGAAAACAGTTGGCCGTATGCATCGCCAGGTTCCAGAGATGCCACCCGGCGGGCACGGAACCGGCCCATTTAAAATCGAGCCAGTAGCTGATGTATCCGACCGGACGAAAAAAGAAATCTCCCGCGCGGGGATGCTGCCACAACGAACTGGCAATCATTGACGACCAGGTCTCGCGGCTAGCGTCCATGATGTGGGTATAGTCGTCAAAGAGAAACGGCGTTTTGACGCTCGGCAGATAAGCCAGGATCGCGGCTATGGCAATGGCGATCGGCCAATAATTGCCGGCGAAATGGCCCACGCGCTCATCGCCGGCCGGCGAGCGTTCCTTCAACCCGTACCAAAGCACGAACGATACGAATGCCAGGCCTTCGCTATTCAGCGGGGATCGTACGGAGAAGACCAACGTGAACGGTCCGTGCCACACTCGCGCGAGCAGGGTAGCGCTCGCGAACACGAAGACGATTGCCGGAAATGCTCTAAGGATCTTCGCGACGCCCGCGAACTCAGAAGCGGTATTCAAAGTAGAATGAGCTTACACATGGTCAACCTTCCGCACAAGTGTACTCTAGCCTGGTCAAGGGAAATACTATGTCGACATTAAAAGAGCGCAAACGGCGAGGTGAAGAGATTGGCAAGAAATACCGGTTACTGACCGGGAATGACCCATACGCCTGCGCGGTGGACGCGATCGCCGATATCCTGTTGTCGGTGGCGCAGAGTGAGAGAGAAGCTACCCAGATTCTTCATTCGGCCGAAATCGATTTCAGGAACGCCGCCGAAACCGAAAGCTTCCTTACCGAGGGCTGAGAGCGGCTACCTCGGGCGCCTAGTGATTACGTATTTCATCGTTTAAATCGTGGAGCAATTCGGGGCGTTCTTTTCCGTTCAGTTCCTGTTCCAGGCGCCGCAGAGCGAATCCCACCACGTCGCGGTGATGAAGCTTGGAGCCGATGGCGTCATCGTCGCTTAGCTTTAGCCACAAATCGTGAAGTTTGTCCACGTCTTCCGGCCACAGGCGGGGCGGATGTGGCCCCAGATTCACAAAGGTCGACGGCCGGTCGGGTGTGATGATCTCGAGCGAAAACGGATGCCGCGGCTCGGGAAGACGCTCCCACGCAAGCCCGATCCGGCGCGCCAGTTCATCGGAGGTCATACGCGGTGAGACACCCGTGATGAGCCGCGAAACCTTCAGCCGGTTGGCGGTTTGTACCACCGCGGCGATCGGATCGATGGCTGGAATCACCAGCAGCTCGACGGGCTTGCCCTCCTTTTCCGCCATATTCACGACGTCCGTGAACAGCGCTTTCTCATCCGAGCCGAAGACCTGATCTTCCTTGAGATCGTATTCGCTATCGGCGGTGAGCGGTCGAACCGTCATCACAATGATGTCATTCCTCCGGAGATTCGTTCGCTGCAGAGTGCGCCGCAAATGTTGCATGTTATCGCGGTTCCGGACCGCCACCAAAACACTTCCAGTCCGGGCGTGAACGCAGTCGGCATCGATTTTCGGCTGATGCTGCAGATTGAATTCTTCGAGCGAATGGCCGTGAATTTTTCGGTGTCTGCTCCGGTTGATCCACTCCGAGATGGTAAAGACCACGAAGAAAGCCGCCGTAAAGCTGACGCCGTATATCGTTGCGTATTGTTTTGAAAAAAGATTGACGACGGCGGTGGAAAGAAGGACTAACGTGGTGGCTGCCAAGCCAACTGGAATCTCCTTGCCTCCGATATGAAAATTGATCGGGAACTTATATTCCTGATCGTGCCGTTGAAATCGCAACGCGAGTACGCCAAGAGCCTTTAATGTAAAACTCCAAACCACGCCGAACGCGTAGGCCTCGCCCAGCAGATAGATATTGCCGCGGCTCAAGACGATCGTCCCGAGTTGCAGCAGCGTAATGAAGTTGATGATCCGGTAAGTCGTGCCGTACTTGGCATGCGGCTTGCGAAATTCTTCAATCAATACGCCGTCTTCAGCTACGCGATTCAGCACGCCGTTGGCCCCGATCAGGGAGGTGTTCACCGCTCCCGACAGAATCAGCACGCCCACAATCACGACAAAAACGTGAAAGACCAGCCGCAGGAGCTCCGGTCCCGCCAAATTCATGGCCAGGCCTCCGAGCAGATTATCGACGTAATTTTTGCGCACGCTATCGGGAATGATCATCGTGGCGAACAGCGTGATCAGGCCCGTGGAAACGATGGCATAGCAGCAGACGATATTACTCGCGATCTTGAGATTCTTGAGTTTCGGCGAAGCGATTTCGCGATAAACCTGCGCTAACGTTTCAAAGCCGCTCATCGAAAGCAGCGAGTGGCCGAAGGCGATAATGATGGCGACCATCGGGATCATCGGCCAGTTTGTCCCTTTGAACCAGCCGAGCGATTCATTGGTGAATCGGAGATGGCTCGGCACAGGCGAAGGAGGCAACTGCCACCGTCCGTGAAGCACGATCGTAAGCGGACACCAGATGACCAGCGCCACCACCATCACCGTCGTGATCTGCATGATGCGCAGGGCTGCAGAGCTCGATTCTTGAATCCCCTTAACGTTGCTTCTCCAGAAATACAGCGTGACGACCACGCCAAAGTAAGCGGCGAAGGTATTCGGGTCCAGATGTAGATTCTGGTGCGCAAAGCCGGAAAGCTCGTTGATGAGATAGGCCAGATACTGGCCGGCGCTGACGCAACTGATGGGGCCTGTGAGGATGTAGTCAAAAACCAGCGCCGAAACCGATATTTTGGCGGCAAACGGACCCATGCTGTCCAGCACCACCACGTAAACGCCGCCTCGCACGAACATGCCGCAGCTCTCCATGTAAACCGCGCGTACGGCGAAGCTGAAAACCATTACGCCGAGCACGTACCAGGCGGCCGATTTTCCGACCGCCAGCTCGGCGATGCCGCCCGCGTAGAACATGGACGAAGCCAAATCGCTCAATACGATGGCTGCCCCACGCCAATAGCTGATGAAGGTAAGCGCTACGGTTGTAGCCACTACAACGTTCGCGCTTGTGACTGAAGGTTTAGAGGTCGTCTCCATGCGAACCAAAAACGGGCAGTCTCCAGGCTGCGGCAACGTGGCGCGAGCGGGATGTGCTAGCCATTCAAATTGTAGCGAAGGAATGGGACCTCGCTATTCTGGACGAATGCGCTGCTTCCTCCTCCTCGTTGCCACGTGCGCGTGGGCGCAAGTGTTCGAGGTCACGCCGCTAAGCGTCCCACAGGGAGAAACGCTGAAGGTCTCGAGCGGCAGCAGCGTTCGCGCCGCGCGCCTGAATGGCCGGACCATCACCCTTTTTCCACAGCCGGACGGCCGATCGTTTGGACTGATGCCGGTGCCCGTTTTAGAAAAGCCGGGCGCCTACACGCTCGAGTTTCTCGACCAAAACGGCGCCGTGGTGCATCGCACACCCGTCCTCGTTCAGAACGCCCACTACCCCGAGCAAAATATCGTCATCGCGAAAGCCATCGCCGCCCTGAAACCGTCGCCCGGCGAACAGGAGACCGTGGGCGCATTTCGCAAAACCGTTTCGCCTACCCGCTATTGGAAAGAACCGCTGAGAGAGCCCGTACCCGGCTGTCTCACCTCTCCCTTCGGCGCGGAACGGCTTCATAACGGTAAGCCCACGGGAGATTTTCACGCGGGCGTCGACCAAAGAGGAGCTGCCGGCACGCCAATCCATCCGGTAACCGCCGGCGTCGTTAAAATCGTCCGGCGATTCAACTTGCGCGGCGGCACCGTGGCGGTCGATCATGGCCAGGGGATGGAGTCGATTTACCTTCACATGTCGTCCTTTGTTGCCAAACAGGGCGAGCACGTGGGCCCTCACGACGTGCTGGGGCTGATCGGATCCACCGGCCGGTCCACGGGACCACACGTTCATTGGACACTCTACGTAAATGGCGAGCCGGTCAATCCGGGGCAATGGATGAGCTTGCACGCTTGTCCCTCTGAAGCGAAACGCCCCGCCGCCAAATCGCCGAAGCATGCCAACCGGTCTTGATTTCGGCACCACCAACAGCTCTATCGCGAGAGTCACGCGGGATTCGGAAGTGGAGTTGGTCCGCTTTCCCTCCGGCGCGGCGTTCACCGAATCGTTCCGGTCACTCCTCTACCTCGAACGGATTCGGGAAGCATCGCGCTCTACCATCAAGTCCTGGAGCGGCCCGGACGGCATCGCGCATTATCTCGAGGCCGACGAAAAGGGACGTCTCATCCAGTCTCTCAAGTCTTTCCTGTCTAGCCGCAGCCTCCAGACCACGGAGATCTTCGGCCGCCAGTTTCACCTCGAAGAGCTGGTTGCGAAAGTGCTTCGCGACATACGGACACAAGCCGAAACACAGTTCGGTTCCGCGATGCGCAGAGTGGTGGTGGGACGCCCCGTGCGCTTCGTCGGCGCCGAATCCGAAGAGGACGATCTGTATGCCGTGAAGCGCCTTCAGACGGCCTTGCACAAGGCGGGTTTCGACGAGGTTTCGTTCGAGTACGAACCGGTGGCCGCCGCGTTCCATTACGAATCCGGTTTAGATCACGACGAGCTCATCCTGATCGGCGATTTCGGCGGCGGCACCAGCGATTTCTCGCTATTACAAGTCGGTCCTTCCCAGCGGAAACGGGACAATCGGCAGCGCATCGTACTCGGCAACGAAGGCCTTCCGTTAGCCGGCGACGCTTTCGACGCCAAAATCATTCGTCATCTCGTATCGCCGGTGCTTGGTGCCGGAACCCTATTGAACTCGTCCGGCAAGCTGCTCCCCGTTCCCAACTGGGTCTACTTCAAACTCGAACGCTGGCACCATCTTTCCTTCTTGCGGTCGCGCGAAACGCTCAACATGATACAGAGCGTAAGGAAGCAAGCCCTGGAGCCGGAAAAAATCGCCGCCTTGGTGTATCTGGTTACGCACGATCTGGGTTATCACCTGCATCGCGCCGTACAACGCGTAAAGGTTGGGCTTTCAGAGGCGGAGAGCGTCGTCTTTCGCTTTCAGGATGGCGAGATAAACCTGGAGGCAGAGGTGAAGCGTTCGGAGTTCGAGGACTGGATTGCCGGAGAGCTCCTGGACATCGAGCAAAAGGTAGCCGCTTTGCTCCACAAAACGGGCGTCGAAGCGAAAGATGTAGACCGCGTCTTTCTCACCGGCGGATCGTCATTCGTTCCGGCGGTACGGCGGATTTTCGAATCGCGATTCGGTGCAGAAAAAATCCGCACCGGCGACGAGTTTACCTCTGTCGCCCGCGGACTGGCGCTGAGTGGGTCGGATTCCTAGGCGAGCGAGACCGTCGCTGGCCGGAAGAGGCGCTTCAGCGCGCGGAAGATCCACCGGAACAACAACGCCGAAAGCACCACCGCCGCCAGCACGATGGCGAGGATCACTATGGGATGCACCGACATCAGCAGCGCTCCGCCCACCGTAACGGCATCGCCGAGCAGACTGAGCGCCAGGTTCGATAGCGGCTCCGGCGACGTGTTGGCCGCCAGCCGGGTTGCGGTCTTAGCGCCGTGCGAGCTCAAGGCAATGCCGCCGCCTACCAACAGAGCTGCGAGCCGAACCGCGGGATCGAAATGCGCAAAGGCGGTGGCGGCAAGCACCGCTCCCGCGGGCACGCGGATGAACGTATGAATCAAATCCCAAGCCGAATCGACGGCCGGAATCTTGTCCGCAATAAACTGCACCAGGTACAGCGCCCCCGCCAGAACCAGCACCCACGTGTGGCCGAGATACGAAAGATCGCCCGGAAGATGCGCCAGGTGAAACCGCTGCAAAAGACCAAGCGTCAGCACCGTGGCATACAAATTGATCCCCGACAGCCAGGCCGAACCCACCGCGAATCCGAGTGCCGTTAAGTCCATGCTTATTTATAGACGAAAACCACGCCCTCCGGGTTCGCCCCTTAGTTTCGTCATTCCTCCGCGACCGTCAATTGTTAGAAAGAAAGTATGCCCCGGTATGCCGCTGTAGATATCGGCAGCAATTCAGTACGCATGATGGCTGCCGAAGTGAGCCACGGCGAGACCAATATCCTGACGCAAGACCGCCAGGTTACCCGGCTGGGAGCCGGTGTTTTTCGCGATGGCCGGATCGGTGGCGAAGCTCTGGATCTTCTGTGCGCCACGCTTGCCAGGATGTCCGGCGGTTATCGCGGCTTGGACATGGTAGCGGTGCGCGCCGTAGCCACCAGCGCCGTGCGCGACGCAAGCAACCAGGCCGAGTTTCTACAACGCGCGGGCCAGGCGCTCGGCACAAACGTCGAAATTATCTCAGGACCCGAGGAGGCGCGTCTCGTTCACCTGGGTGTCGAGGCGCGCTGGCCGCGGCCCAAGGAGCGCACGCTGATCATCGATGTGGGAGGCGGCAGTGCCGAGGCGATCATCAGTCAAAATTGCCAGTTGCTTGACGCGATATCGAAGCCGTTAGGAGCGGTGCGCCTGACCGAATTATTTCTCAAAACGGATCCGCCCAAGCCCGAAGAGCTGCGCCGCCTGGACGCTTACCTCCAGGAGAAATTGCTGCCCTTCCATAAGCGCCATGGAGCCGAAAAATTCGATCGCGTACTGGCCACGTCCGCAACCGCGGCCGCCGTGGTGTGCGCAGTGAACCAAATTCCGCGATCCCGGCGCGACGAAGCAGATCGGCTGCGTGCCTCCACTTCGCAGCTTCGCGAACTCTATGCGACCCTGAGCGCGAGCGACGTCAACGCGCGCCGCAAGCTTTCGGGCATAGGGCCAAAACGGGCCGAAATTGTCACCGCCGGCGCTGCGGTGTTTCTGCGCGCGCTCGAATTGTTTGGACATCGCTCGTTGTACTATTGCGCCGCCGGTGTCCGCGACGGCATTATTGCCGATCTTGCGGCGCGGGGAGTGGGGCGCGAATTATCGCAGCTCTCCGCCGAGCAGCGCGCCCTGGTGGAAGGAATGGCTACGCGCTATGAGGTTTCGCTCAAGCACGCGCGTCATGTCGCCCGCCTCGCCCACCGCCTTTTCGAACTCTTGCACCCGCTCCACCGTCTGGCCCCGGCGGCCGGCAAATTATTGGAAGCCTCGGCGTACTTGCACGATTTAGGCCACTTCGTCAGCGGAACCGGGCACCATAAACACACGGCGTACCTCGTCGCCAACTCGGACATGCCGGGGTTCACAGATAGCGAACGATTGACGATCGCGGCGCTATGCCGCTTTCATCGAAAATCGATGCCGCAACCGCGGCACTCGCACTTTCAGGCCCTGGATGCGGACTCCAAGCGCGCGGTATTATTCCTGGCGCCGCTGCTGCGTGTCGCCGATGCTCTCGACCGCGGCCACGCGCAACGGGTACGCGATGTTTCGAGCGCCATCAAAGACGGCAACATCAGCCTGCTGGTGGAAGCCGGCAACGACGCCGATCTCGAGATCTGGGCGGCCAACGAAGCTGCCAAAACGTTCCCGGAAAGCTATTCGAAAATAATCTCGCTGCAGCGTGCCAGGCCGGCGCGCTGACCGCCCCTGCGCTCACGCAAATCGCAGAACCTTTTTCACGCCTCTCGCGACCGTCTTCCAGTTGCTTCGCACGCTGGCCAAATGTTTCTTACCGGCGGCCGTCAGGGCGTACTGACGCGCGCGGCGCCCATTCTCCGTCACCTGCCAGGACCCGCTGACCAGCTTTTCACGCTCGAGCCGGTGCAACGCCGGGTAAAGCGAGCCCTCTTCGATCTGCAATAGGCCTTTCGAGACGGTATGCACATGCTGGGTAATGCCAAAACCATGATTTGGCGCGGATTCCAGCGTCTTGAGAATAAGAAGCTCTAGGCTTCCCTGAAGATTATCGCTTCGCTTTCGCATTTGGCCAACCTAGCCTACTAGGGTAGATATCTCTGGCAAGCATACGTCGCCGCTCCCCTTTTTGTCAACCAGTCCCGGCTCACAGTCCCGGCTCGCTTGCGCCACGCAGCCGTTCGCGCAGCGCGGCCGTGTGATTGCGATGACATTTCAGACACAGAGTCCGCATGTTTGATAAATCGCATTCGCCGCCGCCTTCCGCAACCGGCACGATGTGATCGGCATCCCACAGCGATTTGCGTCCGCGAATACCCCAGGCGGTAACAGCTCTGACACGCGCTACTCCGCGAAGGCGCTTGAGGTGGCGATACTCGGCGAGACAATCGATGCCACAGACGGCGCACACGCCGCGATCTCGTTCCAAAACCCGGTCGCGCAGATGCCCGGGATTGCTGCGCAGACGCCACTCCTCGACGCACCAATCCGAACAGAACGTCAGACGGCCCGCCGGCACTTCCAAATTGCACCAGCGGCACAAGCAGCGGCCGTTGGCCCCTTTAGGAAGAGCGTCGCGGCTGGCGCGCCCGCCAGGCATAACCCGCTGCGTGCTCACAAAGAACAGAATACATCGAAAATGTTTAAATGTGCGCCGTGGCGTGTTCGCCGGAGAGCGCCAAAGGACTTTCATGGCCGCGCGCGCTGACCCGCTCGATACCCGCAATGCGCCCATTGACGATCATCAGCGCCTGATCGAAGTTATTTACCGTTGGGCACACGTGCCTCGGCAATAAATACAACTTATCGCCAATCCGCGGTAGGGTATCGCCCGGCGTTCCTTCGATCGGCAGATGCTCTTCGCTCGGCTTAAGAGGCTTCAGATCCGGCCGGCCCATTACCGCGCACGTGGGCACTCCGGCGTCGGCCGAAACGCTCTTATGCCCGGCATCGCAAGTGATTTGCTGGGGCAGCGGACGGCTGATTACCGTAGAAAGAACCAGCGCGGCAGGCTGATAGCCAAAGCCGGCGAGCTGCTGCAGACTGCTCATGTCGTTGTAAACCACCGTCCCCGGCGAGATGCGATGGATAAATTGAGCGTGCCGGAAGCCGGCGTAGGAAAAGCCGTAAGGCGCGGCGGGTGTCCCTGAAGTGATTACTTCGGCGACCGGAACTCCGGCTGCCTCGATCGCGCGCACAACTTCGAGCAGTTTGCCGTAACCCTCGTGCGCGCGCGCCTCGCGCTCTCCCGGCGCAGGGGCCGAAATGTGGCCATCATACCAGTGCACGCCGCGAAATGCTTGCCCCAGATCGCGCGCCAGCCTCACGATTTCGACCGTACGCTCCGGGCCGATACCGGTGCGATTCATGCCGGAATTAATATCGAGAAAAATACCGATGCCCGTACCTCGCCAGGCCGCCGCCTGCGCGGGAGATTCAACCAGCACGGAAATTCGCGTCTTAGGATATTCATGCGCCAGCTCGATCACCCGCTGCGCGTTCGCCCCGCTGATGGCAAGAGCCAGCAGCACGTCCGCCGCGCCGGCCTGGCAGGCGGTCAACAATTCCAGCGTCGTGGCGCACTTGAAATTGCGGATCCCGTCGCCGATCATGCGGCCGACAACCGCTCCCAGTTTGGCGGTCTTGATGTGCGGACGCCAGCGCTCCGGGTCGTTGTTTACCATCTTGAGGGTCGACTGAATGTTGTTTTCGACAAGCTCCGGATAGATCAACAAGGCCGGCGTAATGATCTCGCTTACATCGTCGATCGCGTAGACTTCCAGACGCGCTTCCATGCCGTCATTCTCCCATCCTCCTGACCCCGATTTTTGCCGGGCGTAGTTCAATAGTTTGATAGATGGGATTTCTTGACAATCTGGAAAATTCGCTCAAGACGCTGGAGTCGCGCGAGGAGCGCGATCCGGGCGAGCTGCAACGCAAGGAAGACGAACGGGCGCGAATTCTGGCGGCCGCGCCCTGGGCGGAGAAGCTGAAGAGCTCGCCCTATACGCAACAGCTATTCGATCAGGCAGCGGTCACCGGACATCGCCTGCGTACCAAGATTTACATGGCTTGGCTCGATACTACACTGCGCCTCGATGCCAAAGAACGGCGCCTCGAATTAAGACCCGCTCCCGATGGCATCGTGGCGGCGTTTATCGAGCCCGGTGGCGAAACCCAAACGCAGCCGCTCGACCTTGCTGGCGATCCTGCCGAGCTGCTGCGTAGCTGGCTAGGGTAGCTTCACATCGAGCCCTCGTCCGCCGACGGCCCGTAGATCGGCGGAACGGGAATGTCGTTCAACCGCAAGTAGACGGAGAGTTGCCCGCGGTGGAAAACGCCATGATTCATGACAAACATCCGTACTACGGTCGCGCGCGGCATGCGGAATATGGTGTTTCCTCCGGCAAGCAGGCTCCAGGCCTTCCCGAAATCGTCATCGCTCGTTTCCGCAATAGCGGCGCGCGCCTCCGCTACGCTCTTATCGAATAACTCCAGCAGCTCTTTCGACGATTTTGCCGGTTCTTCCTTGTACGGCTCGGCTCCTGGCGGCGCGATATCGAGCGACTCCTGCTTGAGCGTCATCACGTTCCAACTGGGCAAACGTGCCAGATGGCTTGCAAGTTGACCCATTTCCCACGACTTGGGATGCGGCTTCCAACCGAACTTGTCGTCCGGGCAGCGCTCGAGCACCGTCCGCGTCGTTTTCATCTCCTCATCGAATTCAGGCAATAGCGTTTGGCTGATACTCATAACAACCTCCTTTCGCATGTTCTCCTTTTCTTCGCCATCAGTCAAGCTTTTGAGATACAATTTCCACGTTTGGTACTAGCCGACAAAGTAGCCGTGGTTACGGGCTCGGGAGGCGCGGGATGTGGCCGAGCCATCGCCCGACGGCTCGCTCGCGATGGCGCTTCGCTGGTTGCCTCCGATATCAACGAAGACGGCGGATGCGAAACGGTCCGGCAAATCGAAGCGGCGGGTGGTCGCGCGGCATTTTTTCGGGCCGATGTGCGCTCGGAGACGGACATGCGCGCCCTGGTCGAATTTGCCGTCAGAAGGTTCGGTGGCTTGACCCTACTGGTTAATAACGCCTCTGGCGGGATCCACGAACCCGGCGGCTTCTTTGATCACTTTGCCGCCACGCTGCAAATCGAGTTGTTCGGGACTTTGTACGCAACGCGCTTTGCTATGGAGGCCATTCGCCGCAGCGGGGGCGGAGCAATTGTGAATATGAGTTCGATCTCCGGTCTGTGGCATGGCCGTAAGAAGCCGGTCGGCTTTGAGGCCTACGACGTCGCAAAGTGCGCTGTTATCCGGCTGACCACCACGCTGGCTCCGCTGGCTGAAAAGGAAGGCGTCCGGGTCAACTGCCTTGCACCGGGTTGGATCGCAACGGAAGAAGTGCGAACTTATTGGGAATCGCTTACACTTGACCAGCGGCTGGAGCGCGGCGCACCTTCGAAGCTGCTGCAGCCGGAAGAGATCGCGGATGCAGTGGTTCGGCTGGCTACCGATGAGTCGCTGTGCGGCCGGATACTGGTGTGGTGGTCAGAAGATTCCCCAACGCTCATCCGTTGGGGTGATCGGGGATACGGCGAATAAACCACGAGGGCCCCGGCCGGTCCAATCGCGCTCTATCGTGGTTTCCGCCGCCTGCTCGGGAATTCGGCTACTCCGGTTTCCGCTTTCGCGGACGGCGATTCACGCCCGCTCCCGCCGCCATCCGTTTGCGGGTAGCCACCTTCTTCGGCTTGGGCGGTGGAGGATTCGGTTCGAAGATCGTCGGCTGCCCCTCCACAATCGGTTGAGGCTCATCCTCTTCCTCTTCCATCTGCGGCTCGGCGGCCACCTCCGGTAGCGCCGGTGGGTAGAACTCCGCGCCCAGTTGCACCATCAAGCCGCGCTCTTCGTCCGGTTCGGCGCGAACCACGGTCTTATCCTGCGCGTAGTTCAGCAGCTCCGAAAATTGTTGAAACCCGAATTTCGCCAGATTGAAAGCCGGATGCTCGCTCTGCATCCAGTGTTCGAGCTCTTCCGCCGTCGCGCCGCCATCTTCCAGTTCCATGCGGTGCGTTTCGAGAACATCGCGCAGCGCGGGTAAAGCGTCATCCGGCCGCGCCGCCACTTTCTCAGGCCCTTGGCCGCCCCGCCGCTCAATAATGTAGCGTCCACCCGAACCGCTGACGTTGATGAACTCGGCTTTCTTGAGCTTTTCCACAAAGTCCGAGAAGCTCCCGGCGCCATAAGCGCGTTCGCTAAAGGCCGGATCGAGTTGCAGCATGGTGCTCTTCAAAAGCCCTAGCTGCGGTTGCACCGCCCGGCGTTCCAGCACTTGCAGAGCGCGTTCCACCAACGGCATGGCCTGCGAAAGCTCGAGCGGCGCCGGCCGTTGTCCACGGTCCTTCCTCTCTTTCCGGTCCATCCGGTCTGGCCGGTCCACTCGATCCATCCGGTCCCGGCGGTCGGGCATCGGCTGCGGCACAATACGGTCGCCATCTTCAAGCAGCGATTCGTAGCTGACGAACTCGTGACAGTTCTGTTGCAGAATTGTGCTGGTGAACGCTTTCCCGCCCACCACGAATACCGTCTTGCCATATTCCTTGAGCTTGTTTACCAGCGGTATGAAATCGCTATCGCCGCTGACAATGGCGAACGCATTCACATGCGCGTGGGTAAACGCCATTTCCAAAGCGTCCAGCGCCAGGTTGATATCGGCGCCGTTCTTGTCGCCGCGCGGCGAGGGAATGCGCTGCACCATTTGCACTGCATTTTCCGCCATCTGCCGGGTGGCGCCTTCCTGACGGCCCCAGTTCGCGTAGGCAAACTTCGCCACCAGGTCACCGCGTTCCTTCAAAGCCCCTAACGGGAGCGAAACGTCGAATTCGCGCCGCAGGGTCGACTTAACGCCTATTTCGATGTTGTCGTAATCGACGAACACGGCGATATTCAGTCTGTCTTGCATTAATTTCCTTTTCTGTCCTTCGCGCCGTTCTGAATTGCGGAGCAAATGGATTCCTTTTTCCGGCCGAGACTACGCTCAGGCCACTTGTTTTACCGAGCCGCGAATGAAATGCACGATTTTTTCAAGCGATGCACCGGGCTGGAATACTTCCGCCACCCCGAGCTTCTTGAGCTCAACGGCATCTTCGTCAGGGATGATCCCCCCGGCGATAACCAGCACATCCGTCATCTCCTTCTCGCGGAGCAGCTCCATGACACGCGGCACAATCACGTTGTGCGCGCCTGACAGAATGGATAGCCCAATCACTTGGACATCTTCCTCGAGAGCTGCATTCACTATCATTTCCGGCGTCTGCCGGAGACCTGTGTAGATTACTTCCATACCGGCATCCCGCAGGGCGCGGGCAATCACCTTTGCGCCACGGTCGTGTCCATCGAGGCCAGGTTTGGCAACGAGAACACGAATCGGTACGCTCATATCTACACTGTCCGAATTATAGAACGAGCTAGCAAATCGGCTTGGGGACGCGTCTACACTCAGAAGGTATGCCGGACACCTTCAACGAGCCGCGAATTGCGCTGAACCGCATATATACCCGCACCGGCGATGGCGGCGGCACGCACTTGGTGGGCGGCCAACGGGTAGCGAAAGACGACCTGCGTATCGAGTGCTACGGCACGGTGGATGAGTTGAATGCCTTTCTGGGCGCCGCTCGCGCCACGGCCGAAAATTTGTCCCGGCAAGCCGTGCCGATTGCCTCGCTCGCGGCCATTTTGAAGCGTGTGCAGCATGAACTGTTCAACCTGGGCTCCATTCTCGCCACGCTGCCGGAGGACGTGCATCCCAAGCAGCCCCGCGTAACCGCCGCCGAAGTAACACGGCTCGAACACGAAATCGATCGCGCCAATGAAGACTTGGCGCCCCTGCGATCCTTCGTGCTGCCCGGCGGCAGCCGCCTCGACGCCGAGCTGCACATTTGCCGTACCGTCTGCCGCCGTGCCGAACGTCTGCTCGTCAGCCTCGCAAAAGAGCAAAGCGTCCCTGCCGAAGCAGTCCATTATTTAAACCGTTTGAGCGATGCGCTGTTCGTCTGGAGCCGTTGGGCGAATCACGCGCTCGGCATTCCCGAAACGCTTTGGGAGCCGAACGCGGCGTCTAGCGCCCTCGATTCATGACACCGGACACACGCGCCGTCTCGACCTCCGGCGATCATTGGGCCGCGCTCACCGCGAGCTTCCTCGGCTGGACGCTCGACGCCTTCGATTTTTTTCTGGTCGCGTTTTGTCTCACCGCCATCGGCAAGGAGTTCCATCAACCCGATAAAGCCGTCGCCTTCTCCATCGCGCTGACGCTGGGGTTCCGGCCCGTTGGCGCTTTTATCTTCGGCTTGGTTGCCGACAAGTATGGGCGCCGGCTGCCGCTGATGATCGACCTCGTCTTTTACTCGGTCGTGGAAGTCGCCACCGGCTTTGCGCCCAATTTCGCCGCCTTTCTGGTGCTGCGCGCCTTGTTCGGCATCGGCATGGGAGGCGAATGGGGCGTCGGCGCTTCGCTCGCCATGGAAAAAGTTCCTGTCAAATGGCGCGGCGTTCTTTCGGGTTTGCTGCAGCAGGGCTACGCGCTTGGTAATCTGCTCGCTTCGCTCTGTTATCTTTTCTTCTTCGATCGTTGGGGCTGGCGGCCCATGTTTTTCCTGGGCGGTTTGCCGGCGCTGCTCGCCTTGTTCGTCCGCTTCCGCGTCAAAGAATCGGAAGTCTGGAAGAAATCGAAGCAGGAGAGCTGGAGCCAACTGGGCGGCAGCATTTTTTCACACTGGAAGCTGTTCCTCTATATCGTGCTGCTGATGACCGGGATGAATCTCGCCTCGCATGGTACGCAAGACATGTATCCGACCTTCCTGCAGCGCTTCGGGAAATTCAATACCCTCGACCGCTCGCTCATTACCGCCATATCGATGGTGGGCGCGATTGCCGGTGGCGTCTTGACAGGCCTTTTTTCGGATCGTATGGGCCGCCGCCGGGCCATCGTGCTCGCCATGCTCGGGGCGCTGGTGCTGACACCGTTCTGGGCCTATGCGCCGCGGCTCAGCCTGGTGATCGCGGGCGCTTTCCTGATGCAGTTCTGCGTGCAAGGCGCCTGGGGAGTCATCCCCGCGCATCTGAGCGAGCTTTCGCCCAGCTCCATTCGCGGTTTCCTTCCCGGCTTCGCCTATCAATGCGGTGTGTTACTCGCGGGCTCGGTAGGCACGTTCGAGGCAATTCTCGCCGAACACATGAGCTACGCCACTGCCATTGCGCTCACCGCCTCCTTTATTTTTGTCGCTACGGCGGTGATCGCCGGCCTGGGGCGTGAACGCAAGGGCATCGCCCTCGACGAAGCCTGAGCGCGTCAATCGGAGTGGACCGGAGACATGCTTTACACAACAGACCGGAGACATCGTTTACAGCTATTCGGCCATAGAGACTCAAAAAACTTTGGGGGCAGCGGAGAGATGATCCGTCGATGCCCTGGAAAGAGAGCCGAGCAGTGGATCAGAAGTTGCAGTTTTTGGCCGAATTCCAAACGAAGGAGACGACAATCATCGATTTGTGCCGTCAGTTCGGAATATCACGACCAACCGCTTACAAGTGGATCAAGCGCTATCAAGAACTAGAGCCAGAAGGATTATTGGAGCTTAGCCGACGCCCGAAAAGCTGTTCTCACGCTATACCTGAAGAGCTACAGAATGAGGTACTCGCCGTTCGAAACAGGCATCCCACGTGGGGACCTCGCAAGATCAGAGCGCGCCTCGAACATCTTTACCCGGACGCAGAGTGGCCGGCGCCAAGCACTATCGGTCAGATTCTAAATCGAGCTGGTCTGACGAAGCCTCAACGAATACGGAGAAAGGTAACGCCGTCCAGTCAGCCGTTCGGAGAGATAACTGCCCCAAACCAGGTCTGGTGCATCGATTTCAAGGGATGGTTTCGTACGGGTGACGGCCAACGGTGTGATCCACTCACGATCACCGACGCGTTCAGCCGTTATCTGATCCGCTGCCAGGTAGTGAATAAGATGGACACTCCGCATGTGATGGCCGTATGTGACGCGGCGATGAGAGAATTTGGCCTGCCGGACCGGATTCGAAGCGACAACGGTTCGCCGTTTTCCGGGCCTGGCTTGCTCGGTCTCAGCAGGCTGAGTCTGAAGTGGTTGCGGCTCGGGATCGGGCACGAGCGCATCCAACCTGGCTGCCCTCAGCAGAATGGGCGGCACGAACGAATGCACCGAACGCTGAAAGAGGAGACGACGCAGCCTCCGGCCGCGACGCTAGCGAGCCAGCAACGACGCTTCAATGAATTCCGAAAGCAGTTCAACAACGAACGGCCTCACGAAGCTTTGGACTATCAGACCCCGTCCCACATCTACGTCTGCAGCGATCGCCCCTACCCGAATCACATCCCTGACTTCGAGTACGCTAACGAATTCCTCGTGCGTGCAATTAATCACAGTGGTGATATGAGCTGGCATCAAGGGAGAGTGTTCATCACTCGCATATTAGGTGGTGATCGAGTCGGATTGCTGCAGGTCTCCGACGAACGCTACCGCGTCTTTTATGGACCGCTCGTGATCGGCGAGTTCGATGAATCAGATTGCTTGTTTTATCCGCGGCGGTCGTGGAATGCATGAAGAAGTCGGTGCACCAGGGAACGTAACGGGCGCGCAGTACGGACATTGCGCCGGTCAACAGTTCATCGATGAGCGAGCGGACCGCGTTCGTCATACCGGAAGACGAACTGACCTTGGTGGTCGATGTACGCCCACGTGGCAGCATCGTAGTTAACTCCGGATCGAACGTGGGCAAGGCCCATAACGAAGCTACTTGCACCGGTGAAAGAGGCCGGGATGGCACGTTTGCCCGTCCTGTCGATGAATTCGTATTGCCATCCGTTGATCATCGCCACCGCTAGGCCTTCGGAAAAGGGGAATGCTGCCAGGAAAGTTGGCGCTATCACAAGCTTGCCCGCGTGGTTCACGTAACCCCACTTTCCGTCGATTTGAACCGCTGCAAGACCCTCCGAGAAGGACTCGGCATTCTGATATGCCAATGGAATCACCATTGTTCCGTTTGTGTCGATGAACCCCCAAGCCCGTCCATCGCCAACTGGAGCTGTCTGCTCTGAAAAATCTTTCGCTTCGCGGTAGGTGTTGGCTGACAGCTCGCGGCCCGCTCTGTCGATAAATGAGTATCGACAGCGAGTTTCCTTCCCAGTGGGCATCCGGTATTGCAATCCCGTGAATGGAAGGACCATGGGGTTGAACGCATCACACGGACCGTAGCCGATATATAAACAACCGCTTTCCTTGATCACACGAGCGAAGCCGTTCTTAAATGAAAATGCTAGTCCGAAGCTTGGCTTTATAACGATTCGGCCTTGTGGGCCTATATAGCCATACTTCCGGCCAATTTGAACGGCCGCGACGCCTTCAGAGAACCGATCCACTGCCTCGAACATTGCCGGCACGGCTACTTGACCGTGTGTGTTCAGATATCCAAATCTGTCGCCCTGCCTGAAGTCTGCGAAACCCTCCGAGAACGGCCCTGAGTCGTGTTCACGAAACAGCCTCTCGCCTTTAGCGTTGATGTACCAATACTGCCGACCGATCTCCACTAAAGCGATCCCATTGAAGAAGTCGTCGTAACCGTAATCCCCGTGCGCATCAAAGGTGGGTGGGATCACGACGTGACCCTTCGCATCGATGTAGCCTGCCTTTGCTTTCTCATCGACACCGATCCGAAGCGAAACAGTGATATATCAGATCTAGGATCCTTCGGCCAGACAGGATTATCCCAGGAACACGCATAACCGAATACAGCGGCTATGCCAAGCAGCAACGCAGATGAAAGGAGAACACAAGTCATGCAGGCATATGATTGGACACACCTAGGCCGACTGTACAGTTCCCCTTTGTCGCGCTCTGTGCGGATAATGAACGCGTGAGCGCGGAGTTGTTCCGTCTTTAAAATGGAGCTCTGCCCCAAACCCCGGGATTTAACGCATTACGGCCAGAATGCTTCATGAGACTTGGGGCAGATCTCGCTGCCCCAAGCCATTCCGGCACTTGAGTCGGCGCTCAGGTTGCGTCCCCGCAGAGCCTTGTCCTCCGCTCAAGTGAATACAGATTAGCCGCAGAACGCCCGTTCCGCAATAGCTATGAGAGAGAATGCAGCCATGAGCCTTGGCACTGAATGTAAACGATGTGCCCGGTCCAAAATGTAAAGCCTCTCCCAGAACGCTCAAATCAAATACTGATTCCGATCTGCCAAAGTACGAAGCCTACCGACTGCCTCAGGTACAGCCAACGTAGCTCCGCTTTACTCAGCGAACCGGCGGGCGGGCGCGGTGAGCCATACACCTTGATCCCCTGCGCTTCGAGCAGTCTCTTCACGCGGTAGATATGGTAACCATCGCTCACCACGATGCACGAATGCAGATTCATCCGATGCATGGTTTCAGCCGCCGCATCCAGGCTCTGCGCGGTGGTCGACCCTTCGGCTTCGGCAATGATCGCTTCCGACGGAACGCCATGCTGGGCGAGATAGGCGCGTCCCACTTCCCCTTCGGTAAACTGCGGGTCGCCGCCTGCTCCGCCGGTGGTCAAAATGTACGGACTCAAGTGTCGTAAGTAGAGAAGCAAAGCGTGATTCAGCCGGGCCTGCAGCACCGGCGAGGGCTTGCCGCGATACTGCGCCGCTCCCAGCACGATGATCACATCGGCCGGCCGTGCTTCGTCAATAGTGGACTGCCGCTCGATTTGCTTGGCGACGTAGAACAGGTAGCCTATAAGCAGTATCGTGAGCAGCAGACCTAATCCCGCGATGGCGCGCTTCATGCGTCTGGATTCTGCGCTTGCATTTGTCTGCTGATTCCTTAGTTTACGCCCAGTTTGGGTTTCGATTATTCGTTTCATGCCGCTCACCAGCACCAAGCATCCGCTCCTGCAAAAGGTCCGCCGCGCCGCCGCCGATGGCCGCCTGACGCCGGACGGCTGGCTGGTCATCGAAGGGCCGCATCTGTTGGCGGAGGCGCTGCTCGGCCGCTGGGAGCTGGGGCCGGTCCTCACTACCGTACAGGGCCACACGCGCTATTCCCCCATGCTCGCCAAGAGGAATGTCGAATGGATCGAGGTCTCCGCACGCGCCATCGCTGCCGCCGCCTCTACCGAAACTACGCAGGAAATCCTCGCGCTTGTCCGTCCTCGCGTCAGTTCCTGGCGGGAAGTGACCGCGCCGCCAGCGCTGACCGTGGTGCTCGATGGCCTGCAAGATCCGGGCAACGCCGGAACCATTGTGCGTTCGGCCGAGGCCTTTGGCGCAGGCGGAATCGTGTTTCTCGAAGGCTGCGTTCGCGTGGCGAACGGCAAATTTCTGCGCGCCACCGCCGGCTCGATTTTCCGGCTGCCATTTCTCGAAGGAATCACGCGCGCCGAACTGATCAAACAGACACACGTCACCGGGATGGATCTCTATGCGTTAACCGCCCAGGGCAAACACCAGGGCAAACAATCGTTAGCTGACGCCGACCTGCGCGGCCCCTGCGCCTTGATCACCGGCAGCGAATCGCACGGCGTTTCGCCGGAACTGCTGGCTGCCGCCATTGGCCTCGCGATCCCGACCAAACGGGTGGAATCACTGAATGCGGCGGTCGCCTGCTCGATTGCGCTCTTTGAAGCCGCTAGACAGCGAGAGACCCGATGAGCCTTTTTGAAACCACACCGCCGGCCGGAGACTTGGCAGGACGCCCGCTCGCCGACCGGATGCGCCCCCGCAGTCTCGACGAATTTGTCGGCCAGGAACACATCCTGGGTCCAGGGAGACCGCTCCGCGCCCAAATCGAAAAGGGGCATCTCACGTCACTCATTCTGTGGGGACCGCCCGGATCGGGCAAGACCACTCTCGCGGCGCTGATGGCGCAAGGCAGCCGGTCCGATTTCATCCCCTTCAGCGCCGTGCTCGCCGGCATCAAAGAAATCAAAGCCGTGATGGCCGATGCCGAACGGGCCCGCCGCATGGGCCGTCGGACGGTGCTCTTCATCGACGAAATTCATCGCTTCAATAAGGCTCAGCAGGACGCCTTTCTCCCCTACGTCGAGCACGGCGATGTCGTATTAGTCGGCGCCACCACGGAAAATCCCTCGTTTGAGGTGATTTCCGCGCTCCTGTCGCGGACCAAAGTGTACTCGCTACGCGCGCTCGAGATCCCGGAGATCGTGGCGCTCCTGAAGCGAGCGCTGCACACCCCGGAACGTGGCCTAGGCCATCTGAACCTGGGTATACAGGAAGAGCTGCTCGAAGAGATTGCCACCGCCTCGAGCGGCGATGCCCGGTCGGCCTTGAACACTCTCGAACTGGCGGCCGAACTGGCGCAGGACGGCAGGATCGACCGCCAGGCGGTCGCCGACGCCATGCAGCGCAAGATCCTGCTGTACGACAAATCGGGAGAAGAACATTTCAACTTGATATCGGCGCTGCATAAATCGGTCCGCTCGAGCGATCCCGATGCCGCGCTTTATTGGTTGGCGCGCATGATGAAGGCCGGCGAGGACCGGCTCTACCTGGCGCGGCGGCTCGTGCGTATGGCGATCGAAGACATCGGCCTGGCCGATCCCCGGGCCGTGGAACAAGCCATTGCCTGCATGCAGACCGTTCATTTTCTTGGGATTCCCGAGGGCGACCAGGCGCTCGCGCAGTTGGCCATTTATCTCGCGCTCGCGCAAAAATCTGACGCCGCTTTTCAAGCCCTGAACCGCGCCAACGCGACCATTGAGACCACCGTGGCCGAACCTGTGCCCATGCACTTGCGCAACGCCCCCACCCGGCTGATGAAGGAAATGGGCTATGCGGCCGGGTATAAGCATGCCCATAAAGAAACCGACGCCGTTACCGATATGGAATGCATGCCCGCTTCACTAACAGGAACAGCCTTTTACGAACCGACCGAGCGGGGCTTCGAAGAGCGCCTGCGCGAGCGTCTGGAATGGCTACGGAAGTGCAAGGGCGGAATCCATCCGGAGAATTAATTCGTATATATGCACAGTCATTGTGTAAGCTTAAAGATCGGAGTCGATAAATCTTGCCCGAAACGTCTATGACTCTTGGCAGGCGCCTGGAGGCTCCGGAGGTAGGCAACTCCGAGCGGCGCCGGTCAAGCCGTTTTCCTATTGAGCGCGAAGTGCGCTATAAAACGCTGAACCAGCGCGCCGAAATTCTGGCGGGCAATGGCAAGACCCTCAACATCAGCAGTTCGGGGGTTCTTTTTTCGTCGGATCACGACCTGCCCGTGGGCACGCGCCTGGAAGTCTCCATCAGTTGGCCAGCCCAATTGAACGAAAAGTGTCTCTTGAACCTGGTGGCCCGTGGACGCGTGACGCGGCACACCAAGGGCCAACTGGCCCTCCAGATTCAGCAGTACGAATTCCGCACCCAAAGCCGTCCTGGCAAGGACAAGTAACGCGCGCGATATCGAAGTTTCGCCAATGGCCACCCCAGCCTGTCGATTCCGCTCGCCGAGCTCTTTGACCAACTAGACAAATGCGCGCTTAACCGCACCCCGGAATCCTGGGCTACCATGACAGTGTCGTGAGACGACATCCGCTTGCGTTCTCCGCCGCCGCGCTGGCCCTTCTTGTCCTGCTGGTCCTGATGGTTTGGCAGGGCTCTTTCAGCTTTTCCTTCTTCCCTTCCGACCCGCGCGAAACCATCGTCCTTTCCGCCGTCTCCGCGGTCATTTTCCTGCTGGCCGTGACGCTCGCCTTCATGCTTTTCCGGCTGGGCGTGAAGCTGTACCTCGACCGGCAGCACCACCGCGAAGGATCGCGCATCCGCTCCAAGCTGCTGTTTGGAGCGCTGGCCCTGACCCTTGCTCCGACCCTGTTCTCCGCGCTCTTCAATTACGCGGTCCTGAATCGGACGCTCGAGAAGTGGTTCACGCTGCCCACTCGGGGCATCGAAATGAACCTCCAGGATTTGGACAAGTCGTATCGCAAGGAGGCGCAGGAACGGGTACAGGCGGAGGCCGATTGGATCGGCCTGCTGCCCGAAACCCGCGCCGCCGCGCAAACCGGCCAGATCAACGCCGCGTTCTTCAAAGCCATTTGCGAAAAACGCGGCATCCGGCAGTTGATCCTGGTCCCCTCCACCCGTGTCCCCATGCTGCTTTATCAGTTTTTTAAGGGGCTTCCTGGCGGCACCACCATGCAGGCTGGGGCCGACGTGCTGAATGGTCAGGAGAAACTCGGCCATGTGGCCCTGGTTTCGTCCATGACCGACGATCCTTCGCAAAAAGAAACTGATATCCAGCGCTTCATGGACTACCAGAAGCAGCTCGGCAGCCGCAAGAAGTTCTATCGCGACACCTATTTCCTGCTGATCTGCCTGCTGACGCTGTTTGTGCTGTTCTTTGCCGCCTGGTCGGCCCAGATACTATCCCGCCAGATCGCCGTGCCCATTTCGGCGCTGCTCGAGGCGGCCAAAGAGGTGCGGCGCGGCAACCTTTCCTATCGCGTCCGTGTGAGCGCCATCGATGAGCTGGCCACGTTGGTTCGCGCCTTCAACGAGATGACGAACGGGCTCGATGGAAACGCCAGTGAGCTGGAGTCACGTCGCCGGTTTACCGAAGCCATTCTCGAGAGCATTCCAACCGGCGTCATTTCGGTTTCCGCCGACGAGCGGATCGAGCGGGTGAACCGGGCATTGATCGGCATTTACTCGGAGGAGACTGTTGGGTCTGCCAAACATCTGAAAGATCTGTTCGCACCGGACGATCTGGCCGAAATCCGCTACTTGCTCAACCGGGCCCGGCGCACCGGCACGGCCGCCTGCCAGCTTGACCTCCCGCGCCCCTCAGCCGTCTTGCACCTGGCTGTGACGGCCGCGTCGCTCGAAGCCAATCGCGGCTTTGTCATGGTTCTCGAAGACACCAGCGATCTGTTGCGCGCACAGAAGGCGGCCGCTTGGCAGGAAGTGGCGCGGCGCATCGCGCACGAGATCAAAAATCCTTTAACTCCTATCTCGCTTTGCGCCGACCGCATCGCCCGCCACCTGCTTCGCCTCCCGCTGCCAGCCGAGACCCGCGCCATTCTCGACGAATGTACCCAGACCATTCAGCAGGAAGTCCAAACGGTGAAGACGCTGGTTGATGAATTCTCTCAATTCTCGCGTTTACCGAGCGCACAGCCGGTAGCCGCCGACTTGAACGAGATCGTCAAAAGCGCCATGGTGGTATTCGCCGGACGCCTCACTGGAATCGACGTGGTGGTCGCCCTGGATCGAACGATTCCCCAAGTCATGGCCGATCGTGAACAGATCAAGCGCGTAATCGTTAACCTCATCGACAACGCTGCCGAGGCGATGCTCGAATCGCCTGTTCGCCAGCTTCTGGTTGCCACCTCCCAGCCATCGCTCGATACCGTCGAGCTTTCGGTCACCGATACCGGTTGTGGCGTCTCACGCAACGATAAAGAAAAACTATTCCTCCCCTACTTCTCGACCAAGGAAAGAGGCACCGGACTAGGTCTGGCGATTGTCAGCCACATCGTCACGGAGCATCACGGACGTGTGCAGGTGGAGGATAACCACCCCGCCGGAACCCGTTTCGCGGTGGAGCTGAACGCATTTCCCAATTGGGATCGGACTTCTAATGGCGCTCCGGCGGAAGCCGCGGGCATTCAGCCCGCTACTCTGAATACGTAGCTCCTTCCTCATGCCAGTGCGCGGACCCAAAGTGCTCATCGTCGACGATGAGGCAAACATTCGCCAGTCCCTCAGAGGTGTGCTCAGCGATGAAAACTATGAATGCATCGCTGTCGGAAGCGGCGAGGCATCTCTCGAAGCGCTGGCCCGGGAATCGTTTGAAGCCGTCTTGCTCGATATCTGGCTCCCAGGCATCGACGGCTTGACCACGCTATCTCGCATCCAGGAATTGCCGCTTGGCACGCGACCCGCGGTTATCATGATCTCCGGCCACGGCAACATTGAAACGGCCGTCCGCGCGACCAAGCTCGGAGCGTTCGACTTTGTCGAGAAGCCTCTGACGATTGAAAAAGTCAGCGTCGTTTTGAAGAACGCCGTGCAGCAGCGGCGCATGGATCTGGAGTTGCAAAGGCTGCGCGAGGACACCGAATGGCCCGAGCTGATCGGCGAAAGCGTGCCGCTGAAAGCGCTGCGGCAGCAGCTCAAACTGATGGCCGGAACCAATGGGCGTGTCTTGATCTACGGCGAAAGCGGCACCGGAAAGGAACTGGTGGCACGTGCCATCCATCGATCGAGCCAGCGCGCCAACGGGCCGTTCGTCGAGGTGAATTGCGCCGCCATTCCCGAAGATCTGATTGAAAGCGAGCTGTTCGGCCATCGCCGCACCAATCTGGATGGAGGCGCGGACCACAAGATCGGCAAACTGCAAAAAGCCCACGGCGGTACCTTTTTTCTCGATGAAGTCGGCGACATGAGCCTGAAAACACAGGCCAAGGTGCTGCGGGCGCTCGACGAGCATCGCTTCGAGCCCGTCGGCGCTCCGCAATTCATTCAAGTCGACGCGCGCGTCATTGCCGCTACCAACAAGAACCTCGAAAAGGAGATCGAACGCGGCAATTTTCGCGAAGATCTCTTCTATCGGCTGAACGTGATTCCCTTCACCGTACCGCCGCTGCGCGATCGGGCCGAGGACATTCCGCTGCTGGCCACTCATTTTCTACATGAGTTCACTGTGGCGTACGGCCGCAAGCCGAAAGAGTTGAGCGAAGAGGCGCTCGCGGCGCTGCTAAGCTACGGCTGGCCGGGTAATGTGCGCGAGCTGCGCAATCTCATGGAGCGGTTGGTCATTCTGCATCCGCAGCGGCGCATCGAGGTGCGGCATCTGGCTCTCGACACCGCGCGCAAAGGCCAAAGCAGCAAGACCTGGGAAGGATTTGGCAGCCTGCATGAAGTGAAAGAGGCCGCCGAGCGCGAATACATCCTGCGCAAGCTCGATGAAACAGGCGGCAACGTCACTCGCGCCTCTGAACTGCTCGGCTTGGAGCGCAGCAATCTCTACCGTAAGATGAAAGCCCTAGGTATCGCCGCCAAAGAGCCGTAATTCAGTTTCGAGCTTTTCCCAGTAACAACGAAACCGGAAGACCGTCTCTACATTGGCAACTTTTTAATGCCGATTGGAGACAGAAAATAAATGACACTCGCTGATGCGCGCCGGGTGACGGCCGCAGCCGAACAAAAAGCAAAAGAAATCAAGCAGCCCATGAACATCGCCGTGGTCGATGCGGGCGGTAATCTTGTTTCACACGTTCGCATGGATGATGCATGGTTAGGTAGTATTGATATTTCGATCAACAAAGCTTTCACCTCGCGAGCTTTCGACATTGCCACCAAAGATCTGGCCGGGCCCTCACAACCGGGTGGTCAATTCTTTGGCATCCATGTTTCCAATCATGGCCGGGTGATGATTTTCGCCGGCGGAATTCCGCTGAAGCGTGACGGGAAGGTCGTGGGCGCCATCGGCGTGAGCGGGGGCGCCGGGGATCAGGATCAAGCTGTCGCCGAAGCAGGCGCGGCAGCCTTTTAGTTCATGTAATCCAAGTTCGATTCGTTGTTTAAAAGGAGAACGAAGCATGGCAAGTAATCGCGGAGTAGCATACGTCGGGACCGGAAAAGTGGAAGTACGGCCGATCGACTATCCGAAGCTCGCACTGGGAGGCCGTAAATGCGAGCACGGAGTTATTTTGAAGGTCGTCGCCACCAACATCTGTGGCAGCGATCAGCATATGGTTCGAGGACGCACCACCGCGCCCTCGGGCATGATTCTCGGACACGAAATTACCGGCGAAATCATTGAGAAAGGCCGGGACGTCGAGTTCCTAAATGTTGGCGACTTGGTTTCGGCGCCCTTCAACATCGCCTGCGGCCGCTGCCGGAATTGCAAGGAAGGCCGCACCGGCATCTGCCTGAACGTGAATCCGGCACGCCCGGGAGCGGCTTACGGATATGTGGACATGGGCGGCTGGATCGGCGGTCAAGCCGACTACGTGATGGTTCCCTATGCCGATTTCAACTTGTTGAAATTCCCCGATAAAGCGAAGGCCATGGCGAAGATCAAGGATCTGACCCTGCTTTCCGACATCTTTCCCACCGGCTATCACGGCGCGGTCACGGCGGGCGTGACAACCGGCTCCACGGTCTATGTCGCGGGCGCCGGACCGGTTGGGCTGGCGTGCGCCGCTTCCTGCCATTTGCTTGGCGCCGCGGTCGTCATCGTGGGCGATATGAATGAAGAACGACTTCAACAGGCGAAGAGCTTTGGCTGCGAGACGGTCGATTTGCGCGACAAAGCGCCGTTGGCTGACAAGATCGAGCAGATCCTCGGCCGCCCCGAAGTGGATTCGGGCGTCGACTGCGTCGGCTTCGAAGCTAGAGCCCACGGTGGTGACGTGGAAGCGCCCGCGACGGTGTTGAACGCTTTGATGACCGTAACGCGTGCCGGCGGAGCGCTGGGCATTCCCGGCCTCTATGTTACCGACGATCCCGGAAGTAAAGACGAACAGGCGAAAAGCGGCGTGCTAGGCATTCGCATCGGTCTCGGCTGGGCGAAGTCTCATACCTTCGGCACTGGCCAATGTCCGGTCATGAAATATAACCGGCAGCTCATGATGGCCATTCTGCACGACAAAATCCAGATCGCTAAAGCGGTGAACGTCAACGTAATTTCGCTTGACCAGGCGCCGCAAGGCTATCACGATTTCGACAAAGGCGCTGCCAAAAAATACGTGCTGGATCCGCACGGCGTGGTGGGCAAAGCGGCTTAATTCAGCTTCGCAATCCGTCGAACGCTTGCTCGATTTCCACTTTGGCTTCGGCCGATGGCGGAATGAAGGGCAAGCGCGGCGGCCCGCCATAGTAGCCGTTCAAGTCCATGGCATGCTTCAGGCCCGGTATGCCGTATTTTGCCGCGATGAGCTTAGATGGCGGCAGCAGGCGGGCTTGCCAGTCCTTAGCCGCCTCGAATTCGCGCGTGCGAAAGGCTTCCCAGATGGTGACGCAGGCGTACGGCAGGGCGTTGGCAATGGCGAGAATCGCACCCGTCGCCCCCAGATGCAAAGCATCGCCGAAACTGACGCCTGCGCCGGAAAGCACCTGAAAGCCCGGCTTGACCGCCGGCACCACCTGCTTGAGCTTTTCCAGATTGCCGGAACTGTCCTTCATGCCGACGATGTTTGGGTGGTGCGAAAGTTCGGCAATGGTATCGACTGGCAGGTCGTAGCCGGTCACCTGGGGGATGTTGTAAAGAAGTACTGGAATTTTTGAGCGGTCGGCCACCGAACGGAAGAACAGCGCTTGCGTCTCCGGACGGTGCATCTGGCCGCGATAATAAAACGGCGTGAGAGCGAGAGCGGCGTCATAGCCGATCTCGGCGGCGCGGTTGGCGACACGAACCGTCTCATGGACGCTTTCAGCGCCCACGCCCGCGATCAGGATCTTGCCTTCGACGCTCGCCTCGCGCACCCACTCCATCAGTTGAATACGCTCATCCACACTCAGGAGCGGCGTCTCGCCGGTCGATCCGCAGACCGTATAACCACTCAAGGCAACCTGGTTGAGTTTCTCGATGTTATGAAAAACCTTGGCTTTGTACAGATTGCCCTGGTGGTCAAACGAACTGGTAAGTGCGGGGAAGATTCCTTGTAGTTTCATCGCTCGCACCTCCAGCAAATCACTTGGCAATACGCGTAATCACCAGCGTATAGAGCGCCAGCGACTCAATCAGCACCAGGCCGATCAGCAGCGCTACACGAATTGCCGCGATCGCTCCCGGATTCCGCGCCATCGCTTCCGCGGCTGAGGCGGTCGCCCTGCCTTGGCCGATGCCGCACAGACCGGAAGCGATACCCATCGCGATATACGCCGCCGCCAGACGCGTGGAATCGGATGGACTCGCGCCACCACCCTGCCCTTGCGCCAACATGGGACTTGCCATCGCCAGAAGGCCTAGCGACAGCGTCATGAGTTTGTGTTTCATTGTTTCTCCTATGAAATTGCCTCCAGGAGGTGGTTCGACACCGTACGTTGGGACGCCGGGCGCTCACGCTGGAAGCCGATAAAGCCTAATGATCGTGCGCTATGGCCCCGCCTACGTACACCATCGCGAGCATCATGAAAATATAGGCCTGCAGCAAGCCGACAAATAAATGCAGGCCGAGAAAGATAACGGGAATAATGACTTTGGTCAACGAAAGGAACGTCAGGTACACTTGCTCACCGGCGAAGATGTTGGCGAAAAGACGAACGGTAAGAGATAGGGGCCTGGCAAAGTGGCTGATCACTTCGATTGGCAGCATAAGCGGCGCTAACAGCAGCATCGGGCCGAGAAACTGCTTAATGTAGCCGAAGCCATTCGCCCGCATGCCGCTTGCGTGATAGAAGAGGAACGTCGCCACCGCGAGTCCGAAGGGAACCATGGGGTACATGGTGGGCGAATCGAATCCCGGTATCAGCCCAATCAGGTTCATGAAAAGAATGAACAGGAAAATCGTCCCAAAGAAAGCCAAATACTTGGGACCGTCATGCCCGGCGATTTCTTCCGAGGAAGCGTGGAAAAACTCGTAAGCCAGTTCCAGGGTGTGCTGGGTCCTTCCGGGTTTGTCCACCGACAGGCGCCCCCTTACCCAACCGAAGAATACGAGCATGATTGCGACCACTATCAGTTCACAGACCATCCAATCGGACCACGGATGAACGGGATCATGGGAAGGGTGGTGAATGGCACTCAGGACCGCATTGGCGGGCGCGGCCAGGAAGCTGTTAAAAAGCCTGGTGATCCAGAGTTCTTGTTCCATCTAGTGCGAAGATCGGCTAAAAAAGAGGCTTTGAAATAATTCGACGACGGTCGATGCCAGGATGGCGGCGGTGCTTGCCAATAAACCCAGAATCACCGGCAAAGGGTTGACACCCAAAGCTTTGACTATAACATAGCCAAGCAGAAACAGCACCAGATAGCGGCTGATGAATGCCCCCGCCTGCCAGGGCTTGCGAGCGGCGTCGCCGGGGGCGATGGCGCGGGTCATGCGCTCGAAAAGCCACAAATTACCGAACGAACCCAATGCGCCCGCGGCAAAAGCCAGCGCCGGGCGAGGCCCTTGCAGGCCAAAATACGAAACGAAGCCAAATAGGCCAAACGAACCCGTCAGCCAGTACAGGCGGCGGATGGAGAGGATGGCATCCTGTTCGGTCATTTGGGTTCGTTTTTTCGATTATCCTCGCGCAGCAGCTCGCGAAGGACCTGGAACAGGCCGGCGGCCATGCCCACCATGATGCCGATGGCGTCGTGACCGACGAGCGATCCCAAAATGTAGCCAGCGGCCACGGAAGCCGGCAGAGTGAGCGCCAGCGAAAGGTGTTTGCCGAGCCAAATCAATGGCTTATCAGGTTTGCCGGGCATTTTTACGAAACGAAGCCAATCAGATTTGAAACCCTGCCCAGCGACGGAGGCCGGGCATTTCGAGGCCGAATTGGTCCAGTAAACGGCCAACGATGTGGTTAATCAGGTCGTCGATGGTTTGCGGCCGATTGTAAAAGGCCGGCACGGGCGGGAAAATTACCGTTCCCATGCGGGCCAGGGCAAGCATGTTTTCGAGATGGATCTCGCTGAATGGACTTTCGCGGGCGAGCAGCACGAGCTTCCGGCGCTCTTTCAGAGTTACGTCCGCGGCGCGGCATATCAACGTTTCGCCGAAACCGGCGCGAATGGCGGCCAGCGTTTTCATGCTGCACGGGGCGACGATCATGCCATCGGTTTTGAAGGAGCCGCTGGAAATAGACGCGGCCTGATTGTCCTGATGGTGAACGACGGAGGCGAGCTTTTCCACCTCCTCCAACGGGAGTTGCGTTTCGTGTCCGATGGTCGAGCGCGACCATTTGCTCAAGATCAGGTGCGTTTCCACGCCGAGCGCCTTCAGGGCTTCGAGGGTGCGGACGCCGAAGATGGCTCCTGAGGCGCCGGTGATGCCGACGACCAATCTCATGGCAGCTCCCGCTTGGATTTATCGGCTTCGAGTTCGGCCACGCGACGCTCGAGGGCGCGCATCGTCCGCAGCATTTCGGGAAGGCGGGAATACACGGCCGAAGCGCGGAGCCAGTCACGGGAATCGAAGGCGGGCGATCCGCTGATAATCGCGCCTTCGGGAACATCGTGACCCACGCCGGATTGCGCCCAAACGATGGCGTTTTTCCGGATGGTGAGATGGCCGGAAGAACCGGTTTGGCCCGCCATGATGACGTTTTCTTCGAGGACCGTGCTGCCGGCGAGACCCGTTTGCCCACAGATGATGTTGTCTTCGCCGACCACGCAGCCATGGCCGATCTGGCAAAGGCTATCGATCTTTGCGCCGCGCTTGACGCGGGTTTCGCCGAGCGCGGCACGGTCGATGGAAGAAAGCGTCTGCACTTCCACGTCGTCTTCGAGAACGGTGATACCGGATTGGACGATTTTGGCTTGGCGACCGTCATTGGTTCTCGCGAAACCGAAGCCATCGCCGCCGATGACCACGCCGTTTTGCAAGGTGACGCGATCGCCGATGCGGCAAAATTCCCGCACGGAGACATGCGAGTGAGCGGTGAAATTGTCGCCGATGACGCAGCTTTGATAAATGACGGCGTGCGGATAGAGAATGGCGTTTGCGCCGAGCGTCGCGCGGTCGCTCACCACGGCAAAGGGTCCGATGGAGGGATTGGCGCCGACGATGGCGGTATCGGCAACGGATGCCAAGGGATGAATGCCGGGCGCGGGATGGGGCGGTTGGTAGAAGAGCGCCAACGCGCGGGCGAAATCGTGATAGGGATTGCGGGAAAGCAGCGTGGCCGCGGCAAAATCCTTCACCGGCTCGGCGGCAATGATGGCGGAGGCGCGGCTGGCTTTTATCTTAGGCGCGTATTTTTTATTGGCGAGAAACGTGATCTCGCCGGGCTGCGCCTTTTCGATGGTTGAGACGCCAGTGATCTCGCAAGCGGGATCGCCGGCCAGCTCGCAACCGAGCACCTCAGCGAGACGCGCGAGAGGGAACGAAGGCATATCAGGTTTCTGCAACCACTGGGTTGCGCAATTCGCCGATGGCGGGAATCTTGACCACGACCTCTTCGCCGGGACGCAGAAAGCGCTGCGGCTTACGAGCCACGCCGACGCCCGCCGGCGTGCCAGTGGAAACGATGTCACCGGGCTCGAGAGTGAAGACGCTGGAGAGAAACGCGATCAGATCGGGAATCTTGAAGATCAGCTCGCGCGTGTTTGAATTTTGGAGCCGCTCGCCATTGATCTCGAGTTGAATATCGAGGCTATGTGGATCGGGGATTTCGTCGGAAGTAACGATCCAGGGTCCCATGGGCGCGAAGGTGTCAAAGGTCTTGCCCATGAGCCATTGGGTGGTGGCCTTTTGATAGTCGCGGCCACTGACATCATTCACGATGGTGTAGCCGAAGACGTGCTTGGGCCAATCGGCGGCAGCGATATGGCGGCCGCCGCGCCCGATGACGAACGCAAATTCAGCCTCGTAGTCGGGAGATTTGGAGACTTTCGGCAGAACGATGTTCGCGCCAGGGCCGATCACCGCGGTGGCGAACTTATTGAAGATGGTGGGAACGCTCGGGATTTCGGAACCGGTCTCCATGGCGTGATCGCGATAATTCAAGCCGACGCAGATCAGCTTGCGCGGCCGCGGAATGGGTGCGAGGAGCTTTACCCTACTAAGCGCGTGCTGTTGATCCTTCCCGGCGGTACTGGCGAATTTTTCGGCCTTAGCCCGGCCTTCGGGACCGGATTCGATGAGATCGAGCAGGGACGTGAAGCCCGCAGGCGATAGATCAATGATGGTGTCGTTGCCTGAGAGCAGGCCCGGGCGAGCCTGGCCGCCCACTTCAAACGTTACAAAGCGCATGCTTGTAGCTTAGAATGTTACCTCTGCCTCGCCATTACATTGACCTTTAGCTGGCCATCCGCAGGCACGGTAAGGGTCTGGGCGTGAGGAAGGTAAGGCTTCATTACAGCGGCATCCTGATAGGCGAATTGACGGCCGTCATCGATGGCGAGAAGGAGGTAACTGCCGGGAACCACGTCCTTGAGCGTAAATGAGCCGTCGCTATCGCTTTGGTCGCGGCGGGTCTGCGAAGGCATGCCGCCATTCTTCGGTAACAGCAAAATCATCGCGCCCGCGAACGGTTTGTCGTCCTTTACCGCGAGGCCACTCAATTCCTTCACTGCGGTCGACGCCGTGATCGTCAATTGCACGTCACCGCCAGTAACATCCAGTTCTCCATTCGAGTATTTCGCTCCGGTGGCGGCGATCGATTTCAAATAGAGCCCGGCAGCATTCGACATGCCCACGGAATACTGGCCGAGACGGAGGTTGTCAGTTTCGAAGGTGAAAGAACCATCCGCAGCCACCGTCGTCTGAGCGAACTGGCCGCCGCCTTCATTCCTCAGGTTAAGTGTGACCGGCTCGCCGGAAGCTCCGCTGCCTTCGACCGTCAGCTTGCCAGAAATGCTGATTTTCTGCGGCTCACTCGGATCGAGGGTCGTGTCTTTATCGAGATCGACCAGTTTACTGCCCAATTGCTGGGCACGGCCGCCATTCGCCGCGTTGAAGCTCTGGATGTCAAGCACGTAGCGTCCGGGCGCCAAGCCGCTCATGTTCGCCTGGCCGCTAAACCAACCCATGAAGGCATTCATTCTGATCTGCACGCCATCCGGACCGAGCGCGAACACCTGCGCATTCATGCCCCTTCCGCTTTGGATATCGCCGCCGGTCATGTTGACATGGACTGCCGGAACGGCATGCAAGGTAATCTGCACTTTTGCCTGCGTGCCTTCGCTAATCTCGATGGGCGTCGCGGCGGCCGGGTCGATGGTGTCGGAGTAATACGTCAGCGGATAGGCTACGTCGCGCGAAATGCCGCTGGTGTCCTGGACAGGCATGCCGGGATTGCGGTTGATGGAATTGATGGCGTACCAGGGCCGGCCGGAAACCCCTAGCAGATAAATGCCGGGAGCGAGGCCATCAAAACTAAATCCGCCACTCGAATCCGTCATCTTCTGTCCAGATTGGCGGACGCGGAGCCTGCCCTGCACAACGCTCTTCTTCAAGAGATGTACCAGGGCTTGACGGACCGGGTCGCCGCGATCGTCGAATACCGTGCCGGAAATGGTGCAAGGCGCCTTGAGCGGAAAGACGATGTGCGCGGAATCGATGGCAGGGCCAACTACGATGGCGGTAGAAAACCCTTCGTCCTCGAGATACGACTGCCGCGGGTAACCTTCTTTCATGGCGGTCAGTTCATATTTGCCGGCCGGCAGGAGGAAAGCGAATCCGCCGTTTGCCGCAGTCAGATACATGGCCTGTCTGACGGGCTTTCCTTGGGTGCGAATAGTTACCAGGGCGTGATTTAAGGGTTGATTCGTGCCATCCTGTACCACCACGCCGGCCAGCGTGAAGCCTTGCGGAGCCTGGCCGAATGCGGTGCTCAACAATAGCGGCAGCAGCAGCGGCAAACTCGCGCCGGATCTCATGGCGGATCTCCGCGGACAATCAGATCGGTGGAGACGGTAGAGGCCTGGCTTGGATCGAGATGCAAATCCTGGCCGGATAAGCCGTGCATGCCGTCCGGCGCTTCGTACTCCAAGCCCGCCACGCTCGAAAGGGCGTAGAGTTGGTAATCGCCCGGACTCAGACCGGCAAACGAGAAAGAACCGTCCGTACTAATTTGCGACAGTTTGGGACTTAGGGCCAGATTCTTGGCGACCAGCACGACCACTCCAGACGGATTCGGTGAAGGGGAGCGAACCGTGCCCTTCAGGCTGGCGCAATCGCCTCGCAGCGCGACCTGAATTGGTACAGCCGAGCCTCCATCCGAAAGAGCGTATTCGCTTTTGGTCAAATCTACGCCCCCGGCCGTGATGGTATCGAGACACTCTGCGGTGCCGAACGATTGAGCGATGGCGCGATAGTTGCCTGGAGGGACGTTTGGAATGGCGAGCGGCGCATCGACGCCTTGGCGGACCGAGGCAAACTGCCACATGTTTTCCGACGGGTCGGTGGGAATCAGTTGAACCCAAACGCGGGCTCGTTGGAGCTGCTGCTGCTGCGATGGATCCCCTGAGGCGGGGACAGCGGTACTTGGCGTTGTAGCGGCCGAATCATCTACTTGAACCGGTATGGACGCCAACGGCTGCATTTGCACTTGCAGATTGGTTACGTCCGTGCTGCTGACGGTTACGGATTGTTTGGCTATGGCTCCGCCCGGGCCGTGCGCTTGCGTACGAAACACCAGTGTCCAGGTGCCCGGATAGACGAGCGGCAGCCGAAATCTGCCGGTCCGGGGATTCACGCGCGAAGCGATCGGGACGGATTGCCCGTCGGGGCCTTCGACGGAGACCATGACCGGGGCACCACTTATTCCGGCGACGACACCGCCTACATGAAAGCCGTGCTGCGGGGCAATGTTGAAGTCGGCGCGGGCTTCTTCGCCGGGCTTGATTTCCAAAGGCTGAGCGGCGGTCATGTCAGCGGCGCTCGGATAATAGGTAGACGGATAACCCAAATTCAGATCGACGTTGGTAGAGACCGGGTCGCCCTGTTCCGCCGCCTGTTGCAAGGCTGCGGGAATGTTGACGAACATCGCGCGGTTGGCGGTGCGCACGAGATAGCGTCCGGGCGGTAGATTTTCGATCCGGTACAGCCCGTTTTCATCCGTTGAAGCGCCGCCGCGATGGAGCCAACGTTTACGGCCGGCGAATATCTGCTCGCTCATGATTTGCACGAAGATGTTGTGTAAGGGTTCACCATCGCTGTTAATCACGCGGCCGGTGAGCTGGCATTCGGGAGTCAGCTTGACTGTGACGTCCTTCATGTTCGGGCCCACGGTGAATTGGGAGTTCCGGTAGGCGAACGGGTCGGTCATTTGATTTTGGTTGTTGAGGAATCCAGGTTTTTGGGCGGTGATGGAGACCTGTCCTTCCGGTACGTTCTCGAATTGGAAGCTGCCGCCCGGACCGGCGAATTCGGAGGCTTGGGTGGTACCGCTTAGCTGAACCAGGGCGCCGGCGATCGGCTCGCCGCCGGTCGAATTGACCACGGTACCTTTCACGGTTTGGCGGGCCGTTGAATTGGACGGTTGGTTCGGAATGGCGCGGCCTGTCTGCGGTCCATAGAAAGTAAGTTGAGACTTTCCGGGAACGGGGAGCAGCGCAAGCAGCACGATTGAGGACAACCACAGCCGTGAATAAGCAGGCAGCCGCATCATTCGGAGAGACGTATTCCGCTGAGTTTTAGCTTAGCTAAAAACCGGCTAGAATGACGCATGCACCGGATTGCTCTCCGCCGCCTGTTGGGATTCGGCATCGCGTTCGCCGCGCTGGCGGCCGGCCCTGGAACGGACGGGGCGATTCAGGCGGCTTTACGTACTCAGGTGGAAGCGTGGAATCGTGGCGATATTCCGGCGTTTGTCGCCACCTATGCCGAGGACTGCACGTTCGTGGGAAAGCAGATCCTGCACGGGCGCGGGGCATTGCTGGCGCGTTATCAAAAAACGTATCCGTCGGCGGATGCGATGGGAAAGCTCGCTTTCAGCGATCTCGAAATCCGGTTGTTGGACAAGCAAGCGGCAGTTGTGACGGGCCATTGGAGATTGGAGCGCGCGCTAACTGCCGGAGGCCCAGTGGGCGGTGTGTTCAGCCTGGTGTTTGCGTTGCGGAACGGAAGGTGGCTGATTGTTCTGGACCACACCACTTGAGAAAGTGCTGGCTGTTGGCGGCTAGGAAGTTCGCGAGCGCGCGATGTCGGGCGCTTCTTCGCTGGGATGCTCCAGAGCGCTTTCGGGTTCGAGATAATAGCGCGTCAAGTCTTCCTTGAGGATCTCGAGGGCGGTTTCCGGCGTATCGGCAAAACGAAACAGGTTCAGGTCGGCTTCGGAAATCATGCCGTGCTTCACGAGCGCTTCGAAATTCAGGACTTCGCGCCAGAATTCGGAGCCGTAGAGCACGATCAGGATTTTGCTTTCCAATTTTCGGGTTTGCGCGAGCGTCAGAATTTCCGTGAGCTCATCGAGGGTTCCGAAGCCGCCGGGAAACACGACCAGCGCTTTCGCTAGGTAGGCGAACCAGAACTTGCGCATGAAGAAATAGTGGAATTCGAAGCAGAGCTCGGGCGTGATGTAAGGGTTGGGGCGCTGCTCGAAAGGAAGGCCGATATTGAGGCCGATGGTCTTGCCGCCGGCGTCGCTGGCGCCGCGGTTGGCGGCCTCCATGATGCCTGGGCCGCCTCCGGAGCACACGACGAAGCGGCGGTGGCGGGGCTCGGAGGCTGTGGCGGATGCGGCAAGCGATTCGGCCCATTCGGTGACCTGACGGGCCAACTCGCGCGCCTCGCGGTAGTGACGGGCCAGGGGTCCGGTTTCGGCGATGCGAGCGGAACCGAAGAAGACAATGGTGTCCTGGATTTTTTCTTCCTGGAAGTGGACGAGCGGCCAAAGATATTCGGAAAGAATGCGCAACGGCCGGGACTCGGGGCTCTGGAGGAAGGCCTCCTCGCGATAGGCGAGCGGGCGGCGGAGCGGCAAGTCTTCGTTAGAGAGCGGCGCTGATTTCTCTGAAGATGGCAAGCCTCGATTGTCTCATCGCGCTACCAGCCGATAGTCATGGCGGCGGAGCGGCAATTGGTGCCGGCGACGCGGCGGTAACTCTCGGCTCCGCCGTTCAGCACGTCGCTTACTTCCGAACCGGTCAGGTAGCGGAGGGGAGCGGAGGCATCAATTCGTTGAACCACGTTGGCCAAGCCGGCGAGCATTTGCTGCTCGGCCCGGGTCATGTGCTTGCCGCAAAGGACGCCGCGATCTTCAAACAATTGAAACGCCTGCTGCGAAACAGGAGAGGCGAGGACGGGCGTAGTTCCGGGCAGGAAAATCGCTTGACAAGGATACAGGACGCCACCCGAAAGAATCCGCCGGGAGAGCCGGTCGGTCGCTAAAGAATGGACCGCGGGATAGGGCGGAAGCGACCAAGCCGATTCGGAAAGCGCCTGCTTCAGGAAAGCAGAGTGGGGTTCCGGCGCGGAGCGGGGCTCAATGGCGAGACGTTTTTCCACTTCCCCGAGCAACTGCTCGGCTAAGCGGCAGGTGTCTCCGCAAACCACCAGCCCATGATTGCCTAACACCAGCACATCCGTCAGAGGAAAACGCGCGAGGACACGCTCGATCATCCTCGCAAGAGAGCTGCCGGACGCCGTGTAGGGGATCCAGCGCCAAGGGAGGCCGGAGAGCCGGAGGCCGAGCCGTCTGGGCCCATCCTCGCGGACCGCCCAGGCAATGGCGTTGATCGAATGCACATGCACGACGACTTTTTGGGGCAACACGGCGTGCATCGCGGTCTCGATCGAAGCGCGCAGGCCGGCGGGCGACTCCGCCGCGGTTTCCGGAATGGCCGTGTCGTCTCTCAAACAGCGCCTGGCCCGCGACAACTGGACGGAAACCAGAAAATCGTCCGAGTCCGCCTGGATCAGCCATTTGCCCGAAGCCTTGATCCATAGAACGTCGCCGATTTTGATGGACGTGTTGCCGCTGCTGGCCTGAACGAGAAGCGGCTCGCGGCCAATCGCGGCCGATAGCTCGCGCAGGGCCGTTAGCTCGAATTGCTCGCTTGAAATGGCTTTGGGTTTCATGGGAAATTCCTCGCGGTCAAGGCAAAATACGAAATGCCGGAGTCTGGGGCAGCGGATCGGGCCTGCGTTTCGCCCGCATCCGGCCGAGCTTGATGGAGGCTTCGAAAATCGCCCCGACGCGAACGACGCCGGCGAGTTTGTGCGCGGCGACAGCAGCCAGGCCCATGGACGCGATGCATCCGCAGGAGCTGCAATCCGGATTGCCGCCGAATTGGCAAGGCGTAATTTTGGTTTTCAGATCCGCCGAGATGGTTTGCGTCGTCAAAGCGAAGACGCATTCTTCCGGGCTATGAGGAGGCGAGGCGAGTTGGCGAATCAGCCCTTCCGGCATATCAAGTTTGCGAAATTCCTTCCGCAACTCGAGCAGCTCGGCGATGATCCGGGTGCGTTGTTCGACCGTCAGCATCTCGGGCAGATCGTCACCCATTTGCGGGGTGAAGAGGCTGAACCAGATTTTGTGAATTTCGGGGCGCGGCGCCCAGAATTGCAGGAACTCGCGCAGATAACCGGGACGCTGGACGATTTGTCCGGTGATGGTGGAATGAACGGTGATCTTCTGGCCGGCGATATTTTTCAGGATTCGTTCGTAGGTTGCCGGTTTGCGGCGGGCGTCGTGCTCCGGCTGCAAGCCATCGATCGAAACAACGACGTTCATGTGGGGAAGGGCGGCCCAAGCCGGCGGGAGCGCCCGAAACGCGCTCGTGACGATTTGGACGTGAATGCCGCGAGCGAGCAAGAGCGGGACCATGGTTTCGAGCTCGCGGTAACGTACCAGTGGATCGCCACCCACGATCGAAAGGTGCAGCGGATTCAAACGGTCCACCAATTCGAGAACACCGTCCACCAGCGCTTGCCCTTTCCGGTCGTTTAGCTCACGCAAGGTCACGCCTCCACCTAGATGCGCGTCCTCGTAGGCGTAACATCCGGGGCAGCGAAGCGGGCATTCCCGCGTGATTTCAATGGAGACCGAAGGCGGCTCGCCTTTTAAGATCTTGCCCCAAGCTTTCAAAATTTCCGAAGTCTGCAACGTTAGGTCCTTTTCTCTTTCCGACTGGCGGCCATCGAGCTGCGGCGCTTCGCGCCTGGCGCTTGCGGCAAGCCCGAGGGGAATGTTAACCGCCCAGGCTGCGCGTGCGAACAAACAGACAGAAGCGGCAGAAGCCTCGTGAATTAACTACAAGGTTGCTGGATGCAGGCAGCAAGAGGGCGGAGAGGGATCGGCCGATTGGTACCGTGATCGAGTAGTCCACGAAGGCGCGATGGCAAGCGCAACATTAGGGGCACATTGGGCGTTGCCCGCCGGCGGCCGAATCGCTTCCATGGCGACGGAAACCGCGTCGGCACAGTCCGGTAAGGGATGATGGACGAGTTGAAGGGAAACAGACCAGCGGGAGCTCGAGTTGAGCAACTCCGGACAATCCGGCACATTGTCGAGGGTGGCGGAAAGCAGAAAGATCGCGGCTATGAGTGCGATCCAGTTCGAATATCTGAAGATGCCGTTCAGAATGGGGCCACCAGGCTTTATGTTACCCCGTAGGCAAATCGGCACGCGGACCGGCGAAAGACACGAATGTCCCGTGCCTGGACACGGTGGGCGATGGATCGCGCTTGCGGAATCCAGCTTGGTTGAGCACTATACGGCCAGCGCGGAACTAGCTGCAGTGATGGCGTCTTGAAGAGCCTTCGCGCTAATCGGTTTTGAAACGTAGCCATCCATACCGGCCTCAATACATCTTTCACGGTCGCCCTTCATCGCGTGGGCAGTCATCGCGATGATCGGAATATGTCCTCCCGTAGCGGTCTCGCTCTGACGGATTAGCGCGGTCGCTTCAAATCCTCCCATCTCCGGCATTTGAATATCCATCAAGATTAAATCGAACCGTTCCCTTTTAAGGTAAGCGAGTGCCTCCAGTCCGGTATTGGCTACGACGACTGAGTGCCCGTATTTCCGAAGGAGGTTCACCGCTACTTTCTGGTTTATCAGGTTGTCTTCAGCCAGCAGGATGCTTAAATCGCGAGGACCTTCGCGCACAGAGAGGGCAGCCGTAAAATCCGGGATAACATCCTTCTGCGGAACGACCGAAAGAGCCGTCATAACCGCGCGAAATAAATCACCCGGAACCACCGGCTTGATGAGGTAGGATTCTATTCCCAATTCGCAGCAACCCGCTGCGCCGGCTCCAGAGGAACTCAAGATCATAGTGACTCTGGTATCGGTCAACCCAGCGTGTCTGTGGATGCGCTCGTACAGTGCGAATCCGTCTATCTCCGGCAGATCGAGCAAAACCAGCCGGAAGGCGTCATTCGATTTGCGCGCTTCTTCCAAGCAGCTTATTGCCGCTTCAGCGTTATCTGTTGCCGCCGGTCGCATTCCCCAACGCCTGCATGTCCGTTCCAAAAGCGCGCGATCGGTGAAACTATCATCCACGATCAGAACCCGGACATTTTCAAATTCGGGAAAATACGCGAGAGGAGAACCTCGGTCTGTGCCGGCCACGCCGAAGTTGGCGGTGAAATGGAATATGCTGCCTTCCCCAAGTTGACTCTCTACCCAGATTTGGCCACCCATCATCGCGACCAACCGACGGGAAATAGCGAGCCCCAGACCGGTACCGCCGTATTTCCGTGTGGTGGAGCCGTCAGCTTGGGTGAAGGCTTCGAAGATGGCCTTTTGCTTTTCGCGAGAGATCCCGATACCCGTGTCGCGCACCGTAAAATGCAGGGCGATGTGATCGTCCTTTCGACATTGTTCCGCAATGTTAACAACTATTTCGCCATGCTTGGTAAATTTGATCGCATTGCCGACGAGATTCAAAATCACCTGACCCAGGCGGGCGGGATCACCAACTATCGCCTCAGGTATCGCGGAATCTATGTCAAAGGCTAGTCTTAGCTCTTTTTGCCGCGCTCGAGCACTCAACGTGCTGAGCGTATCGGAGAGGCGATCTCTTAGATTGAAATCGATAGACTCGAGTTCGAGCTTGCCAGCTTCAATTTTGGAAAAATCCAAGATCTCATCAATGATCGCCATCAGTGCGCCGGCAGATAATTGAATTGTCGTCAAATAGCCGCGCTGATCGTCAGTCAGTTCAGTGTCGAGCGCCAACTCGGCCATGCCCAGCACTCCGTTCATGGGTGTTCTGATCTCGTGGCTCATATTAGCGAGGAAGTCGCTCTTCGCGCGGCTAGTTTCCTCCGCCTTTTCTTTAGCAGCTATTAACGCTGCACTCGCTCGAAGGATCGGTCCAGTAATGGCGCGGCGAATATTCATGTTCACGATTACCGCTGCAATGAGAAGTGTGATCACGAACACCAGCAGAGCGATCGAGCGCCCTTGCACGGAGCGCATCCGAACGGCGCTTAACTGTTCGTGCAAAGCTCGTGAGAAATAGGTTTTACGCTCTTGTAAATCTGCATCGACGGCATCGGTCCTTAAGGCCAATTCGCGCATCTGCTTCTGCGTTTCCGGCGCGATATTTTCTGTATTGGTGAGTGCCCTACCGTAGACGCGTTGCGCATCCCTAAGAAAGGTCTCGAGAGCGGAAATCGATTTCTCAGAATGCTTGTGATCTTGGGCTGAAAGGCCTCCGATAGCGGCGACCGCCTTGAGATCGCCGATAACGAGGTCTCCTTCGCCGGCAGCAACGACCAAGCCAGACGGATCCTGCATCAAAACGGCACTGCTGAACGCCTTCTTTACTCGTTGGAACGCCGCCTGCGCCTCCTGGCTGCTTTGCGCTGCGGGGAACAGCGCGTCGGAGGCATTTTGCAGAATTCCTTCCGTGCTCAGGCCCTGCAACTGTCCGAGAACGATGCAAATGATAAAACCCAGAATGAAAATGCCGATGCTAAGCCAGATCTTCGCTGATATGCTCAGACTCTTCACGTTTGTAAGGCTTTCTACTTCACTTCGAGGACTTTCACGCCCGACGTTTTGGCGTCCGCTCCCACAAATCCGATTGCGCCTTTATTTCTTGCGACGTAGGCCACTACTTCTGCATCCGATTTCAAACTCTTCGGCATGGAAGCCTTCCCCGTAAAGACAAGACTTCTGTAGTAAATCGTTAGAGCTGAATCCGTCTTACCGATGTATTCTTTGAGAAATGCATGATAAGTGGCTCCGCCTCGCGCTAGAACAGGTTCAACATGAGAGCCGTCACTCAACGAAGTTTTCGTGATCAGGAAGATGCGTTTAACCTCATCACTGGACAGCGTGGACGCAGTCACGTTTTCATTCACAATAATCTTGACGCCGGGTGCACCGCTACCTACCGCGGCACAGATGCTGATCGTTGAGGCAACTAAAAGAAGACTAAAAATGGGCCGATTCTTCATTCGTCCGCTCGCGGCTTCAGAAGCTGTATCCCATCCGGATCACTAACATATTGGTCTTGGGTTTCAGTCCGCTCGGATTATTCTGCGTGTAAAATCCCCGAATGGAGTCGAGCGCTCCGTAGCCATCAATAAAGTGGCCTTCGATTTTCAAGTTGAAATGGCTATCGAAATTGAAGCGGACGGTTGCAACTTTATCGAAAATGTGATTGTCGGGCGCGCCTAAGTCCCCCTTCCAGTTTGCGTAAAAACGGGAGTAGTAAGTGCCGACCTCCCATTTCTTGGAGAGGGTATAAGCGGCTGATCCATAAAAGCCGCGCCCATCGGCGTAGACCTCGGGCGGAGCAGATGGATTGCTGTCCAAAATCACTTGATCGCGCAAATGACGGCGATACTCACCATCAAAATGCAGCGGCCCAACGGCGTATTGAACGTAATATTGGGAAGTTTCATCCGCGTTCGATTTTTCCAGATGTGGAAGGCCGTCACTCGTTCCTTTTCCCGTAACGTTCTGGACCAGATAGGAGGCGCCGACCAAGAGATTCGTCACGGGCGTATTCCAGCGCAGATCGCCCCCCTCCATCCGGCCGTCGTAGCTGTCCAGGTTCACGCCAAAGTCGCGCAGTCCGTAGATATACCCGCCGTACCGGTCGTTGGGCCTTTCGCCGACGTATGCCGTATACGACAAACTTCCCAGTCTCTTGAGTGAAATTTCGCCGTAAATGTCCCCGCCTATATGCGAAATAGTTGAGGCACGAAGGTCGATCGGATACAGCGACTGCGGAAGAATCGCCCAGGGTGTAAGGAATGCCTCATCCTGTATGTCGGTATATAGTCCAAGAGTTGTCTTGACCTTGCCTACCCGGAAGCCAAGCCAATCTTTAAGCTTGTAGTCTCCGAATGCCCAGTCCAACTGCGGGCGCCACGCCCCTAGTTCCCCGACGTTCATGATGTATAGCTGCGCTCCCACCCGAAACTTGTCTGAAATCCTGGAGGACACGTTAATGCCTCCATCGGTAAGGGCAAAGCTGCCATCCCTGGTTTTCATCGTGAGGTAGTTATTGTGGTTGGATACTGCGAACCCCTGCGACACAAAGCCATGGATGTCGGTAGGAAGGCCGGCCACCTCGAATTGGGAATACAAGTGCAGCGGGCTGGCGGCGAGAGCTCCCCATAATACCAGTGTCTTCAATGACATCAATTCTCCAAACGCTGGTATGAGGCCCGGCAATTTCCCACCGGCTAAGGATTCCTAAGCGCGGTGTTAGGGCCCTATAGAAGCGTCCCCCTCGAATGCAGATCGGCGAAAAGACAGCCGAACTGCTCGTAATACTCTTATCGCCAGTGCGAATTTGCGTGTTGTTACTTTTTGGCCACCAGGGGGAAGTTTCGACGCGCAGCCGGCGGCTGTTAGAATTTTGGACAAATGCCAGCTCGCACAGTGTTCACGGTTTTGGAGGAGACTGCGCGGCAATATGGCGACGCGCTGGCGCTCTATCAACCGAACGGAAGCAAGGCAGGCCGAGGATACCGGACGTATTCGTGGAATGAGTGGCTCGGCGTTTCGCGCGAGCTGGCGTTGGGTTTGCGCGCCCTCGGTCTCAACAAAGGCGACATCGTTTGCATTCTTTCGGAGACGCGGGCGGAGTTTTACCTGGTCGATTTGGGGATCATGGGCGCCGGCGGAGTGGCGGCTGCGCTCTACACGGCTTACCCGATGTCCGACCTGGTGGGCAATATCGAAGCGGCGAGACCGCGTTTCCTATTTATCGAAAATCCAAAGTCACTGGCGGACCTGACGGAGGCGGCTGAGGCGCGCGGGACCACGCTGCCCGAGCACATCATTCTGATCACGGGCGAGCAAACGGGGATTCTCTCGCTCGAGGACGTGCAGCAGATGGGACGCAAGCTCGTGGAGCGCGATCCCTCGGCGGCGGCGCGCATGCAGGAGGAAGTTTCGGCCGAAGACGCCGCGATCCTTTATACGACATCGGGCGCGACAGGCGAGCCAAAGATGGGGCTCACCAGTCATGCGGCGGTTTTGGCGAACATCGACATGGGGCCGGTGGTGCTGCCGATCGGGCCGCAGGATTCCACGGTGGTTTTCCTGCCCTCGGCGCATGTGGCGCAGCGGATCGTGCTGGAATTGCTTCCCATGCGGATGGGCATGCCGGTGTGGTTTTCCGAGAGCCTGGCGCGGCTGCCATCGGAACTGAAGGCGATTCGGCCGACGGTGTTTCTGGCGCCGCCGCGCGTTTGGGAGCGGATGTATGCGACGATCGCGAGCGAACTGAAGAAGCGACCGGCGATAGCGCGCAAGTTGTTTCATGGAGCACTGGGCCTGGGATTCGAGGCGGCGCGCTACCGGCAGGAAGGCAAACCACTGCCGGCGTGGATGTCGCGGACGTTGAAGGTGGCGAACAAGCTGATCTTTTCGAAAGTCCGGGAGCGGTTAGGCGGACGGCTCCGGGTGGCCGCCTCCGGAGCGGCGCCTTTGGGCAAAGGTTTGGCCGAATTTTTTTCGGCGATCGGCATGCCGCTGATCGAAGGCTACGGATTGACGGAGGCCGGGGTAATTTGCTTCAATCCGCTCGACCGGCCGAAGGCTGGGAGTATCGGCAAGGTTCTGCCAGGCATTGATGTGCGGCTGACGGAGGAAAGCGAATTGCAGGTCCGCACGCCGTGCATTTTTAAGGGATATTACGAAGATGAAGCGGCCACGCGTTCGGTGCTTGGCGAAGACGGTTGGTTCTCAACCGGCGATATCGCCGAGGTGGATAGCGACGGCTATTGGTATATTACCGGCCGCAAGAAGGAGTTGATCGTCTCATCGAACGGCAAGAAGATTTATCCGGCGCGCATTGAGGGTCTGTTCAAGATGGAACCGGTGGTGAATCAAGTGGTGCTGATCGGCGATAAGAAGCCGTACATGACGGCAATTCTGACGCTGAACCTGACGCATGCCAAGAGTTTGAAGGGCATGACGGATGACAAAGCGCCGGTGGAATTAGCGAAGGCGGAACCGGTGGCGAAGGCGGTACAGGAAGCGGTGACGCGGGTGAACAAACAGCTTGCCGATTTCGAACGAATCCGGCGGTTCAAGCTTCTCGATCGCGAGTTTTCGATTGAGCAGGGAGAGTTGACACCAACGATGAAGATTCGTCGAGCGCGGGTGCTTGAGAATCACAGGGACCTAGTGAGCGAACTTTACTTAGGGCGAGAAGAGAGCGAGTAAAGCCGATCTCGGCAAACGGATCGGGTTTCGGGCCGTTGGGGATGAGGGTGGCCGGTTGAGTCTGAGGGGCGGACTTTCCGCTGGTATCGTCCAATTCATCAAGCAGACGGCTAACGCGGCTGTGCGATTCGCCTAGCCCCATCAGAGCTAAGGCGCAAATACCGAGAAAGAGGATTGCCGCGAAGATGAGAATCATGTTCGATCAGCCTTTTCAGCTCTTGCCCATTTTTCGCGAGCGCGTCTGGGGCCGCGAGAGCCTGACGCCCTACTTCCCGGAGATTTCGCCAAAAAATCGTATCGGCGAAGTTTGGTTTACGTTTGAGGAAAACCTTACGCAGTCCGGGGAAAGTTTGGGGAAGCTAATCCGCTTACACCCTGAGATTCTAGGCACGGCGGCGGATCCGGCACATCCGGGGATTTGTCCGCTGCTGGTCAAGCTGCTGTTTACGACGGAACGGCTTTCGGTGCAGGTACACCCGGCGGACGACTATGCGCGGCGGCACCACGGAACCTTGGGAAAAACAGAGGCCTGGTATGTGGTGGAAGCCGGCCCCGCGGGCGAAGTGGCAGTGGGTTTCAAAGAAGCCGTGACGGCCGAACGGCTGCGAGAGGCGGCGCAATCGGGAGAAATCGAGCAGTTGCTCGACTGGCGGCCGGTGCGCGCGGGAGACATGATCTTTGTGCCGGCAGGTACGGTGCATGCGATCGGCGCGAACGTGACGGTTTGTGAAGTGCAAGAGAATTCGGACATCACGTACCGGCTGTATGATTATGGGCGTCCGCGGGAGCTGCACCTGGAGCATGGCATGCAGGTTTCGCATTTGGGGCGGCACGATTTCGAGGCAAAGACGGTCAGGCTCGCGGAGGGACGAGATCAATTGCTCGCATGCGAGTATTTCCGAATGGAGCGGCTGCGGCTGAACGAGTCTTTGAAGATTGGGGGCGGTTGGCCGTATTATGCACTTCTGATTTGCTTGAAGGGCGCGGGGCAAATTGCGGGGCAGGATTTTGTGGCGGGGCAGGCTTGGATGGTTCCGGCGCTGGCGGCTGAGTTCACGGTGAGCGGCGCGGGATCGGAATGGATGCTTGCGTATACGGCGGCGGAGGCGGTTGCGGAGTGCGGATAGCTGGCTGACGGAGCTTTATCCGGCGGCAAACGTACTTCCACGCTGCCAGCGTCGCACATCATCAGATAAGCGTTACCGCAAAAATGCAACCAGCAGAAGCGCCAGTTTGGTGGACTTGGGAACGTTGATGCGGTGGGTTAATACGGCGTAGTTTGCGTGTTCGATGCGGGTCAGCAGGCGGAGATAAATCTGGCGCAGAGCCCACAGCGAGCGGCGGCTTTTTTTGCCGATCAGATCGGCTAAGGGAGCCGATTCCTCATAGCAGGCGCGGGCGCGGCTTGCTTCGAAGCGCATCAGTTTGCGGAACCGGTCATTCTCCATGCCGATGCGCAGTTGCTCGGCGGAGACACCGAAGCGGCGCAGGTCTTCGCGCGGCAGATAGACGCGGCCCATTTCGGCATCTTCGCGCACGTCGCGCAGAATATTGGTGAGCTGAAACGCCACGCCGCATTTTTCGGCGAGCAGGAGTGCCCGCACCGACTGAAAGCCGAAGATGTGGACGATGGCGAGGCCTACCACCGAGGCGACGCGATAGCAATATTGGTACAGCTCTTCGTAGGTCTCTATCTGCCGGGGCACGATGTCGGACATGACGCCGTCGATCATTTCGTGGAAAAAGCGATGAGGGATCGAGTAGCGCTGGACGGTGTCGCAGAAGGCGGGCCACATGGGATTCTCGCCCAGTTGACCGTGCAGAGCGCGGTCGAGCTCCACGCGCCAGATGGCGATGCTCTGCTGCGATTGCGCGGGATCTTTGCTCGCGGGATCGTCGCTCAGATCGTCGCAGTGACGCATGAAGGCATAGACCGCGCACATGGCTTCACGCTGCGGCTTTTCGAGGAGCAGAAAAGAGTAGTAGAAATTTTTGGCGCGATCCTTCGCCACCTCACGGCAATAGCGGTAAGACTCCGCGATGGTGGAGGGCGCTAGCGAGGAAGGAGTCGCGGTAGACATTTCAGCAGAATCATGACGCGCTCCGCCTTGGAAATATGCGGGCGGCGCCTCAACACGTTGTAGCCCTGAAGCCTAATCTTCTGCAAGATTTTCAGGCCGCCGCGGCTGAAGAGCTCCAAGTCGAGCGCCAGGCGGCGGTCGACGCTACCGATGAGGGGAAGACCTTTTTCAAAGAGATCTTGGGCAACCGCAACGGCGTCCCGCAGGACGGAACGGGAGCGGTCGTCTTCGTGGAGAGCGAACAAGTCATCGACAGTATAGCCGTATTTAGCGAGGAGATCGAGAGGAAGATAGACGCGATCCTTTTCGAGATCAATAGCGATGTCCTGCCAGAAATTCGCGAGCTGCAGAGCGGTGCATGTGAAATCAGAGAGGCGCTGCCGTTCGGCGTCGCGATAACCGCATAAATAGAGCACCAGGTGGCCCACCGGATTGGCCGAATTCACGCAATAGCCGAAAACGTCTTCGAAGGTGGGATAGCGAGTAATGGTTTGATCCTGCTCAAAGGCGCGGATCAGACGATCGAACGGTTCGATGGGAATAGCGTGGCGGCGCACGGTATCCGCAAGCGCTACAAAGACGGGATGAGAGACCTCGCCGCAATACATGGCTTCCAGCTCGCGACGCCACCAGGCGAGCAGGCGCAGACTTTCAGGCGGCGAGCCGATTTCATCGCCCAAATCGTCAGCCCAGCGGCAGAAGCTATACACGTTATAGAAATCCTGGTGCAGCTTTTTGGGGAGCAGAAAGCTGACCACGTGGAAGTTTTCGTAGTGGTGGGTGGCGAGCCAGCGGGTGTAATCGAGAGCTTCGGCTACTGAATAAGCAGCGCTATCGGGAGGGACATTACGGACGTATTCTTTGGGCTGTAGATAGGCGACTGCCACTGCGGATCTTCTTACCAGTTACTAGGGTATGATGGCAGTCTTAATTTGACCATTCCGGCGGTGAGCCATATCGTATAAGACCTGGGGAAGCTGGCTGAGCGGCTCCTCGTGGTTCACAAGGAAACTGGCGTTGACCTTGCCTTGCGCAAGAAATTCGAGGGCACGGCGAATGTGGGCGGGCGTGTGATGGAAGCTTGCTTTGCAGGTGAT
>DASYAX010000032.1:0-41849 GCA_036501045.1 Bryobacteraceae bacterium
CATCGCGCAAATGTCGAGTGAAGCCGCCCAGCAGGGACTATCAACCTATCTGTTCCTGATGGCGATGGTGAGCTTGCAATTGGCGATCTTCAATCTTCTGCCGATTCCCATTCTGGACGGCGGCACGCTGCTGCTGCTCATTATCGAGATGCTGTTGCAGCGCGAAGTCAGCCTGCAGGTCAAAGAGACGGTGTTTAAGCTCGGCTTCGTATTCCTGATGATGTTCGTGGTGTTTGTGATTTACAACGACATCAGCAAGATTTTGACGAAGAGCTGAGGACCGCCGGCTACTGCACCCGGATCGACAGAAGCTCGCTCAAGGCGAGGTAATTATCAAGCCAGGTTTGGGCTTTGGCGTCGCCACGTTGGGCGCGGCGGCGGGTGCGCGGGTAGAGTCCACCCTGAATGGCGTAGACGTGATTCTGGGCGGACCATAGGTTTACCGGGAAGGGCATCTGCTTGACGATCTTCAGCGCCTTTTCGAGGTCGAGAAGTTTATCGAGACTGGAAGGGTCGGCGGCGAAACGGCCGGCTAGCGAATCGATCTTGCGCCGCAGCAGGAACTCGATGGTGGTTTTATCGAGACTTAAATTGCTGACCTGCGCTTCGCGAAGCAGGTTGCGAATGCGTTCGCCATCGAGCTCTTCGCTCGAACAGGCGCGCCGCAGCAGGCTGTTGATGGCGTACTCGACAGCGGCGGTGAATTCGCGCGGCATGGGCGTGCCCAGGCTGGTAATGAAGCGCATCAGCGCTGCGTGATGCTCGTAGAGCTGCAAGTATGCGGATTCGGCTTCGGCCACGGTGGCGGAAAGAATGGTGCGGACGATACGGCGCTGCTCATCGCGGAAAAGCGAGCGAAGCGAATACGTTTTTTCCCCGAAGCGTTTGTCGAGCAGGCGAACGACCTCCGGAATGTCGACGCGCTCGAAGGATCCGCTGATGGCGCTGAGCATGTCCTGATAGCTCGCGACGCCATCGGCCTTTTGCACTCCGCCGGCGACATTATGATCGCCGAAATGAACCACCCAGAACGTGAGTACTTCGGATTCCTGCGTGACCTTCGAAGTAAAGCGCGCCTGTCCCAAGGCCATGCGCAGCTTGCCCGCATCTCCGGTGTGATAATCAAGGCGCTTCACGCTGTAGGAAAAAACATCGGTGCGCTCGCCATAAGGAGCAAACAGCGAGCTGATGGAATAATGAGCGCCGACCTTCTCGAGATCAACCATGGCGGGTTTGACGTAGCGCTTGTAGATCTTTGCACCGTCACCGTATTCGGGCAGGTTGCTGTGGGCGGCGCTCAGCCGTTGCAGAAAGGATGCTTCGACCGGCTCGCCAAAGAGTTGTTCGGCGAGCTGCACGACGCGGCCGGCATAGAGGATCACCTGCACCGTCTCAATGCCCGACAGCTCGTCGAAGAACCAGCCACAACTGGTGTACATGAGCATGGCGTTGCGCTGCAGTTCCATCAGCTTCCAGACGGTCATCTGTTCGGCGGGTGTCAGGGTGCGGAGAAAGTGCTCCTGGCTGAAGCGTTCCCGGGCTTCGGGAGAGCGCTCGAGAACCACGCCGATATAGCCGTCGCGAGCGGCCCAGGGATCGTGCAGTAAGGTAGCGCCGAGGGTTTCGAAGCGCGGAGTAATCCAGTCGCGCAGCCAATCGAGGGCCTGACGAAGCGGCGCGCGCCATTCCTGATTCCAACCAAGGCGGCCGGCGTTGCAGCCGCAATTGCTGCGCCAGCGCTCGATGCCGTGGATGCAACTCCAGGAAGTATTCTCGATGATCTGCACTTCCCAAGCCGGCGGAAAGTTTCCTAAAAACTCGCCGTAGTTGATGATTTTGGCCGACTTTTTGGATTCGATGAAATCGAGCGCATAGGCTAGCGCCATTTCGCCGTGACGGTGGTGATGGCCATACGTTTCGCCGTCGGTAGCGATATGCATGAGCTGCGGCCAGGAGCGGGTGTCCGAGAAAGCGCCCGTCAGCCGCTTGGCGAACTCTTCGCCGTTGTGCAGAAGTTTCTCAAAGGCAACGGCCTGCGAGATAGGGCCGTCGTAGAAAAAGAGACTGATCGACCGGCCGCTGGCGGTTTTGAGAAGATAAGCGCGAGTGGGATCGATTTTGGCGCCGCTGACATCCTGCCAATCGCCGCCGGTGAGGGGTCGAATGGCCTTGGCCTGATGCGGCGCGAGGATCGCAAAGGCCACGCCGGCTTCCGCCATCAGATCGAGCGATTCCAGATCGACGGCCGTTTCGGGTAGCCACATGCCTTCGGGCAGGCGTCCGAAGCGGCTGCCGAAATCTTCCAGGCCCCAGCGAATTTGCGTAGCCTTATCGCGCCGGTTGGCGAGCGGCATGATCATGTGGTTGTAGGCTTGCGCCATGGCCGAGCCGTGGCCGGAGAATAGCTTTTGGCTTTGCCGGTCGGCATCGAGGATGCCTTTATACGTTTCAGGCGCGTGTTCGGCGGCCCAGGAAAGCAGCGTGGGGCCGAAATTGAAACTGATTTTGGAGTAATTGTTGACGATGCGGGTGATACGCTGCTGCTCGTCGAGGATGCGAGCGGCCAGGTTCGGCGAGTAGCATTCGGCGGCAATGCGTTCATTCCAATCGTGATAGGGATAGGCTGAGTCTTGCAGTTCGATCTGTTCAAGCCATGGGTTTTCGCGCGGCGGCTGATAAAAATGGCAATGAAGACAGAGATATTTCATTCAATAAACGTTTTCGAGCATACCCCGAACCTTCCGCATACCCCGAACCTCTCCATGATAGATGGGACGCGTGGCATCAGGAAGCGGGTAGGGAAATGGTAAACACCGCGCCACTGCCGCGCTCACGATTCGCCGCCATCACCCGGCCCGAATATTTCTTAACGATAGAGGCCACGATGTGCAGGCCCAAGCCAGAGCGCGATCTGCTGGTTTTGGTCGAAACGTTCGGGCGGAATATGCGGGGGAGGATGTCGGCGGGGATGCCGGGGCCGTTATCGGAGACGGTAATGGACAGGGAGCCTTCCAAGTGTTCCGCTTCGATATCGATGCGGCCGGGCTTCTGCATAATTTGAGCGGCGTTTAAAAACAAGTTGACGAAGACGCGCTCCCAATCTTTGGCCGAGCCGGGGAGACGGGTGTCGGCGTGAATCTGCCGCACAAAGCGCAAGCGCGGCTTACGCGCGGCGATGCAGTAATCGGTAACGGATTGAATGGCATCCTCGACGATGCCGGCGAGGCTGGGAGTGCTGTCCGGAATCGCGCCCAGTAGTCGTTTGCCGCGGGTGACGCTGCGGCCGAGGGTGGCGGCGAGCGTCTTCCAGCGCCGGTCCGCGCTCAACAGGTCGGCGGCCTCGGTAATGGTTTCAAAGACATTGTTGAGATCGTGGATGAGGTCTTCACGCGTGAGATCGGATTCGATGGCATCTTCCATAAGTGGCATCAGCGGGCCAGGTTGCGCAGGGTAGTGTAAAACTCGGGAAAGGAGACGGAGGCGGCTGCGGCGTCCTCGATGAGGGAAGGGCCGTCTGCGGCCAGCGCGGCGATGGAGAAGGCCATGGCGATGCGGTGATCGCCGCAGGATTGAATCTGGGCTGCGCGAAACTTCTGTTTCCCGGGAATTTCGAGACCATCTTCGGTTGTCTCGACGGTGACGTTCATGCGCCGAAGGTTTTGCGCAATGGTTGCGATGCGATCGGTTTCCTTAACGCGCAGCTCGGCGGCATTGCGCACCACCAGGCCAAGCTCGCTGACGGCGCCGAGTACGGCGAGCACCGGAATCTCGTCGATGAGCGCGGCGGTGACTGCGCCTTCGATGGTTCCTCCGCGAATGCACGACGTCTTTACTTGCAGGTTACCGATGAGCTCGCCATTGACTTGCTCGACATGAAGGAGCTTGATGGCGGCGCCCATGCCTCTGAGGACATCGAGCAAAGCCGTGCGCGTGGGATTCAGGCCCACGTTCGAAATAGTGAGATCGGCTTCGCGAGCCATGAGCGCGGCCACAATGAAGAAGGCGGCGGAGGAAATATCGCCGGGCACCACGAGCGTTTTGGCCGATAGCGGCGCGCCGCGACGCACGCGAACCAGGCGCGGCTCGAGCGTGATCTCCGCGCCGAGCTCGCGTAGAGCGATTTCGGTGTGATCGCGCGTAGCGATGGATTCGCGCACGACCGTTTCGCCCGCGGCGTAGAGTCCAGCCAGCAATATACAGCTCTTGACCTGGGCGCTCGGGACCGGGGTCTGGTAATCGATGGCATGCAGGTCCGCGCCTTGGATGACGAGCGGAGGGAATTGATCTCCGGCGGCTGCGATACGCGCGCCCATGGCCGTGAGCGGCGTCATGATGCGGCCCATAGGACGCTTGACGAGCGATTCGTCGCCGCTGATCGTCGTAGTGAACGGTTGGGCGGCGAGAATGCCCGACAGCATGCGGATGGTAGAGCCCGAATTGCCGGCGTCCAAAGTCTTGTGAGGCGCTGTCAGGCCCTGGATGCCCTTGCCATGCACAGTTAGCACCTGGCGGCCGTCCTGCTCACTAAAGGCGTGCGTTACGCCCAGAGTTTTGAGGCACGACAGCGTCGAATGGCAATCGGCGCCGGTTGAGTAGTTGTAGATTTGGGAGTCACCGGAGGCAATGGCGGTGAGCATTGCGTAGCGATGAGAAATGGACTTGTCGCCTGGAACGCTCACGACGCCATGAATGCCGTGCGCGGGCGAGACTTGCTCGGTCATTGAATAGGTATTGTAACGTTGACTCCGGCTGTAGCTGCAATGTTCAAGTGTTAGGATCTTTTCATGCCGTTTTTATGGGGAAAGCCGAAGACTCCAATTACGACTAAGCAAAGAGATTCCTGGGAAAAGAACGGATACCTGGTCCTATCGGGTTTCTTCAAATCGAGGGAGGTCCGAGCGGTAAATGTGCTGATCAACAACCGAATGGCAAACCCCGCCTCGTTTGGTAAGGCTACCATCGATGTCCTGCATGGCGAGCACACGGGCAAACGATTCCGGGGAGTGGCGGCTCCGCGCGAAGCCTTCCAGGGACCTATCAAAATCAACGATCTTTTTCTGGAAGAACCGGCAGTGCGGAATCTGGCTTTGAACCGGCGGCTGACGAAGGTTTTGTCGAATCTGCTGGATGGCGACCCGATGGTTTGTAATTCCCTAAATTTCCTATGGGGAAGCCAGCAGCCGGCTCATTTCGATACGTGGTACATGCCGCCGCCGGTCGAGAACAAGCTCGTGGTGAGCTCAATCTGTCTCGAAGATGTTAGCGCGGATGGCGGACCACTGGTGTATTACCCCGGCAGCCACAAGTTGGAGCCTTATCGGTTTTCGCACGGCAACATCCACGCGGTGGAATCGGAAATGCCGGCGTGCCGCGCCTATCTGGACGAGCAACTGAAGGCAGCAAAGCTAGAAGGGCGGGAATTTCTGGGTAAGGCCGGCGACGTATTTCTCTGGCATGGACAGCTTCTACACGGCGGCACCGGCATCAAGAATCCGGCTCAGACGAGGAAGACGCTGGTCACGCACTACTGGCGCGCGCAGGATGTGGAAGCCACGCTCGCGGTCAAGGTGCATGAGACGGGTTATTATCTGAACCGGGAGCACCAACAGGCGAATGCTTAGCCCGCGCTCTCGCCAGGCCCACCATCGTCAGACAAAGCAAGGTGATGGAACTGATGAGCGCTCCCGTATAGAAGCTCAGCGGCCGGTAAGCGAAGCGGACAACGTGTTTGCCGGGCTTCAGAAAAACACCGCGAAATAGATAATTGGCGGAGAACCAGTTGCTTGGATGGCCATCCACCTCGACGCTCCAGCCGGGATAGTCGCTATCGTTCAAGACGAGAATACCGCTGCGATCAAGCGATGCTTTGATCGATACCAAACGCGACTGGTAGGAGGTAATCCGAGCGGCCTCGACCGGTAGCGCGGCACTCTGGTTCATCTGGGCGGCGGCCTTTATCTGATTCGCGTTCAACTCGGATTTATCGAGAACAACCGTTGCGAATACATTTAAAGAAGGAGCCGCGAGTTTCCGAAGGACCTCTTTTTCGTCCTTTGCAAGCTCCGCGTGAGAATAGATGGCCGCACGTGGCAAGACATTATCGTAGGTATAGACGTTTGCCTCGCCGTGATAGATGAGCTTAAAGGGCGGCGGCGCCGGTGGCCGCTCGTCGTCGAAGTAAAAATCCGACCAGCCGGCCCAACCGTTGAGCATGGTTCGGTCCGGCGCCAGATCTGTCGAGAACAGCAGTTCAATCGATTGTCCGCGATAGTGGCCTAGAGCGATTTCGCCGTCCATCCATCGCCGCTGCCCGGGATGATTCCGGGGATCGAGGTAGTTCGAGAAAAGCTTGCTAATTTGGCCGGATTCGTCCTTTGCCTCGATAGTGAAGTTTACGCCGCCACCTTTCTTGTCCGAGGGCGAAGGTTCGAGCGCATAGGAAAAATGAAAGACTTCTTGTCCGTTTCCTATCTTCAGCCGGTAAGGCAAACGGCGATACGGCGGAAATTCCCCTAATCCTTCGCGGGCCTCTCCGGCAAGAATGAATTCACGCCGCGTGATGCTGTTCTGCCGGCCAGAGGACGGGCGCTCGCGGTGTTGCGCCAGGATGTCTTCTTCTACGGCGTTGGAGACGACAAATGGTCTCATCGTAACGAGGTATTTGACCGACGATAGCTGCAGCAGCCGGAGGCTCAGAGGATCGCGAAAATCGTACGGGCCAGCCCCGTCGAAACGGTCGCCCAGCTCCACGGCGTTGCTGGCCACTGCCGCGGACTGGAAAAAATTGCGCAGAAATGGAAAATATTTTTTGTAGTACATGGCATCCAAGTCACGTATGTCGAATAGCCCAAAGGCGGACGCCCAGTTGGGGAATAATACGCCGTCCCGAGCAAAGAATCGATCCTGGTGGCGCGAGCTGGTTGTTAGCAGATCGATAAATGGGGCTCCCAGGTATGGGTTCGCCGTTTGACTTGGCAGTCTGTTGAAAAAGTAATAGGCGGGAGCGATGTAGTTGAACGTCAATTCCCCTGTCAGCAGAACGAAAATCGAAACGATCAGCGGAACGCTCGCTGTTCTGCTATCGCGGCGGAACAGGATCATCGCCAATGCCAGAAAAAACAGAGCGCATAGTGGAACGGTGATCGCGAGCAGCGGAATCGTGGCTCGCACATGCAATTTGCCCACTTCCATTAAGATCGTCCGCCAGGAACAGACGAGAGCCAGTGGGACGATCAGGAACGCGCCCAGCAGCCCGGTGACTTGCAAGGGAATCGAGACTTCCCGGCGGAAGAGCCGTTCGAGTCCTATGGCGCACAACGCCGATAGGCAGATGGAGACAATTACTTCTTCGTACTTTCCAAACCACACGAGGCGGAACAGCGGCAGATTTCCGACCCAGTTGACGGGCGCAAATCCGTATCGCTTCAGAATGAGCGCGACGAGCGAAAGAAGAAAGAAGCAGGTCAGGCCGAACAGTAACCGGTCACGCCGAAGACGCTTCCGAACGCCGCCGTAGGCCGCCATAACGGCCAAAAAGAGCGGAATTACGCCGGTATAGTTTCGCAGTCCTGTATAGCTGGGGCCCAATGAACTGGTAGAGGGTGGACCAAAGAGAAACGGAAAAAAATAGGTAAATATCGAGATGCCGAACGGATCGTGTAGCAACCCGGTAAAGGTCCTTCCGATATTTGCGGGCTGATGCAGATCGAAATCGCGCTTCAGGAATTCCCAGAAAGGTATCAGCAGGAAGGCGGAAAGCGTAAAGCCGGCAAGCGTGGCAAGCAGCACAAACTTAGTGGTATCCAAACGGGTCGAGCGCAGGCTGAATCCCGACGCGATTCGAAAAACAAGGTAAGCGCAAAGAAAGGCGAATATCAGTAAACAGCTTTCCGGCATCCCGCCGACGACGGTCAGCAGCAAAACGAGGGCAAACCCGACCAGACTCCGATAGCCCGGTTTTCTGACGAGATGTTCCGCCACCAACAGCCCCGCCGGCAGCAACACCTCAACGCTCAGTTGGGGCATCGTCAGGAACAGCACATAGTAGCCGGCAAGCAGGGAAGCGACTCCTCCCGCCAGGGCGGGGATGAACGAGACAAAGAGCCTGAGGTACAAAAACATGCACATACCGGCCGCGAAGAGCCGCAATAAGATGTACCAGTTGTACGTTCGCGGGGTGAGGCAGAAAGACAGCGCGATACTCAACGGATAAAAGGGTTGAGACTGCATGTTCGCGGCGAGGGGCACTCCATAACCCTGATAGGGGTTCCAAAGTGGAAAGCTTTTTTCCTGGAGGTATTCGGATCGAGCCAGCGCGAACAACGGTTCGGTTATAAAGGCCGGACCACCTTCGTCGAGTGTCTTCGGGAACCGGTTGGCGTCCGGCTTTCCCGCCCATGCGCCATTCGGCAAAATACTTGGCGCATCCCGAACGCTGGCCAGCAGAGTCCTGTTTCCCCAGAGGCAAGGAAAAAAACAGAGGTGCAGGATGGCGGCGAAAATCAAAGCCGCGCGACAACTCTCCTGAGCCAGAAGTTTCTTGATTCCGAAAGCGATTTTCATCATTCGGAGGCGCCCGGCCCGTTCATTGAACTCGTATTGTAACGTTCGGCGCAGCCTGGGCCGGCTTGGGTTATGGTAAAACCTCAGATCATGATGAATCGACGCGAATGGATCGTTGGATCGGCGGCCATCGGCGCGGCAGCGAGCGCTGCATCCGCCCAGCAAAGCAGCGGAGCACCGAAGCCGGTTGTCATCTCGAGCGCGAATGGGCTGGCGCCCTGCGCCAAAGCGATGGAGATGATCAAGGGCGGCGGCGATACGCTCGACGCCGTCATTGCGGGCGTGAACATTATCGAGTTGGATCCGAACGATACTTCGGTCGGATACGGCGGGCTACCGAATGAAGAAGGCGTGGTCGAGTTGGATTCCTGCGTGATGCATGGGCCGACGCGGCGGGCGGGCGCAGTCGGGGCGATTCATGGGATCAAGACACCTTCGAAAATCGCCAAGCTGGTAATGGACCAAACCACGCACGTCATGCTGGTCGGGGAAGGGGCCACGAAGTTCGCACTGGCGCACGGCTATAAAAGGGAAGATTTGATGACCGAGAAGTCGCGCACGGCCTGGCTGGTATGGAAGGAGTCGCTGCGGTCGCCGGGAGCTTTCAATAATTGGACGTCGATGGATCAGAACCTCAAGGCTGAGGCGACGCCGCCGCTGAAATGGTTGAAAGAAGCATTTCCGGAAACGGACGAGGGTACGTTGGTGTGGGCTTGGCAGATGGCCAAACACCCGACTTACGGAACCATTAATTGCCTGGGATTGAATGCCCAGGGCGAAATGTCGGGAGTGACGACGACCAGCGGACTGGCTTGGAAGATTCCGGGACGGGTCGGCGATTCGCCAATTATCGGCGCGGGATTGTTTGTGGATCCCGACGTTGGCGGCGCCGGTTCGACAGGCGTGGGCGAATTGAATATTCGAGTGGCCGGCGGCCACACCGTCGTTGAAGCGATGCGGCAGGGAAAATCGCCGAAGGATGCGGTGCTCGAGGCGTTGAAGCGGGTATCGCGACTGTATAACGACGATAAGGTCCTGCTGGATAAATTGGATATCCAGTTCTACGCACTGCGCAAAGACGGCGAGCACGCCGGCGGATCGCTGTGGGGCGACCGCAAGGGTTCTAAGCAGTATTCCGTGAACGACGGCGGCGAGAGCCGGCACGAGCCGTGCGTGTTCTTGTACGAAAAACCGGAGCGGGGCTAGCTTCGATATTCGAGTTTGTTGTCGTCAAAGCGGGTGTCTTTGCCGGATTCCCGAAGCAGCGCGAAAACAGTCACCAAGATTTGAGCGGCGAGGAGCAGTATCCAGAGGTTCATGCCTACTGTAAGGCATGCGAAACGCCGTGTGCGGTCCAACTGTAACTTTAATAAAACAAAGGAGCGCGTACACGCGATGGCCAGCCGAGATCCTTTTTGAAACAGGACTTGAGTCCCATTTTGAAATCGCCGGCCCAATATGACGATACTAAGGGGCCTGCGGATAGTTTGGCCATTCGGCCGATTCGGCGATTTGCTTGAGGACGGTATTTCTTTCTTGCAGGAGAGCCCGCATGTAGCGTCGGAGAATAAATACTTCCGTTAGCAGCCCCAAAACCGGCAAAGGAGCGGCAAAGCAGAAAACATCTTTCATCTCTGTTTCCCCGGAGGGCAGAGATCGGAAGTAGTGATCGTGCGTCATGTATCGGAACGCGCCGCGGACCATGACGTCCTGGAAATAGGTTGGCCTTTCGAGGGCCGTAATTTCGCTTGTGAGGTTCCACCACACGCCGAAATGCTTCGCACGCCAGGTGACTCGCTGCGCCATGCCGATCAGTCCGGATGTCACGCCGGCAGCAGCTACGGCTTGCTCACCGAAATGCACATTGCCCGCCAGGTGTGCTTCCACGCTGCGGGCAAGATCAAAGCATCGTTCCATTGGCGCAGATATCGTCGTAAGCTCTTCAAGCTGGACCATGGGTCAGGAAACGAAAGGGCCCTGAAATACGACGAGCCGCTCGTCCCTAAGGAAGAGCGGCCCAAAAAAATCTTTGTCTAGAAATTCGGATCCGGATCCGAACGCGCTAGATGCCCCAGCTATTGTTGCCGGCTTTGACTTTGCTCTTGACTTTCATTGGCGTTTTTTCTCCTGTTTAGATTTTTGACCTGGACTCCGCTTAGTCCAATGGGTTAAGTGTACTAAGTTCCACTGTCCCCGCGAAGTCAAGATTTTTCTTAAGTTGTACCCCCATGGGGGTACGTAACGCGCTCAGGCTGAGGTACGTTTGGCTACTAACTCCTTCACCAGCTACGCGTATCGCCGATAGGTGTGGGACTCAGATGGAGTACGGAAGATGAAGCCGGTATCCCCCATGTCACAGTTTCTTCATCCCGAAAAAGGTCTGGATCGATAAGCAACTAAGAGTCTCTGTGCCTTGACGCTTACTTCGACCCACTCCCGGCGTTTTTGGCAGTATGGGTTTTGCCTTAGCGCCTTGTTCCTTGTGGGGGCAGGCGCAAACGTCCTGCAGGCACAGGTGCATCTCGATCCCGCCAAAGAAATCTGGCAATACGTACTGGACGAGTGGCGCACCAGCCAGGGCCTGCCGGTCGACACGGTCTACGCGATCACGCAAACGCCCGATGGATATCTTTGGCTCGGAACGGAAGAGGGGCTGGTTCGTTTCGACGGTGTAAGCTTCACGGTGTTTGAGCGACGGAACACGCCGGCGTTGTTAAGCAACGATGTAAAGAAATTGCTGGTGGGGCACGACGGCACGCTATGGATCGGGACACTCGGAGGAGGCGTGACCCGGCTGGCCGGCGGGAAGTTTACAACCTTCAGCTCGCGCAATGGTTTGTCGAGCGATTCCGTTCTCTCACTGTTTGAAGACAGTCGAAACAACTTGTGGATCGGCACCGACGGAGGCGGAATCAATAAGCTTACGCCGCAAGGGGCGGCGACGCACATCCGCATGGATGTTCCCGATAATTCGATATTCGCGATCACGGAAACATCCAGACACGAACTGCTCGTCGGCACCCGAAAGGGGCTAAGAGCATGCTCGCCGTCGGGCGCCTGCCATTCCGTTTCACAAAGCAGTCCGCTGAACTCCGCAGATGTGCGGGTCCTTTTGCGGGCGGCCGATCAGAGCGTGTGGGTTGGAACCAATGGCGAAGGATTGTATCGGCTTTCGGGGACGTCGACGACGCGGTTTACGGCCAGCGACGGGTTGCGAAGTAATTCGATTTGGTCGCTGCTCGAAGATAGTTCCGGATCAATTTGGATTGGCTTTGTAACTAGCGGGATTACCCGCTTATACGACGGGAAGGCCAGGTCTTTCGAGCAGGGCCCAGGCGAGGTGGGAATTCCCACTCTATTCCAGGACCGGGAAGGCAGTTTGTGGATCGGAACTGTAGGCGCGGGCTTGAAACGATTCAAGAACACACCGCTGACCACTGTCACAAAAGCGCAAGGCCTCTCGAGCGATATGACGTTGGCCGTAATGGAAGACAAGCGGGGCAGCCTGTGGGTGGGCACGGACAATGGGGTCGACAAATTGCAGGATGGGCGCGTTGAACAATTCGGCGCGGCCAATGGCCTTCCCGGAAACCTGGTCCTCACCTTGGCGGAAGACGGCCGTGGAGTCATCTGGGCGGGAACCAGCAAAGGTCTGGCGCAACTGCGCGGCGATACCTTCTATTCGATTCCGGCTATAAGAGATGCGGTTGCCTGCTCATTGGTAGGTCATCGGGGAGATGTTTGGGTGGGCGGCCGCGGTGGACTGATGCACATCGACGAGGATGGAAAGGTAACGTCCTATTCGATGCGGGACGGCCTATCTTCAAACCGGGTGACGTCCATCTTTGAGGACGCGCAGCATACTTTTTGGATTGGAACGGATGCGGGACTGGATAAGCTGGAGGGCCAAAAGATTGCCCGCCTGGAGGGCGCTGTCGCGCACAGCATCATCTGGGCGATTCTGGGGGAGAGCGATGGCACACTATGGCTCGGAACTAATGAAAACGGTCTGATTCGCCTCAACAAGAAGGATTTGTCCACAACGGCCTACACCACGAAGACGGGCCTTCCGAACGATTCCGTGGTGGCAATTCTCGACGACGGCAAAGGCCGGCTCTGGCTTAGCGGCAACAAAGGCATTTACTCGATCGAGAAGCAAGATCTGAATGGGATCGTGGCTGGCGATAGCCAGATGCTTCAGAGCGTCCGGCGCTATGGGGTTGAGGACGGCATGAAGAGCGGCGAATGCAATGGCGGATTTCAACCCGCAGGTTGGAAGACCCACGAAGGACGGCTGGTGTTCCCGACTACCAAAGGCATTGTCTACGTACGGACGGACGAACGGGTTAAAAACAACCTGCCCCCGCCGGTAGTGATCGAAGATCTGCGCGCCGACCAGAAGCCGGTTCCCCTAAGCAACCATCTTTCCTTGCCAGTGGGCCGGGGCCGGCTGGAACTGCGCTTCACGGGCTTGAGCCTAGTGGCGCCAGAGAAGGTTCGGTTCCGGTATTTGCTCGAGGGATTCGACCATGAGTGGACGGAAGCGGGAAGCAGGCGAGTCGCTTATTACACGAATGTGCCTCCGGGTTCGTATGTTTTTCGCGTAGTGGCGTGCAACAACGACGGCGTCTGGAGCACCCGGCCGGCGAGTCTTGCCATTCAGCTCGAGCCCCATTTTTACCAGACGAAGACGTTTTTCTTCGGGTCGATTTTCTTTGCTGTCATGATTGCGGGCGGGGCCTACCGGGTTCGGATCGCGGCACTGAAGCGGCGCGAAGAGAAGCTACAGAAGCTGGTGGAAGAGAGGACGGTGGAACTCGAGGAGAGCGTCGAGCAATTCAGGCAGATCGCGAGCAATGTTCGCGAGGCATTCTGGATTCGCGATCCACGCACGGGAAGATATCTATACATCAGCCCGGCCTACCGGGAGATTTCGGGCGATCACGAATCGGCGGTGCTGAACGATCCAGAAGCCTGGTTCGCCAGGGTCCTGCCGGAGGACCTCGCGCAGGCGCGGGCATTCAAGGCGCAGCAGATGAACGGCCAGGCAACGGAAGCGGAATATCGTCTGATGACGGCCGACGGCAGCGTGCGTTGGATTCGCGATTTCGGCGCGCCGGTGTGCTGCACCAACGGAAAAATCGAAAGAATTGTGGGCGTGGCCGAAGACGTGACCCAGCACAAGGAGGCTGAGGAAGTGCTGCGGCGCTCGCGCGACGAACTGGAGCTGCTGGTGAATGAGCGAACCGTGGAGCTTCAGACGGCCAAAGAATTCGCCGAAGCCGCCAGCCGCGCGAAGAGCCAGTTTCTTGCAAACATGAGCCACGAAATTCGCACCCCGATGAACGGCATCATCGGCATGACCGATCTGACGCTCGAAACGGAGCTGACTGAGGAGCAGGCGGACTACCTGGACGTCGTCAAGACATCGGCGCTGTCGCTTCTTACCGTCGTGAACGACATTCTCGATTTTTCACGGATCGAAGCGAAGAAGCTTACCCTCGAACAAGTCGACTTCGTGCCGAAAGATGTGGTGGTCGATGCGTTGGCGCTGCTTCGGCCGCGGGCGGCCGACAAGGGGTTGAAATTATCCGTGGACTACCAGGGGGTCATTCCCGAATGCGTGCTGGGCGATCCCGGCCGGCTCCGGCAGGTCTTACTTAATCTGCTTGGCAACGCCATTAAGTTTACGAAGCAAGGTTCGGCGTCGCTCGTCGTCAGCGGCAGCGCGAGGCCGGATGGCGGCGCCCACCTGGAGTTTGCCGTGGTCGATACGGGCATCGGCATCGCGTTAGAAAAGCAGCGGCTGATCTTCGAAGCGTTTTCGCAGGCCGATGATTCGAACACCAGATTGTATGGCGGCACGGGTTTGGGCCTCGCCATCAGCGGGCAACTGGTGTCGCTCATGGGCGGGGAACTGGCCGTGAAGAGCGACGGCGTGGGGACGGGAAGTACTTTCAGTTTCGCCATTGACTTCGAAGTTCCCGGGACGGCCCTGACCGCAGCCGATTCGTTAGCCCCGGCGGCGGACGATTGCGTGGACCTGACCGCCGAAGAAGTCCTGCATCTGAATCAATGATCGAGCGCCCGAAGGGCGCGAAGCGCTTGCGGGTTGCCGGGCTTCCGCGCGAGCCACTGCTGAATTACCTGCCGCGCCCGCTCCCGTTCGCCATGCTGCACATAGGCGCTGGCCAGGTTCATGGATAGCTCGTCGTCATCGGGAGACGCTTCGGTCCCGTAGCGAAAAGCGGCAATCGCATTTACGATGTCTCCGGCTCCGATATAAAGGACGCCCAGGTTATTGATGGCCGCTCCAAAGGCTGGGCGAAGTTCGATGGCCCGCTCGAATGCTTTCTTGGCTTCAGCGGGCCGATTTTGCTTTGCGAGTACGAGCCCGAGCCCGTTAGCCGCCTCGGCCGAGTGCGAATCGAGCAGCAGTGCGCGGCGGTAGAACCGTTCCGCCTGTGCATTGTTGCCGATGTCCGCATAAGCTTGGGCCGCATTCACCGTTGCGTAAGGCAGATCGGGCTGCTGCTCGAGCGCTTTCAGAAAGCATTTCAGACCAGTCTCCGGATGGCCTTCGGCGGATTCGGCCGCCCCCAGCTCATTCCACGCTTCCGGATTGGCCGGGTCTAGTTCCAGGGCGCGTTGACACAAGCTGCGTGCCTCGGCGGTGCGGCCGGCATCGATATAAATTTGCGCCACGAGCGACATGGTTCGGACATTTGGCGCCCGCGCGAGCACGGCTTCGAGATACGGGAGTGCTTGCTGGGGATAGCCCGACCACAGCAACGCCGCGCCAATCTTGAAGAAGTCGCGGCGCGGTGGCACCAGATAGCGGCCGGGGAAGGGAAGCGGTGCTTCGCGGGAACGAAGATCCGCCTCGATCTCTTTGGTCGAGGGTTGGTTCGAATAGATTTTGCGGGCGCGGCCCTGTGTGTCCAATAAGAGATACAGGGGAAGATCGAGATCGGCGCGCCACTCGAACAGATAGCGGCGGAAGAGGCTATAGGCGGCGAGGGTGTCCGGAGATTCACGCTCCGTGATCGTCAGCAAACCGGGGCCCGAGCGACGGTCGGGCAACGGGACCGGCTCGATAAACCAAGAAGAGTGAAGGGACGGCGTATTGTCAGAGCGTATGGCCACCGCCTGGCGCGCGAATTCGTTGTGCTTCAGCATGTTTTTACGAACGGTCGCTTGTCCTTCGACTATTTCGTAGGAATGTCCGGCCGCCAACGGCCCGAACGTCTGGCTTACACCGGATGGCCACTCAATTGTGATCCGTTCGGCCGCATCCTGGTCGCTAAGGCCGAAGTGAAGTAACTTCGTGTGCTGGGACAGATAACCCGAGCCGGCGGTGAGCCATTTCACCTGCCCGTCCACAGTTACCTTCGCGCCCACGGCGTCGCGATTTGATTTGGTGCCGCGAAGCCGGAACACAATCCGATGGCGATGGCCGGCGGATTGATTCTCAAAGATACGAACCTGCGGACCCAGCCGGCTCTTGAGAATCAGATCGAGCGATCCATCGCCGGTGAGATCGGTGACGGCAAAGGCGCGGCTATCTTCAGCTACGTCGAGGCCGCTGACACCCGAGAAATCGCGGTAGCGGCCGTCTTTTTTCACAAAGAACACGTTCGGCTCGCGACCGTTCCAGCTATAGCCCTCACGAATGAACTGGTTCAGCGCATTCCAACCGCTCTCATAAGCCGCGGCCGGCGTGGCATCCATGGACGATCGAGCAACCACCTGCCGCCAGAAAAAGCTCATCAGGTCCGGCTCAATATTTCCGGTTAGCATGCCGCAGGCGGTGAAAATTTCAGGCGAACCATCGCAATCGAAGTCGTGGCCATCCGACGACCACGCCCAACGGCCGAACTCCAGTTCTTTCTCCTCGACGAACGCCCCGTTTCCGAGATTGCAGTAGAGGGAGTTGCCTTTGGCATGGCGGCGATAGGCTTCCCGCAACGCCGGAGTCTTGGCCGGAGGGAAACTGTTTGCGTTTGATATGCGCTGTCCGGCGGCGCTCCACATATTGGATACGTAGAGATCGGGCCGGCCATCGCCATCGTAATCAAACCAGGCGGCGCTCATGCCAGGTCCGATATCTTCTACACCCGCTTCCGCTGCCACGTCGCGGAACTGGCCGCGATTGTTCTTGTATAGGTTCTTTCGACCGAAGTCGTTGGCGACATACAGATCGGGCCAACCGTCGCCATCGTAATCGCACCAAGCGGCCGCAAAGCTGAAGCGGTTGTTGTTCCGGGAGAGACCGGATTCCGAAGTCACGTCTTCGAAGACGCCGTTGCCTGCGGCATCCAGCCGGTTGTGAAATAGGTAGTTCGGAGGGCCGTTCTGCGCGTCGTGATACGGCGCCGGATAGCGATATTGCGCTTCGCTCTGAAAGAACAAATAGCTGCAGAGATACAGGTCCAGCTTGCCGTCGCGGTCATAATCAGCCGCGGCCATTCCCGTGAATGTCCCCTGCGCGGGAGAGGCAAAGTGGAACGCCTGTTCGCGCAGCCGGAACGTACCATCGCCATTGTTCAAGAACAGAAGCGGGCCCGTGGTGAGCAGCACGACCAGATCCTGCAGGCCGGTGTTGCGGAGATCGAGGAACAAGGCACTCGAAGTGCCATCCAGCAGATCAATGCCGGCCTTGACGCTGATGTCGGCGAAGCGGCCGCCCACCAGTTTGTAGAGGCGATTCGGCAATCCTCCCGGCTGGCAGATAAAAAGTTCGTCCACGCCATCGTTATCGATGTCGCCCGCGGCGATGCCGTTGTTGCCATAGATGTCTATGCCGCTGGCCGGATCGAGCCGCGACAGCCAGTAGGGGATGCCGCGTGAAAGCTGTTCGCGGAAGGAGGAAACGCCTTCGAATACACTTGCCGTCACATCCAGGAACAAGGGGCGTTCCGCTGAGGCGGTATATTCATCGAGCGGTGCAAAGCTGGCAACACGCCCGTTTTCGAGGGTGACCTCGGCCACGCCGGTTCGATATTTGTCCGGCTCCTTGAACTCAAAACGCACGCGCTTACCCGGCAAGGCGTAGAAGCGGGCTTCGGCGCTGCCGTGCTGCGCGTTCCACCACGCGCGCAGCGCCGCTTCCAGTTCCGTAGCAGCTTTTTCTTCCGGAAATTCATCGTGTCCGGACTCGATGAAGGAAAGATAGGCTTCGTATGGCGGCGGCTGGCGGTAGTGAATCGGGACTCGTTCGGCATGAGCCGTCCGCTGGGACAACCAATAACCGGCGGCACAGGAGCCGATAAATTCGCGGCGATTCAAGGCGGAGTCCTACCGGTTTTCATTTAACGCTTTCAGCGTTTGGAACTCTTTTTGAGCCAGCAGTTCATGGCCGCTTTTCTTGTACAGACGCGCCAGGCGATAATGCGCTTTCGCGAGATTGGGTGCGTATTTCACCGCCATTTCGTACTGGCGAGTGGCCTCCAAATCACGCCCTTCGTCTTCGTACAACAGACCGAGTTCGTAATGCGCATCGGCGAAATCCGGCTTGAGCTTCACCGCTTTGACAAGATGGCTTTCGGTCATTTTCTGACGGGCTCTTAGATCGCCACCCAAACTTCGTTTGCGCAGGCTCAGCGCGTAGTAGTAATTGGCGGCGCTGTTGTCCGGGTAGAGCGCGACAAAGCGCGCCAGGTGTTTGGTTACCTCGTCCGCATATCGCGGAGAGATGTCATACATTTTCCCGAGGAAGCCCAGCGGCTTGGGATCTTTCGGATCGAGATCGACGGCCTTAGATAGCGTCTCGACCGCCTCGCTGTATTGGCCCACCGAATAGTAGGCGATGCCCAAACCGACGCGCAGTTTCGCCGATGAGGGATAACGTTCGACGCCGAATGCGAAAACCTTCAACGCCGGCGCAATGCCGCCGTGCTTCAAAAGATCGCTACCCAGGTCAAACAGATTCTTTTCCGAAGGGTCCATGCGCGCTGCGGTCTCATATTGATGGGCGGCCTCGTTGATGTGCCCTGCCGATTCTTCGACATCTCCCAACAGATCGTGCAGCTCGGCCCGGTCTTTTTGCCGGAGCAGAGCGTCGATCAGAGCGCGGCTTTTTTGCGGCGCCCCGGTATCGAAGTAAACCAGCGCGAGATCGTAGCCGTTTGGGTAATTCGCGGGATCGAGCTTCCAGGCCTTCTCCAGATATGGAATAGCGGCCCGGAAGTCTTTGCGGCTTATGAAATATTCGCCGGCCCGGTGATTGGCAGTGAAGTCGTCGGGGTGGAGACGGGCGTTTCCGATCGCCGGATCCTCAGCTCCTTGGTGGGGAAGCGCGGCCAGCAAGCCTAAGAGGCTAAGCCAGACAAGCCGCACCAACGGTTGCCTCTCATCAGAAATAGAATTTTAACGCAAACTGGATCTCACGCGGGTCGTTGGGGGAGTCGCGTGTAGAGGTGATGCGCCCGAAGTTGGTGGTATCCAGGTAGTTCAGGTTGCCGGGCTGCGCGAACGCGGGCGTATTGGTCAGGTTGAACGACTCGGCGCGGAACTCGAAGCGCATCGTTTCGTTGATCGGGAAGCTCTTGAACAACGAAAAATCAAGCCGGCGCAAGGGAGGGCCGGAGACCTGCGTGTTCCCGCCTCCGAGCGGCGCGTAATCGGTTTGCCCCACCTGTGTTACCGCTGCCGGCGTGGCGAATGCGGCAGGATTGTAGAACTGTGAAACGTTCGAGTTGGCATACGGATTGAGGCCGGTATAGAGCGCATAGCAGCCGGTTCCCGCGCCGGTGGAAGTAGCGCAGCTAATGGTCTGGGGCTGGCCGGTGTCGAGCGTCAGAATCCAATTCGTACTCCAGTTGCCCAGAATGAATTCAGCAACGCGGTTGGAATTGCTCATGTGCTGCTGTCCTTTGCCAAATGGCAGCGCATAGATTCCGGAAAGCGACAAGGCGTGGCGGATATCAAAAGGCGCCAGTCCCATATCTTTCTTGATTCCCCAGCCAGGAAGATAAGGCGCGCGATAACCGGCCACACCGCCGCCGCTGAGGAGATCGCCCGCGTCCGTGAGTGTCTTCGCGAAGGTGTAGGCGAACAGCATGGTAAGGCCGTTCGAGAAGCGGCGCTGATACTTAGTCTGGAGCGAATGATAGTTGGCGACGCCAATGGTATCGGCAAGGGACGATCCACGCGCGAAGTCCGGGTAAGGAACGTAACTCTGCGGATTGTAGCCCAGGGGCAGCAGAACGCTCTGATCGTTCGATCCAATGAAGGATTCGAGATGGCGGCTCAGCGATGCCACATAACCGGCCTCGATGGAATCGACGGAGGTCAGTTGATATTGCAGCGTGAGATTGTAGCTCTGGACATACGGTGTCACGTAATTAAACTGAATGCCGCGCAGACTCAAGCCGGAAGCATTTACCGCGGAGGGGCTCAATGGCACGCTGGATAGACCGTTCTCGAGCGTGGCGATGGTGCCGTTCGGATAGAGAACCGGCGACTCGGCATTGGCATTGCGGAACGTGAAGCTGTACTGGAACGGATAATTATAGCCAAGGCTTGGCGAGCCGCCGCGATTTTCGAAAGCGCCGTAGTAAATGCCGTAGCCGCCGCGCACTACGAACTTCGGAGTGACTTGGTAAGCAAATCCGACGCGGGGCGCGAAATTGTCTTTTTGTACTTTGCTCAGACCCGAACCATACGCATTTGAATAAACGAGGCTGATGCCGTCCTGCGCCAGCAACTGAGGGAAACTGGGTGAAAGTGCCGGATCGCCTTTGCGGCTGGCCGGGATAATATATTCCGGGTTCGCGCCGGGAAGGAAGTTTGCCTGCGCGGAATATTTTTCGCCAGTGGGGCTGAACCAATCCCAGCGAACGCCGAGATTCAAAGTCAGTTTCGAACTTACTTTCCAGTCGTCCTGGAAAAAAGCGCCATAGTAAGAGCGAATCGTGGCCACATCGCCAAAGTTCGAAACAGAGACACTGTCGGCCCCGCCGATGTTTCCTGGACCGCTGGGAGCCAGCAGGAATTGGGCGCGGCCGGTACTCGTATCCGTGAGGTTCGGAATCGTGGTGTACTGGCCGTTGAAGTCAAAGGCGCCGCGTGAATAAGGCGGAGACAACCACGGGGCGGAAATCTCCTGCGCCTCGAAGCCGCCTTTGAAGGTGTGGGTTTTATAGACCTTGGTGAGGTTTTCCGTGAATTGCAGCGTATTGCTATAGCGGTCTCCGATGAGCCATTCGGTAGAGCCAAGTTGGCTGAGATCGCCGATGGCCAGATTGGGCAACCCGCCATTGCCGGGGAGTTGAGGAATGCCTTGAATCCCAAACTGCGAGGGAATGTTCAGGGTGTTGGCGTAGGCTTGATCGCGGGTAGTGTGCTCGCGATTGAACCCGGCGCGCGCCTCATTCACCAGCGTCGGGCTAAACGAATGGGAGTAACTGAGCGCCGCGCCCATGGTGTTTACACTCTGCTGTCCCTGACTGTACGCTCCTCCATCGCCGAAACCGGTAAAGGGCGGTGGCAGATAACTGGGGCTGTGCGACCAGCTATAGCGGCCAAAGATCTGGTCCTTTTCCGTCAGGTTTTCGTCAATGCGAACGTCGAACGAGTTAACATCGGTGGTGGCGTTCCGATTCGCGCTGAAATTATTGAGCAGCCCGGGACCGGTGGGCGCCGGATACAGACTCAACAGCTTCACGGCATTCGGATCGAGCCGGTTGGCCGGAATGATATTGCCCGCGAACGGCGTCCGGACGTACTGGCCGTTTCCAATGCTTTGGGTCGTTGCCGGATCGAAGAGAGTGCCAAGCGGATACGATTTCCCCGTAGCATCTTTGAGCGATCCACTCTGCAGCGAGAGCAAGTCGGAGAAGTTCGTAAAGCCGCTGTCGCGTTCCGCCGCGGTCGGTACGCTGTAGCCCGTCTCGGGATTGCCCTGGCGGATGCGCGTGCCTTCATAATCGGCGAAGAAAAATGTCTTGTCTTTGATGATCCGGCCGCCGGTTGTCGCGCCGAACTGATTTTGCTTAAACGAACCTTTGGGCTGTCCAGCCGCGTTCAGAAAATAGTCGGTGGCGTCGACTTTATCATTGCGCAAAAACTCCCAGGCGCTGCCGTGAAATTGATTGGTCCCGGATTTCAGCGTGGCATTCAGTACGGCTCCGCCGGCCCGGCCAAACTCAGCGCTAAACGAACTCGTTTGCAGCTTGAATTCGCTGATGGCGTCAATCGGCGGCTTTAGCACGTAGGCCGCGCCGGCCAGAAAATCAATGTCGTTAGTGTTGTTGTCAATGCCATCGAGCAGATAATTATTCTGCGCGGGACGCGTGCCGTTGGCGGCGAACCAGCCGTTGGCGTTCAGCCCGCGCCCCTCAGGCTGACCCACGGTAGCGCCCGGAACCAGCCGGGCGAGAAACGTGTAGTTGCGGCCATTGAGCGGAAGATCGTTGATCACCTGCGTATTGACAACTTGTCCCACGGAGCCGCTCTCCGTTTGCAGAAGGGGAACCGCGGCCGTTACTTCCACTTCGCTCGAGACATCGCCGATCTGCAGACTGAAATCGACCACGAGTTGTTGTTGGATGTTCAGATCGAGGCCCGTGCGCCGCTCCCGTTTGAAGCCCGAGCTACTGGCCTCGACCGAATAGCGGCCGATCTTCAAGGGAGTGATAACGAAGGTGCCCGAACTGCCGGTGGTGGTGGCTTGGCTGAAGCCGGTGCCTTCGTTCCGCACCGTCACCGTGGCGTTCGGAACAATGGCTCCGGTTGCGTCACGGACGGTTCCGAGAATCGTGCCGGTGTCGACCTGAGCGTACAGAGCACAGGTCAGAAGCAGGCTGGCAGAGGCAACAGCGATACGACTGAGATACGGCGCGATGGACATGGCGCACACCTTGTTCCCTTTCGGACACGTCTCAGCCGGGCAGACGAGGAAAACGAGCGGCTGTAACCCTGACGCATCTTAGGGGGGAAGTTATCACAAGGCTGGGAACGTTGTCAACGTACACGGTAACTTTTTGAGGCCATTTGCGACCATGATGACTGTTAAATAAGGCAGTTATCGTTCGTTGGTCGAAGCAAAAATTTTGCGAATATACGTGATCGTACACGATCTCCGGTCGTTTTCCCGCTACAATAGCCATAAAACTCCCGGCCATGCAAGACTCTCGCGAGACTCGGGCCCGCACCAAAGCCGCCGGCATAAAAGACATCGCGCATGCGCTCGGCGTCTCCATCGGCACGGTGGATCGCGCACTGCATCAGCGTCCCGGCATTAATCCGATGACTCGGGCGCGCGTGCTGAAGATGGTGCAGACGCTCGGCTATCGTCCGAATGTCGCCGCGCGCCATCTGAAGCTTAATAAGAAACTGGCGATTTCGGTGCATTTACCGAAAGAGATCGCCTCTTTCTTCGACGCGCTTCGGGAAGGCGTCGAAGAAGCGGCGGCGCCCTTTCAATCCTCGATCGAGCTGCAGTTTCGAACCTATCCGCGGCTGGGCGAAGGCGATATCGATCTGTTCGCCAAAGCTCTCGAGGAGAAAACGAACGGCATCATTCTAGCGCCTGGTCACCCGGCAGATTTGAAGCCGTGGATCCGCAAAGCCGCCCGCAATCACGTGCCGGTAATCTGCGTGGCGACCGATGCGCCGGGCACCGAGCGATTGAGCACGGTCTCGATCGATTCTTATACCAGCGGAGCGGTGGTGGCCGAGCTGCTGACTCGCTGCGCGCGGCGGCCGGGAGAAATTTTAGTGGTTACGGGCGACCTGAGCACCGAAGATCATGCGGAGAAGGTGCGAGGCCTGCGGGAGTTCCTGGCGAAGCTGAATAGTCCGCTCGAAGCGGCCGTCGTGCTCGAAGCGCACGACGATGCGAGCCGCGCCTATGCCATGACGCGCGAGGCACTGGCCTTGCGGCCGAATCTGAGTGCCGTCTATGTCGGCACGGCCATTTCGGAGCCGGTGCTGCGCGCCATGGGGGATGCCGGCAGTCTTTCGAAAATGCTGGTGATCACGACCGATCTTTGTCCGAGCCTGATTCCGCTGATTCGCAGCGGCAAGGTATTGGCGACTATTTATCAGCGTCCCAAGGCCCAGGGGCGCATGGCCTTTCGATCGCTCTATCAATTCCTCGTCGAGGGCACCTGCCCGCCGTTGCGCCACCGTCTGCCGGCGCATGTCATTTTGCAGAGCAATTTGGACTTCTTTTTGGAGATGCAGACGGCGGATTTAGAGGGAGCAGTCAGTTCGTAGGCGTTGACAGAGGCAGGGGTATGTGGTCTACTGAATCACTGTTAACGTACACGATAAACGCGACCCCAAAGCCTACATGTCCTCGCGCCGGAAATTCCTTTGGCAAACGCCCCTCTTTGGCTTGACGGGCCTCGCAGCCGCGCCGCTTCCCCAGGTGGCAGCCGCTGCTCCCGAACTCACGCGCATCGTCAGCCTGGACGGCGATTGGTTGTTTCGCACCGACCCGAATAACAGCGGTGAACGAGAGAATTGGTTTCGCGCAGGGACCAGCACGGACGATTGGCGCACGGTAACCGTCCCGCATACCTGGCAAATTGAGCCGCCGCTCGCCGACTACCGTGGTATCGCCTGGTACCGGCGCATCTTCCAGTTGGACGGGCCAAAACGCGCCGCCGTTCGCATCGAGTTTGAAGCAATCTTTCATTCGGCGGAAGTCTGGGTAAATGGCGCGCCCGTCGGCGAACATATTGGCAAGCCCTACACAGCGTTCACGCTCGATCTGACCAAACTGCTGGGTTGGGACGGACCAAACAGCATTGCCGTGCGCGTGGACAACGGCTTCAACGAGCACATGCTGCCGCGTGGCCGATCAAGCGATTGGGCGCATGACGGAGGCATCTATCGACCAGTGCAATTGCTGATTTCGCCCGAAACCTTCCTCGAACGCGTAGCGGTGGACGCCTGGCCCGATCCTTCGAATGGCGACGCAAAGCTCGAGATTGTAGCGCAGGTAAATAGCGTCGCTCCGCAACCGTGGCATGGAACGCTGGGGCTGCGAGTGGTGGAGGATGCTACCGGCCTACCGGTCGTCACGAAGACAGATGCCGCCGCTGTCACAGCGACAAGCGGCTCGCCGGGGGTGGCGAAAATATCCGCAAGTTTTCCCAAAGCGCAGCTCTGGCACTTCGACCATCCCCATCTCTACCGGCTCGAGCTGACCATTGCGGACGGGCGCGCTTTGGCTCATCGCCTGGACACCACCTTTGGCGTACGCAAATTTGAAGTAAAAAATTCGGCGTTCTTCCTGAATGGCGAACAAGTGCGGCTGATGGGTGTGGAGCGCATGGCGGGCAGCAATCCCGAGTTCGGTATGGCTGAGCCCGGGGCCTGGATCACGCATGATCATGACGATCTGAAGCATCTCAACTGCGTCTACACACGCGTGCATTGGCCGCAGGACAAGCGAGTCCTCGAGTATTGCGATCGCCATGGGATTCTCATGCAGACCGAAGTTCCGGCCTGGGGTCCCAATACATTTAAAGGCATGAGCGAGCAGCCGGACGCCGATATCCTCGAAAACGGTCTCGCCCAATTACGCGAAATGACTGCGCGTGACCGGAATCATCCATGCATTGTTTCCTGGGGATTGTGCAACGAAATTAACGGCCAAAACCCGCGGGCCTATCACTTCGCGAAAGAGCTGTTGCAAGAGGCGAAACGGCTTGATCCGAAGCGACTGTGTTCCTACGCGTCGCACTCGCTCCGGCAGACGCCTGCGCAAGACGTCTCGGGCTTGATGGACTTTATCGAGTGCAACGAGTATTACGGAAGCTGGTATCCCGGTGACTCGGAGGCGGTGGGCCGCGGCGTGGACGAGATCCATGCCGCGTTTCCGGACAAGCCGATCGTGATCTCCGAGTACGGCTATTGCGCCTGCACGGCGGACCGCCCCGAAGGCGATGAGCGAAGACGCGAGATTTTGCGAACGCACGATGAAGCGCTGCGCGCGCGCGATTTCATCGCCGGTCTGATTTTCTTCTGTTACAACGACTATCGGACGCACGCCGGAAATCTTGGCACGGGCGTAATGCGCCAGCGCGTGCATGGCGTGGTGGATTTGTATGGCGCGCCGAAGACTTCGTACGAACTGCTGCGCAGCGAATCGAGCCCGATTGAATCGATTGCCGTGGATGGCCATCCTGAAGCATTCAAGGTGACCGTGCGCTCCCGGAAAACGGTACCGTCGTACGCGCTCGAAGGCTACAAGCTTTGCGGCATCTATTACGGTTACGGCGACATCCCGATCGAGCGCCGGGAGGTAGCATTGCCAAGCCTCAGTTCCGGCGAATCCTCGACCGTAGACGTTGCGTTCGCAGAAGGCTTGCCGTGGCGCGTGCAATTTGACGTTCTTCGTCCGACCGGCTTTTCCGCCTACACGCTGCAATGGAGAGCATAAGGACATTCGATTTGCCTTCCGCTCCGGCTCACCTGACGGGTGCAGTCAAAGCATGGGCGGAGCCGGTGATCATTCCCACCTATGAGCCGCATGCGCCCGACCGCAATCCGATGTTTCTCGAAGCGCGGGTTTACCAGGGCAGCAGCGGAAAAGCCTATCCGCTACCGTTTATCGACCGCATCTCGACGGAGCACAAGGATCGCGCCTGGCAGGCAGTCCACATAGAAAACGAATATTTGCGGGTGATGGTTTTGCCCGAAATTGGCGGGCGCATCCATGTCGGCTTGGATAAGACGAATGGCTACGACTTCTTCTACCGGCAGAATGTGATCAAGCCGGCGTTGGTCGGGTTGGCCGGCCCTTGGATTTCGGGTGGCGTCGAGTTCAACTGGCCGCAGCATCACCGGCCGGCGACGTTCATGCCGGTGAATTTCGTAATCGAAGAGCACGCAGACGGCTCAAAAACGATCTGGTGCAGCGATCATGACCCGATGAACCGCCTGAAAGGCATGCACGGTGTGCGTCTTCATCCGGATGCAGCCTACCTCGAACTGAAGGTGAGGCTGTATAACCGCACTCCCTTTGTGCAGACGTTTTTGTGGTGGGCCAACGCGGCCGCGCACGTGGACGAAAATTATCAATCATTCTTTCCGCCGGACGTGCATTTTGTAGCGGATCACGCGAAACGCGCCACGAGCGAGTTTCCTCAGTGCCGCGGCCGTTACTACGGCGTCGATTACGGCGCGCGCTTCCGCTATGGCGTTCCGCCTGAAGAGGCGCCGAAGCAATTTGTGCCGCCGGGCACGTATCCCGCAAACGATCTCGCCTGGTATGCCAATATTCCCGTACCCACGAGTTACATGGCGATAGCGTCGAAGCAAGATTTCCTCGGAGGATACGATCATGCCCACGAAGCCGGGCTCATTCACGTGGCGAACCGTCACATCGCGCCAGGCAAGAAGCAATGGACCTGGGGCAACCATGAATTCGGTTATACCTGGGATCGGAATTTGACTGACAACGATGGCCCGTATATCGAATTGATGGCCGGCGTGTATACGGACAATCAACCGGATTTTTCGTTCCTCGGTCCCGGAGAAACGAAGCTGTTCAGCCAATACTGGTATCCGATCCAGAAAATCGGGCCCGCGGATCAGGCCAACCGGGACATGGCCGTAAGCCTTCAGTTGAAGGGCGAAACGGCGCGCGTGGGTGTGAGCGCCGCCCGAGTATTTCCGCAGGCGGTCATCTCGCTCGAGCGGCAAGAGACGATTGCGCGCTGGATATATGATCTGAAGCCCGGCGACCCGTTTGTGGCGGAGTGCGTCATTCCCTCACACGAGATTATTTTGCGAGTTTTGGACGCGAAGGGTGAAGAGCTGATTCGCTATACGGCCGAAACGTCGGAGCCCGTCGAAACTCCGTCCGCTGCTACAGAGCCAGCCCTGCCGGAACAAATCGAAAGCGCGGACGAATTGTATCTGACCGGCCTTCATCTGGAACAATATCGCCATGCGACGCGGCATCCCGAGGCATATTGGCGCGAGGCGCTGCGGCGTGACAGCGGCGATGCGCGTTGCAACAACGCGCTCGGAGCGCTGCATCTGCGCCGCGGCGAGTTTGCGGTGGCAGAGCGCCATTTTCGCGCGGCGATTGTCCGGCTGACGCGCCGCAATCCGAATCCGTACGACGGAGAGCCGTTCTACCATCTCGCCCTCACGCTGCGCTATCAGGGCCGCGATGAAGAAGCATATGCGGCCTTCTATAAATCGACGTGGAACCAGGCTTGGCGCGGGCCCGGTTACCATGCGTTGGCGGAACTGGATGCGAAGCGGGCCAATTGGAAGGCGGCCGCCGAACATCTGCAATTGGCGGTGGCGGTCAACCGAGACAATCTTCGGGCGCGCAATCTTCTGGCGATGGCGCTGCGTCAGCTCGGGGACGCTAAGGCTGCGGACGAACTATTGCAGGCAACATTAGCGCTTGATCCGATGGATGTCTGGGCGAACGATCTGGCCGGCCACGCGTGGCAAGGCGATAATCAGCTACGGCTCGACCTGGCGTTCGACTACGCGCGCGCGGGCTTATATGGCGACTCGTTGAGGATCCTCGGCCAGAGCGATTTCAGTGCGCGGGATGGATCGGCGCCGATGGTTTATTACGCTTTGGCGCACTTTTCGGCCATGGCGGGTGAGCAGCCGGCGGCAAAGCAGTTTTTCGAAACCGCCGCGCACTCCGAAACCGATTACTGCTTCCCGAGCCGTCTAGAGGAGCTGTTGATCCTCGAAGCCGCGCTTGTCAACAATCCAGCGGATGCACGCGCGCATTTTTATCTCGGCAATCTGCTTTACGACAGACGCCGCTATCAGGAAGCGATCGAGCGTTGGGAGGAGGCGTCGAAGCTGGACGGCGACCTGGCGACGGTCTGGCGAAATTTGGGGATCGCTTACTACAACATTCAGGGTGATACCGGAAAGGCGCGGCAATCCTACGAAAGAGCGTTTCAAGCGAACCCTAGCGATGCACGCGTATTCTACGAACGCGATCAGTTGTATAAGCGCCTCGGCGTTTCCGCCGGAGAGCGTCTGGCCGAGATGGAAAGGCATCCCGATTTAGTTAGTAGCCGCGACGATCTGTCGGTCGAACTGGGGGCTCTTTACAATCAAACCGGCCAGCCGGCGAAAGCCATCTCGGTTCTGTCCTCGCGGCAGTTTCAGCCATGGGAGGGGGGCGAAGGATTGACGCTCACGCAACATCTGCGGTCGCATCTTTCGCTCGCCCGGCAAGGCTTGTCTAAAGGGGATGCGAAAGAGGCGTTGCAATTTCTGGAAGCGGCGCTCGCCTGCCCTCCCAACCTGGGGGAAGCGAAACATCTTCTGGCCAATCAAAGCAATCTTTATTTCTGGCTCGGCATCGCCTGTACGGCGCTCGGCCGCGACACGGCCGCGAAAGAATGGTGGAAGCGCGCGACGCGCGGTACGGGCGATTTCCAGGAGATGAGCGTCAAGCCCTATTCTGAGATGACGCTCTATCATGCGATGGCTTTAAAAAAGCTTGGCCTCGAACAGGAGGCAAAGTCTCTGCTGCTTGCGCTGAGAAACTACGCGAGCGAGTTGGCGGCCAAAGAGCCGAAGATCGATTACTTTGCGACCTCGCTGCCCTCGATGTTACTGTTCCGCGAGGATCTGCGCGAACGAAACCAGGTAACTGCGACGTTCCTCAAAGCACAGGCTGCTCTGGGTTTGGGGGAGCGGGAAGAGGCAGCGCGGCTGCTGGATGCGGTCTTAATCGCGGACCCGAATCATGCTGGGGCCCAGGATCTGCGGCGGGAGATGCCGTGCGGATGCGTATTCGACAGCCAGACACCGGTTCGCGTGTGAGTGACAGCCAATGCACGGAAGCATAGCCGCTGGCGGCGCCAAAGCGGTTGGCCTGTTCGATGTTCGCTATGTTTCCCTGATTTCGCTGGTGGCGGCGCTCGGTGGTTTGTTGTTCGGCTACGATTGGGTCGTCATTGGCGGAGCAAAGCCGTTCTATGAACAATATTTCCGCCTCACTTCCGCCTCCCTGATCGGTTGGGCGAACAGTTGCGCGCTGCTCGGCTGCCTGCTCGGATCCATTGCAGCAGGCGGCTTGAGCGAACGCTTCGGACGCAAGCGCCTGCTGATTTTATCGGCCCTACTATTTGCCGGATCGTCGCTTCTGACCGGACTGGCCACGAGTTTTGTGATGTTCGTGGTCTGGCGCATGGCGGGCGGCGTGGCCATCGGCATGGCCTCGAACGTTTCTCCGGTCTATATCGCCGAAGTGAGTCCCGCTCCCTGGCGCGGACGCCTGGTAGCGCTGAATCAGTTGACGATCGTGATTGGCATTCTCGCCGCTCAGGTAGTGAACTGGCTGATCGCGGATAAAGTACCGGTTGGCGCTACGCCCGAGTTCATCCGGCAATCGTGGAACGGCCAATATGGGTGGCGCTGGATGTTTGCGGCCGTGGCCGTTCCCTCCGCCATCTTTTTCTGCTGCTCGCTATTTGTCCCGGAAAGCCCGCGCTGGCTGGTTAAGAGAGGACGCAAAGAGCAAGCCGGGCGAACGCTCGCGCGCATCGGAGGAACTGCTTACTCGCACGAGGCGTTGGCGGAAATTCAAGAGACCGTCGGGTCTGACTCACGCGTTCGCCTGGCGAACCTGCTCGAACGGCCGGTGCCTCGCGCTCTTACCATCGGCGTGCTGCTTGCCGTGTTGCAGCAATGGTGCGGCATCAACGTCATCTTCAACTATGCCGAAGAAATTTACCGGAACGCCGGCTATGGCGTGAATGACATCCTATTCAACATCGTGGTCACGGGTTCTGTGAACCTGGTCTTTACGGTGCTGGCATTCGGCTTCGTGGATCGAGTGGGGCGCCGGCCGTTGATGCTGTTCGGATGCGCGGGCATCGGCGTCTCGCATTTCCTGATGGGTCTCGCCTATCGCTTTGGCCTGACAGGTTTGCCGGTGCTGCTCCTGACGTTGAGCGCCATCGGTTTTTACGCCCTGTCGCTCGCGCCCATCACCTGGGTGCTGATCTCCGAAATCTTTCCGAATCGGGTACGGAGTGCCGCCGTTTCCATCTCGGTATCGGCGTTATGGATTGCTTCCTTCGTATTGACTTACACGTTTCCGTTGATCGGTGAGTGGCTCGGCTCCGCCGGGACTTTCTGGTTGTACGCCGTGATCTGCTTGCTGGGCTTTCTGTTCGTCCGCTGGCGTGTTCCGGAGACCAAAGGCCAAACGCTCGAACAGATCGAGCATGAATTGGCCGGCGCTGCCTGAACCGCGCCAAAACTCTAGTAGATCGCCCGCCCGATTGCCACAATTCCCAGCGTGTAGGCCGCGAGCATCACTACGATCAGACGACTGGTTCCAGCGGGTGCGGTTTGGAATTCACGCCAGACGAATACACCCCACAGTGCTGCAATCAGAGTCGCGCCTTGCCCGAGCGCATAAGAGATCGCCGGTCCCGCCACGCCCGACGCCACCACGTTCAGACCCAACGCCACCATCCAGATCATGCCGCCCAACAGACCGGGTACATGTAACCTCGCGCGCGCGTGGATGAAGTCTGCGAAATGCGATCCGCGCGATCGCATGAACCAGCCATTGATCGGAATGCTGCTGACCAGAACCCCGATACCGAAAAAGAACAGAGCGGTGTACGGCGTAAGCATTCCCGGCTGAATGGGCTGCGTATTAAATGCCGGCGAGATAGCTCGCATGAGCTGGGGATAGAAGAAGCCCATCAGCAAACCCGCGGCTACCGCAAAAGCCAGGCCGGTGGTCTGTCCGTGTCCCAGCGTTTTCGGAAGACGACTGTGGGCCACCGCCGAGACAATCATCGCCAATAAAATGAGCAGTACGCCTGCGGCCAGAAAACCGGCGTTTCCCTGCGGCGTTTGCCAATAACTCACCGCCGTTCCGATTACCAGCGCTAGCCCGATGCCCACCGGGAACGCCACCGCCATGCCTGCGGCGTCGATAGCGGCCACCAGCAGAATATTCGCGAGGTTGAAAAGCCCGCCGCTCGCGATGGCCTGCCATTCCGCATGCAGCGAAGCGATCTTGAGGTTGGCGAAAGCAGGCGTCCCCGCGGATCCAAACGTTCCTAGCGTGACCAGAAGCAGCACGCCGGTGACAGCAACGCCGATCGAGTAATCCCAGTAAAACAGTTCAAACGGCCAGCGTTCTTTGCCGGCGAGCTTCTGCGTATTCGCCCAGGACCCCCAACCGATCATGGTGAGGACGCAAAGCAGAATTGCTATTGCCGAATCATGGACGGTGAACATGGATTTTCTCGAGTAGCGGATAGACTTCCATGCGCGAAGGCATAGAACTGATCGCGCCTGGCTTGGTTACCGACAACGCCGCGGCGGCATTGGCGAATCGCGCCGCCTCTTTGAGCGCCATATTCTCGGCCAGGCCGGCCGCCAATGCTCCGTTGAAGGTGTCGCCGGCGGCGGTGGTATCGGCGACCGTCACCGCGAAGCCGGGAATATGCGTCACCGCGCCGGGCTCGGCAATTACGCATCCCTGATTGCCCATTTTGACGATGACGATTCTCGGTCCGAGAGCCTGGAGCGCCGTCGCCGCCTGCTCGGCTTGCAAAATGGTATCGATCGGTTCGGTCCACTGCAGAAGCAAACGAGCTTCCGTTTGATTCGGAGTCAGGATCGTGACGCCTTTCAGCAGCGCTTCCGGAAGTGGATAGGCCGGGGCGGGATCGAGGACCGTGCTAACGCCGTTGGCCGCCGCCGCGCTGATGGCGGCATGTACGCTTTCGAGCGGAATTTCCAGTTGACACAGCAGGAAATCGCCCACGCCTAGCGCCGCCGCGGCGCGCCCGGCAAATTCGACCGAGTTTTCCGCATTCGCGCCCGGAGAGAGCACGATCAGATTCTCGCCATCCGGCAAGACGAAGATGGTGGCAGTGCCCGATGGTTTTGCCGATGCCTCCACCAGCGAAGTGTCTACGCCGCAGCGGTTCAATTCAGCGCGCAGCCGGTCTGCAAATACATCGCTTCCCACTTGGCCGGCCATTTCGACCTCGGCGCCCAGCAGAGCCGCGGCGCAGGCCTGATTGGCACCTTTACCGCCGGCGTAGATGCGCAAGTCGCCTCCCCGCAGCGTCTCGCCGCGCTCCGGAATGCGGGGCACCTGCTGCACCAAATCGGCATTCAGGCTGCCGAACACTCTGATTTTGTGCCGCTGCATGTTAGCTGCCATGACCTGGTTCATCCGCGACGCAGCGGAAGCCGAGCGTGCCGGCGCGATCCTTCGAAGGCGCCATCAGCAGGTACTTACCATGTTCCGTGAGCTTGGTGTTTTGCGGAAAATACCAGAGCGACCCCGCGGGACGATAATAACTCCCGCCTCTTATAATCGCCGCGCGCGTGTGATCGTCCACAAACTCGTCGGTCCACTGCCAGACATTGCCAATCATGTCCATTACGCCAAACGGACTGGCGCCGGTTGGATGCGCATCTACGTCGGAAGCACCTAGCAAGTCGCGCTCGTGTTGCTGGGTGGGTACGGCGCTCTCGTTCCATTTGGTTCCCCAGGGATAGGGGCGGCCGTCCGTGCCTTGGGCGGCGTATTGCCACTCCCATTCGTGCGGCAAACGCGTCCCGGCCCACTTGGCGTAAGCACGCGCATCTTCGAGCGCGACCCAGGTCACCGGTCGCTTATCCCAGCCCGCGGGATAGGTACCACTGCTCCAATCTTTCAGGAAATTATGATCGTCCACCGGATGGTAATGACTTACGTCGAGAAAGTGCTTGAACTCGGCATTAGTAACTGGATACTTATCGATCCAGAATGGCTTGACCGTGATGGACTTACGATGGCTGCGCCGCGGCGAGTCCTCCCAGGGATACTGAACATCCAGACCAATCCAGTCAAACCCTTCGATCTCGACACCCGTGACCGCGAAATCGAAGTTTGCGCCCGGAATATGAACCATGCCTTCCTCGGCGATTTTGGCAGGCGCCGATGCTATATCAACGATTTGCTGCGATAGAAACTTCCATTCGTGCGCGTAGCTGGAAAGCGGTCTGGCGGCCCAATCGCGCATCTGCCCTAGCAAGGGTTCCAGATCCGGCCAGGAAGCGCCGGAATCCACAGCGAGCACCGCTCCAAAACCGTGCGCCTCAATCGTGAAGTGCAGAGTGGATATCCCGGCTTGCTCCACGGGCTTCAATTCCACGCCATGCCAGACGTCGTAATAGCGTCTGCCTGGAGCGTCCGGCGCCTCGAACTGCGCACCCGTCACGTCGTATTCATTCCGGTTGATGAGAGTGAACAGGGTAACGCCGTTCCCCGGAAAACGCGTGCTGAAGATGCCGTATTGCAAAGTTGGGTAATAAGGCTCCCAATCGGCACTAACCAGAAGAGACGCAAACGAGCGATCGATTCTTGCGATACGGCGCAGCGCCTCGCTATCGCGCGGTGTAATGCCGTTCCAAATACCCCAGATATTTTCCCAACTGACGTAGCCGACACCGTTGAAGAAGGCGTATTGTAGGTCGTCGGTTTTATCGCGCGCCCAGCGGTCGGAAATGTTCTCCATGTGCCGGGATTCGATCCATTTGGTCTTGCTGATCAGCGGCGCGAAGGGAAATTTCCAATACGCCCAGTTCATGTTGTTCCAGATCAAGCCCTCGTCGCTTTGCGGCGCGCCTTCCGGTTCGAAGGCCACCGGATGATCGGTTGCATCTGAGGCGATGCGGTAGGAACGTGGAACACCAGCGAACGTGTCGCCGTTAACGCCATCGGCGTGAATCTCGGCCATGAGCTGAGCGGTCGCCACCGCGTGGCTCATGCCGGGATCACGGGTTCCAGTGTCCCAGGGCATGGCGGGAAATAGTACCTTGACGCCGCGCCGATGAAAATCCTCCACGACTTGGCGCAACGCGGCGACGCCGCCAGGCATGTCCCGCGTGAGATCCCACTGGCTGCGGTTGTCGATCCCGATATTTGGATACACCGGCCAGAGCAGCACGCTGTCAATTCCGCCGTAGCGCTTATTCAAGTCGTCGACATAGCGGTCGACTGTATACTTGCGCGCTACCGGATCGTAAAGATAGCGTTCCTCCACCATGACCTGCGGCGATACAAAATTCTTCTGCGTCCACAGGAATTCCGGCCTCCGGTATTGCGAATCTTCAAAGCCGATGCGAATCAGACGCTCGCGGCGCCATTGCTGAAGGTCTGCGAGCCAGGCGGCATGGCTCGTCGATTCCGTGGGGCCTGGAATCTGGTCGCCTTGCGCTTTGAAATGCGTGTCCTGCGCCAACATCGGCTGGTATATCATCCAGCAGCCGGCCAATAGGGCCGAAATCGCCGCGCCTCTTCCCAAATGCATCTCTCCTATATACACAACGGGCCGATCGTTGCCGGCAGTCAGATTCAATAAGTAGATTCGGATAGCAATTTCCGGTAAACCTGATCGGCGTGGTCATACACCGCGCGCGCTGCGGAAAGTTGATCGGGCGCTATCCGCGCTGCCTTTTGCGTCCAGCATTGGTGCACTGCATTCACGCACCATTGGGCGCTCGCTCGCGACGCCCGTATCGGCTTACCGTCCACCACCACAAAAATCGGATTCGTGTGCGCCGCCGGCAGAATACGGACTGCCACCCAACTGCTTCTCTCAATCGCCGCATCGAAGGCAAGCTCGCGCACGGCGCCATCCGCTGTGATCGTCTTCCGTGCCACGGCTTTGCCGTTTATGATGAGTTCCACCGGAACTTCGCGCGATTCGCCGATACGCGCCCGCTCGATGGTCCAATACGGTTTTTTGTCGTACGGCAACGATTGAATCTCCGGATGCGGAATCGCATCGAGCAGCGCCGCCACGCGTACCGTCGCATGAATCGTACCCGGCGATGATAACGGCGCCTCGCTCCCGTGCGTTCCCACTTCGACGCCATTGATGCGGAAGTCCATCAAATGCGCCCGGCCATCGGAGACGTAGCTCCGGCCCTTCTTTAAGCCATCGAGCCAGGCGCGATACGTCAGTGCGGAATCGACCTTCACATAACTGCGCCCCTGTCCCACCCGCTCGTCGGTAATGCAAGGGAAGTCCGTTTCGCCCGCGATCCGCGTCCGGAAGCCGACGTTGAGCGTGTGGTACCAGATGCTGAGCTCCCAATTAACAGGCGTGTCCCCGGCCGAAATGAAATCGACCGTATCGGGCTCGGTCACATCCGCAATGTATTCATTTGCGCCGATACCATCGAAGCCCGGCATCTCGAAACTCGGCAATTTGCCGTCGGACACCTGCAGTCCCCAGCCGGAATGAGCAAAGCCGGCGACCGCGCCTTGCTGCTTGGCCCAGCGCAGAATCGGAAAATCCCACGTCGGCCAATCCTCGATTTTTTTCGTGTTCGGATAATCCTGGTTTCTCAATCCCAGCAAAACCAGGTGACCGGCATGGCTCGAGGGGAAACCGGAAACCTCGAGATCGTAGTGCATCCGGCAATCGTGCACCGACAATGCATCGTCATGGCCCGAAAAAAATTGTTTCTGGTAATAGTAGTCCGGACCCCAAGTCAGCACCGCGCCTACATTGAGCTTTTCGCCCGCCAGTTGCCGCATCATATCCTTCGGCAGGACGCCTTCGGCCGGATTCTGGTAATGCGAGCACCCGGCCGCATGTACGTGGTGATCGCCCGAATACCAGCCGTATTTCGCTGGATCGATCCAGCGATCCAACTGGAAGCTCAGCGTATCGGGTCCTTTGGCATCCACGGCGAACTCCCGCGTGTGGGCGCGATATTCGGGCCCAGCGGTGGTCGTGATCGTGTAGTATCCGGGAGGCAGATGGATCGTCTCCCCATCAGCGCGATAGATTTGCGGCTGAAAGAAAAAATCGGGCGCCAGGCGCTTTGACGGATTGGGATAAAGGCGCTTCCAACGGTCGCGTATCGTCAGCGACGCGATGGTGGGCGCGCCGTTCTCATCGGTGAGGTGCAGCTTGATGAGCCGCGAAGGCTCCGCGCGAAACAGCACCAGAATGTCATTGCGGAATCCGACGTCTTGACTTCCTTGTCCCACATTGAAGCTGATGTCCGCCGAGCGTTGACCCGCGTCGCGGCTGAAAATCTCAAGGATTTGGTATTCGATCCCCAACCCCGACAAGGATTTTTCCATCGGCGGACGGTTGTATATCGAAATATCGGCCCAGCGATCGCGCACGTCCGCCGGAGTCAGCAGCATCTTCGGAGCCGGGTCACCGGTCGAGCGAATGAATACTCGTCCGCTGTTGGCGCTTTCCGCCGCTAGCGGCGCCGTTACGCTCGCGCGATTCGTGATCTTCACCAGAAAAAAGCGTGACCCTCCCTCCACCAGCACCGCCTCCGCCGGACCGCGTTCCACTTTGACCCGGCTCTCGGCGTTGATGTCGATCAGTGCCAGGGCAAATGGATCAAGCGCCCGCTCGATTCCCTCCACCGCTGCTCCTTCATCCGTGAGCGCGATCGCCTGATCGATCGATTCCGCCGTCTTGGCTGGAAGCGGCTGGCCCAGATAATTCAGCGCGTCTTCGAGACGGCGCACCTGCTGTGCCAGCGGCTGCAAGGGAACTGCGGTTTGCGCGCTCGCAATCCATGGAGTTGCTACGAGCGAAGCAATATAGGCCGTTCTGAAAATCCGCATAAGCAGAACTATACTCCCTACCGCCCTCGGACATACGGAGGTTGTTGACAACCCTAAAAGAATGGATAGATGTGACCGATATCAATTGTGACGTTTCCCAAAAATGTCCCCGTTCGATTATCAAGCGATTACTCCTCCGCTGATCACGCTGGCGGCTTTGGCAGCCATTGTGTGGATCATAGTGCTCAGGCGGAAAGTACACAAGTTAAGCGAGATCGCGAGCTCGGCAATCGAGTCGACGGCGGATGGCATCTTGATCGTGGATCGCCAGGGCCGCATGGCCTCCTTCAACCGGAAATTCGTCAGCATGTGGGGAATTCCCGAGTCTGTACTGACCTCCCGCGACAACGGCCAGGCACTCTCTGTCGTTCTCGATCGTTTTGAAAATCCGGAGGTCTTTCTGGCCCGCGCCCGCGAGCTGCTAACGGATTTCACGGCGATCAGTGACGAAATTCTCGAACTTAAAGACGGGCATATTTTAGAGCGGCATTCCAGGCCGCTGCTAGTGGCCGGTAGAGGGATCGGGCGGGCCTTCGCCTTCCGCGATATTACGGAGCAGAAGCGCTCGGAGCGGACGTTGGCGCAAGAGCGGAACCTGCTGCGCACTCTGATCGAGAGCTTGCCGGATTATATTTACGCGAAAGACTTAGAAGGCCGGTTCATACTCGCCAATAGCACGCTGGCGCATCTGGTGGGCGTCGAACACCCCGAAGAGCTGCTCGGCAAAACCGATTTTGATTTCTTTCCGGAGGAATTGGCCGCGCAATTCCGCGCCGATGAGCAACGCCTTCAGCAGACCGGCGAATCCTTGATCGGCAAAGAGGAGCCGTCGCGCGACGCCGCCGGCAATTATAAGTGGACTCTCACCACCAAGGTGCCGTTGCGCGACGGATCGGGCGAAATCGTGGGTATCGTCGGTTTGGGCGCCGATGTCACCGAAAGAAGATCGGTGGCCGAGCAGCTCCGCAGTGCGAAAGAGGCGGCCGAAGCAGCCAACCAGGCCAAAAGCGAATTTCTCGCCAACATGAGCCATGAAATTCGAACGCCGATGAACGGCATCTTGGGCATGACCGAACTCGCACTCGATAGCGATCTGGATCCGGAGCAGCGCGACTATCTGAACACCATCCGATTTTCGGCCGAATCGCTGTTGACCGTGATCAACGACATCCTCGATTTCTCAAAGATCGAAGCGGGAAAGTTGGAGTTGGAGCGAATCGATTTCGACCTCGGCGATCATCTGCAGGAAAGCACCAAGATCATTCTCCTGGCTGCCCAGCAGAAAGGCCTGGAGTTGATCTGCGGCGTCAGGCCCGGCGTCCCGGCGCGCGTCTCCGGCGACCCCACCCGGCTCCGGCAAATTGTCACCAATCTTCTCTCCAATGCCGTCAAGTTTACCGAGCGTGGCGAGGTGGTCTTGGAAGTGCAGTTGGAAGCCGAGGATTCGGAAGGGACCCTGCTGCATTTCAGCATCCGTGATACCGGCTGCGGCATCACTCCCGAAAAACAAGAGCACATTTTCATGCCTTTTGCGCAGGCCGATGGTTCCACCAGCCGCAAGTACGGCGGAACCGGGCTGGGACTGACGATTTCCGTTCGCCTGGTCGAAATGATGCAAGGCAGAATCTGGCTGGAGAGCGAAGTGGGCCGCGGCACCACCTTTCACTTCACGGCGCGATTCGGCACGGCCAAGACGGCTTCGCGACTCGAACCGGTGGAATACGGCGACCTGTCCGGTGTCCCCGTCCTGATCGTGGATGACAATCTCACCAACCTGCGTATCTTGGAAGGCACGCTGCGGGCTTGGAGCATGCTTCCCGAAACGGTCGGCGGTGGCCTGGCGGCACTGGCCCGTTTGCAGGAAGCTCACGAAGCGAATCAACCTTACCCGCTTGTGCTGGTCGATTCCGACATGCCCGGCATGAGCGGCTTCGAACTGGCCGGGCGCATCAGGGAACAGCCGCATGGCGCCGCCGCCATGATTGTCATACTCACTTCAGCCGGCCAGCGTGGCGACGCGGAGCGTTGCCGCCAATTCGGTGTCTCCGCTTACCTGCTCAAGCCAATTCGGCAGTCGGAGCTGCTCGAGTGCATTCGCAGCGTGCTCGGCCAGGAGTCCCGCGAACATGCTCTGGACGGACTGGTTACCCGCCATAGCTTGCGGGAGGCGCGGCGCAAGCTGACCGTCCTGTTAGCGGAAGACAATCTCGTAAATCAGAAATTAGCGGCTCGACTCCTCGAGAAACGGGGCCATCGCGTGGTGATCGCAGGCAACGGCCGGGAAGCCCTGGCGGCTCTTGAGACGGAAAACTTCGATCTCGTGCTCATGGATGTGCAAATGCCGGAGATGGACGGCTACGAGACAACCCTCAGGATTCGTGAGCGCGAGCTGGGAACCTCTCTTCATCAACTGATCATCGCCATCACCGCACATGCCATGCAGGGCGATCTGGAAAAATGCCTGGCATCGGGTATGGACGCCTATGTTTCAAAGCCCATCCGCGCCGACCGCCTGTTTCAAGTAATGGATTCGCTTCTTCCCGAGCACTCAGCGACGCCTTACTCGCTGCGTTAGTCCGCCTACGCTCGCTCGCCGTACCGGCTACTAATCGGGCTAATCCGTCCCGCTTAGGGTCATCGGGACACCGATTATTGCCGAATAGGTAGTTGGTGCCTTATCGCCTATGACAGAACGTCACCTCGCTCATTGCGCGATCGACAAGCCCGTCGCCGTACCAGAGAACGGCCGGCCGAATACCTTGCGCCAATCGGTCGGTCTGGTAGACCGGATATGCACCGATGAGGAGATGCTGCAGTATCTCCTCGAAGTGGAATCTTCCCGCCAGGATCTGCAACGCTCCACCCTCCATCTCAACCAATTAGTTGACGAATCGGCGAAAGCCATGCGTGAGATTGAACTTGCCTCGCAGGCTAAGGGCGATTTTCTGGCCATGATGAGCCACGAAATGCGCACTCCTTTAAACGGCATTATTGGGATGACCGCGGTGCTCCGATCGCGAAGTATCGCCGAAGAGGACCGTGATTGCGTGGAGACCATCCGCCAGTCGGGCGAGGCTTTGCTTGCGATCATCGATGACGTACTCGACTTTTCTAAGATCGAAGCCGGCCGCCTGCAGCTCGAAAACGCCGATTTTAAAATCGCCAGCGCCATCGAAGAAGCCCTGCAAATTGTGCGCGGTACGGCTGCACTCAAACCTCTTACTTTAGCCACCTTTATCGATCCGGCCATTCCCTCGACTGTCTCCGGTGATTTTAACCGACTCCGTCAGATCCTGCTCAACTTCCTGAGTAACGCCATCAAGTTCACGGCCGAGGGTGAAATCGCCGTCCGCGCCGAACTGCGCGACCGCTTGCGCGATGGTTATGAGCTTTACTTTTCCGTCAGCGATCAAGGCATTGGCATCACGCCGGAGCAACAGGCCAGGCTTTTTCAACCGTTTAGCCAGGCGGAAGCTTCTACCACCAGAAAGTTTGGCGGAACGGGCCTGGGGCTCGTGATCTGTAAGCGCTTGGCTGAACTGATGGGCGGCTCCATCGGCGTGACCAGCAGCTACGGCCATGGTTCGTCGTTTTGGTTCACGATCAAAGTTCGTGCCACCGCTGGCGCTGCATTGCCGTCAACACGTTCCGCATGCCTCCTCCCGCGCCCGTGTCCGGCCAGGAATTCTCGTTTGCTGCTGGTGGAAGATAACACGATTAATCAGAAGGTTGCTCTCCTGATGCTCGAAAAACTCGGCCATCAGGTGGACGTTGCCGCAAATGGCTATGAAGCGCTAAGTGCCATGGCTGGTGCGCATTACGATGTAGTTCTGATGGATTGCATGATGCCGGAGATGGATGGCTTTGAAGCCACTCGCCGTCTTCGCTCGCTCGGCGGATACGCCGCCGAGGTCCCTGTCATTGCCATGACTGCCAGCGCCTTTGCCGAAGACCGTCTGGCCTGTCTCGCCGCCGGTATGACCGATTTTCTCTCCAAACCCGTGCGCGAATCCGAGCTCGGCAGCAAGCTCGATCACTGGCTCTCTCCTACCACCCACTTGCCAGCTCAATCTTGAGTTTCGCTCGTATTTCGTCCCGGATGGTTCGAAACGCAGCGAGCCTCTCGTCTTCCGTCCCCTGGACCGTCGCCGGATCTGCAAAGCTCCAGTGAAACCGCTTCCCACCGCCCGGAAAGATAGGACAGCTTTCCTTCGCGTTGTCGCAAACAGTAATTACATAATCGAAGGGCTGACCCCCAAACTCGGCCACCGGCTTTGACCAGTGACCGGACAGATCGATTCCCAGTTCGCGCATAGCGGAGATGGCCTCCGGCCGCACGCTGCTTGGCTTGGTACCGGCGCTCAATACTTCAAATCGATCGCCCGCCATATTGCGAAGCAAGCCTTCCACCATCTGACTGCGCGCGGAGTTTCCGGTGCAAAGAATTAGCACTCTTTGCTTAGACATTGGCAATCTCCCCATTCTTGCCGTCCGCGCGGCATAAGCCAGCGGAAAGTAATCGTCGCCCCGCGGCCGCTCCCAAAAGCTGGGTGCCGAGAAAGGCCGGCACATCGCCGAGAGCAATGCCGGCGAATGTATCACTCAGTGAGCGGGCCAAAGTGACGGCTGGATTAGCGAAAGAAGTAGATGCCGTGAACCAATATGCCGCCGTAATATAGGTGGCAATCGCGTAGGCAAT
>DASYAX010000033.1:0-4804 GCA_036501045.1 Bryobacteraceae bacterium
ATGGAAACAATGTTTGCCATGCCCTGGAAAGAGAGTCGAATCGTGGACGAACGAGTGAAATTCGTTGCCGAGGTACTGAAGGGCGAACGAAAAATCAAAGAATTGTGCCAGCAGTACGGAATTTCAAGAAAGACTGGCTACAAATGGATTGAACGGTACGAGGAAGCCGGACCGAAAGGACTGGAGGATCTTGGGCGGCGGCCGCAAAGCTGTGCGCACGCGACGCCAGAGCCGATTGTCAAAGAGATTCTGGAATTGCGGGTATAAGTATCCGACCTGGGGTGCACGGAAACTTCGGGCGAAACTGGAACAAACGAGGGGTGACACAGACTGGCCGGCAGCCAGCACGGTTAATGATATTCTTCGGCGGGCCGGGCTCGTACAGGCTCAGAAGCGCAAGCGAAGGGTAACACCGTCGTCGTCACCTTTAGGAGAGATCGCGGCGCCGAATCAGCTTTGGTGCATGGACTTCAAGGGCTTTTTTCGGTGCGGCAACAAAGAACGGTGTGATCCGTTTACGGTTACCGATGCGCACAGCAGATACATCATCCGATGCCAGGCCGTACCCAAACTGAACTTTGAAAACGTTGACGCCATCTGTGAGGCGGCAATGCGCGAACACGGCTTGCCGGATCGAATCCGCACCGATAACGGAAGCCCGTTTGCTACGACGGGTCCCTTGGGCCTGAGCAAGTTATCGATCAAGTGGGGAAAGCTTGGGATTTTGCAAGAGCGCATTCATCCCGGAGAGCCTGGCGAGAATGGCCGGCACGAAAGAATGCATCGAACGCTTAAATTAGAAACGGCGACACCGCCCGCGTTTACGTTGAGAGAACAGCAAGCGCGCTTCAACAATTTCGGCGGTGCTTCAACAAGGAGCGGCCGCACGAAGCGTTGGCTTTGCGACGCCTGACTCGTTATACGTCGCCAGCACGCGTTTATACCCCAAGGAACTGCCTGGGTACGAATATAGCGACCAGTTCGTTGTCCGCAAGGTAAGGAAGGACGGAGACATCAAGCTGGAAGGGAAGTACATATTTATCAGCGGAGTCTTGAGTCATGAGCGGATTGGCCTTTTGGAGGTGGCGGAACAACTGTACGAGTTGTATTTGGGCGATATCCTACTCGGCGAACTCGACACTCACTGGATGACGTTTACTCCAGTTCGCTAGTGGCCGCTTGATCGTGGGAGGAATGCTTTGCGCTATTGCAAGCATTCCTCGATTCCCAAACTCCTTCCATCTGGCCATGAAGAACGGCCTTGAAAAGGCTCACTTTTCACTGTCCGATAACGCCAAATGTTCTCCCCGATAACGGATTGGTTCCGAGCGGCGCGTTATCCAAGCACAATCCGTAAGCTTCCCATTTTGCGACTACAGAGGATCTATCGACCCCAGGATGAGTGCTGTGCGGATTGGCTGACCGTTCGGACACGCCTCGTGAATCCTTCGCCCCATGCACAATCGCGGATTTCAGTGTCCCCACTCGCATCGCCGCTCATCGCGCCAGTCACACCCATCAACCCGCCTGAGCGAGTGTTTGATGACGTATTCGCCGACAGAATTGCCGAGCGTCTGCCCGGCTTCACAATCTGTCCGAAAATGAATGCCACCGAACACGCGAGCGTTTACGATCTCTTCGAGGGCTGCGGAAAAGCTGGGAAAACTGCGCATCTGTCCGAGCAGCGCGTCATTTGCGATAGTGATTGCCGTGTCCTCTCCAAAGTAATGTGAAAGCACTCGGGCCGCTGCGCTGCTGGCGCAGGAATGAGCCGATGGGTAGCCCGGGAACGGCGGAGTGACCAGAAGCGGCGTCCATGTTGGATCAGCCAGCGTATCGGGATTTCCATCTTTGTCCGCCAACTGAATGGCTGTGATCGGCCGCCAGGATACATACGTGTATTTCGCATCCCAACAGCCAATAATGGCGTCAGACATAGCTAGATTCACCTGAGCGAGCAGGTGTGCAGTTTGCAACAGGCTGAAATGATGCTTTTCTGCAAGGGTAGTGGCAACAGGATCCCAGAAGTCGGGCGGATTGCCTGGGTTCCAGAAGAGCGCATATTCGCTTTGGTCGGGTGTCCGGTCCGTGCTGGACGCGCTTCCCATAATTTTGATTTCGTTGAAATCCGCTGTGTATTCGGCGCTATCTAAGGCGGGAGGCGCTGGAGGCCGAAACTGCGAAGGCGACTGAATAACCCATGGAGTCACGTGCGCGAGTTGCGGGGCGAGACCTGGCGCGGACGCTGGCGGCGTCGGGCGCCATTCTCCGGGAGCGGTTCCGCCGGTGAATGGTGGCAGTGTCTGGGCGAACCCATCGTTGCTGCGCCAAGCCCAGATCGCATCGGCAACCGTCTGGCCCCACTCAATTCCCTTTTGAATCGATTCGGAGCGCTCGGCGCCCCAACCGCGAGAGATGCCCATCAGCGATGCCGACCGCTGTTGATCCAGTATGTCCGATTGTGCCGGATATAGTCGAATCAAAATAGCGTAGGCCGCTTGTACTGCGGCGGCACGTTTCGACGCGTTTCGAGGACCTGTGCGCAAGACATGAATAGGAGCGTACTGTGGGTCGATGCCGTTGACGGCATCGAAAACCGCAGCCTGCACAATGGCGGTGCTCCGCGTTGAAACGGGCGCTGGCGTTGCAGGCGGCGTGAGCGTCGCCTCGAGCATGATGTGATTCCAGTCAGTTACTTCATCGGCTAGTCCGATTCCACTGCTAACGAGGAGGAGAACGGATAAACCGATCGTGTTGACGCACTTTTCGAGTGTTGACATGTGTGATAGTCCTTTCTTGTGGTTGTTTTGCTGAAGTGTGGTGCAGTTGTGACGGTGTTACTTGCTTACGCGCGCCGTTCAGTTTCGGCGTGCTTCGAGGAAAGCCTGGGCGTTCTGAAGTTCAAGCCTTTGCGCATCAGCGTGTCGGCATAACTGAAGCAACTGCGAATAGCGTTCTTTCGCCTTGTTTCGATCGCGGCAAAGCTCGGCTGCACGCCCGGAACCATAAATCGCATTGAATCGATTCGGCGAACTCCGCAGCACCTCTTCGAACTCGGGAAGCGCGCGCGCCGGCTGATCCAGCTCCATAAACAACTCGCCCAGAAGCTCACGCGCCGGCAACACTGGCCCCGGAGTTACGGGATGTTTTTCCATTGTGTCTTCGAGATCGGCTGCAGCTCGCATCGAGCGCAGCGCTGATGCCTGATTTCCTTCCGCATGCTTCAGCCACGCCAATGCAGTAAGCCGCTGAACTTCTACTTGCGCAGACCAGTCGTAAGCCTCTTGACGCTGTCGAATCGTTTGCTCAATTTCCGTAAGCTCTTCGATTCCGGCACGGGCCTGGGCTATGTTTCCGGTACGGGCCGAGCCAAGCGCACGCGCGAAATGCGTAATGGCTTCTGCGTAAGGAAACTGCATCCAGGGGAACCATGCCGGCCGTACCTGAAGGGCAGCGGCTGCCGACCAGCGCCGCCGCTCGAGCGCATAGCGCGCGGGAATGACAGCGAAGGCATAAGCAGCTTGGAAGACCTGCTGATCGACTCCTGACACGGATGCCGCTTCGTCAACGATGCGCTTCGCTTTCTCGTCTTGACAGGTCTGGAGGTAGGCGTAGGCGAGATAGTCCATCGCATGGAGTTGATCCTGCGAGGTAGCGGCCGGAAGAGTTTTTGCCATTTGGCTCTTCGCAGCGGCAGCGGAGGCGAGATTCGATTGAATCGACTCGTCCCACAGGCCCAATCGCGTGAAGATATGCGACGGCATGTGGAGGGCATGCGGCGATGCCGGAGCGATTTTCGCGTAGGTCCGTGCAGCGGGCAGCGCGAGAATCGCAAGCCCTGGCGAATCATAGCTGTGGATCAGGTAATGGGCTATGCCGGGATGGTCCGGCTGCTCCGGCAGGATGCGGTTCAAGATCGCCGCCGCTTGTTTTTGATTCGTATAGGTTTTGTCGGCCGGAGGCGCAGTTGCAATCAAGGCAAGCGCGTAAAAAATGGCGGCTTCACGGTCTTCCGGATAGCGCGCCGAAAGCCGCTGCATAGCGTTACGCCAGGAGAGCGCGCGCTGCCGATAGGGTACCTTATCCGAATCCTTATAAAACTCTTCGATTGCGGCAATGTAGTCGCGTTCACGCTGTGTTTTGGCTCCAATCGAGTTGGCTTTTTCGATCGCAGCGATCCCTTTCCTCAGATCGGGCGGCGTGGGCGGAAACCATACGGGGTGATAGAGGCTCATAGCGATGCCCCAGTAAGCCATCGCGCAAGCCGGATCGACACGGATTACGCTGGAAAATGTCTTTTCCGCTTCGTCGTACCAGAACGAGTGGAGAAGGGCGACACCGTATTCGAAGGCCTTCTGTGCCTTGGGAGTACAGGAGACAGGAAAATGAATGTGCCCGGCGTCGTGCTGATGATCCTCGGAATTGGCAGCGCCGGGCACGGCGGCGGCCATTAGGCCGCATAGAAACAAACCGCGAAGCTGGAAAAGATACTTGGGCATCTTGTGCGTGAGAACAGCTTCGCGGGTTTGGGCTAATACGGCAATGCGACGCAGGCGAAACGTAGGTGACACCGCATCTCATTGACTGATCTGGCGTTCCGGCGAGTGGTGAAAGATCACCAGCAGGTGTAAAATCGTACCTCAACCAAATGTCGAGCGTGGCAGCCAGACCGGAATCGAGCGCCTCCGGCCGGATTTTCAAGTTTGGAGCGTTCGAGTTCCATGTCCAGGCCCGCGAGCTGCGGAAGCACGGCCTTCGGATTAAAGTCGCCGGCCAGCCGATCAGCGTACTTGCCATGCTCCTG
>DASYAX010000034.1:0-9246 GCA_036501045.1 Bryobacteraceae bacterium
GAAGATTCTCGAAGTGATCGTCACTTCTCGCGAAGAGGCGATCGAAGCCGAAGCAGGCGGAGCGAACCGGCTCGAACTCGTGCGATCGCCGGGGCAGGGAGGCCTCACGCCGCGGTTGGAATTAGTCAGGCAGGTCGCCGAAAGCGTCTCGATACCAGTGCGCATCATGCTGCGGGAGAACCCTTCACTGTCGCTGGCGAATCCAAACGAGATGACGATTCTGCAATCGCTCGCCGCAGACCTCGCCAGCCTGCCGATCGACGGCCTGGTGCTTGGTTTCGTGCGCGGCGATGAGATTGACACGGTTTCTACGCAAGCCGTGCTGGCTGCAGCGCCCGGCTGCCGGGTTACCTTTCATCGCGCTTTCGAGCAGGCCCTCGATCCCTTGGCTGCCATCCGCAGTCTGAAGAAGATTCCACAAATCGATCGTATTCTGACCAGCGGTGGGGCCGGTGCCTGGCCGCATCGCAAGACCCGCCTGCTCGAATGGCAGCGCGCCGCCGCGCCGGAGATAAAGATCCTGGTGGGCGCGGGTCTGTCGAGTACCGTGATGGCGGACGTATTGGCGGATCCGGATCTCCACGAAGTGCACGTCGGACGCGGCGCGCGCATACCCCACGAATATTCGGGCGCCGTCTCGCGCCAGCAGGTTGCCCGGCTTAGAGGCGCGTCTTCCCGGCCATGAGGACACTCGATTGGGTGATCCTGTTTGCCTGGTTGACGTCGCTCGTCTCGTATGGTCTGTACCGCGGCCGCGGCAGCAACACGACCAGCAAGTATTTGTTGGCCGGCAAGACCATGCCCTGGTACGCCATGGGCCTTTCCATACTCGCCACGCAAGCGAGCGCGATCACCTTCATCTCCACCACCGGGCAAGGCTACGTCGATGGCATGCGCTTCGTGCAGTTCTACTTCGGCCTGCCGATCGCCATGGTGATTCTCTCGGCCACGGCTGTCCCAATCTTTCATCGCGCCAAGGTCTACACGGCATACGAATACCTCGAGCAGCGCTTTGACGCGAAGACTCGTACTCTCGCTAGCATCGTGTTTCTCATCCAGCGTGGTCTTGCCGCCGGCATCGGCCTATACGCGCCCGCCGTTGCCCTCTCCGATGTTCTGGGCTGGTCCGATCGCTGGATTACCGTCATCATCGGCGCGCTCGTCATCGTCTACACCGCGAGCGGCGGCATCAAGGCGCTCACCTGGGCGGACGTCCAGCAGATGACCATGATTTTCGTTGCTCTTGTGACCAGCCTCGTGGTCGTACTGCACGCACTGCCGCATAGCGTTTCTTTTCTCGATGCGCTTCACTTGGCGGGCGCCGCCGGCCGCCTGAATATCGTGGACCTTCGTTTCGATTTGAGTGATCGCTATAACTTGTGGAGCGGTCTGATCGGCGGAGCGTTTCTCGCGCTCGCTTATTTTGGCTGCGACCAGAGCCAGGTCCAACGCTATCTCACCGGCAAGTCCATCGCGCAGAGCCGTCTGAGCCTGATTTTCACCGCCGCCGTCAAGATTCCCATGCAGCTCTTTATCCTGTTCATCGGCGCCATGGTGTTTGTGTTGTCGCTGTTCGTGCCATCGCCCATAATTTTCCACCCCGTAGAGGCGGCACGAGCGGAAAGAACGCCAACCTGGCAGGCCACGCAGGCCGGCTATCAACGTGCATTCGAACAACGGCGTCAGGCGGCCTATCGGCTCTCCGGCGCCTTCCATGAGCCGGCCCGCGAACGAGATCAGGCCCTGGCCAGCTTCCGGCATGCGCAGAGCGCCCTCACGGAAAGCCGCCAAAAGGGTCTCGACATCGTGAGCACGCTGCATGGAGGCGAGAAATTCGACGACACGAACTACATCTTCCTCACCTTTGTGAAATCCTATCTGCCGGTTGGGCTGGTAGGCCTGGTGATCGGAGTGATTTTTTCCGCGTCCATGGGATCGACATCGGGCGAAATCAATTCGCTCGCTACGGTATCGGTCATCGACATCTACCGCCGCTATCTAGCCCGCGATCGGACGGAAGGGCATTATTTAGTTGCTTCGCGTCTATTCACGGTATTTTGGGGCGCATTCGCGATCGCCTTCGCGGCCCTGGGAGCGCGCGGATTCGGTGCCCTGATCGAACGCGTGAACATCGTAGGGTCGCTGTTCTATGGCGGGCTGCTCGGCGTATTCGTGCTGGCGTTTTTCTGCAAGCAAGTGGGCGGAACCGCGGCATTTTGGGGCGTGCTTGCTGGCGAAGCGGCCATCTTTTCGGCCGCTCTGTTCACCAGCGTTTCGTTTCTCTGGTACAACGTGATCGGCTGCCTGGTGGTGGTCGCCACCGGACTGCTGCTCGCGAGATTGACGCCGGCTCCTTCGAAAAGCGCGAGCGGCGGCTCTTAAACCTGCAGCGTTGCAATGTCGACGGTCGATTGATGCCCCTCAACCACCACGATCCCGCTCTCCGTCACGTAATGCTTCTTGCGGTCTTCCTTCAAGTTGTAGCCGATCTCGGCGCCTTCAGGGATTTTGACATTTTTGTCAAGAATGGCGCGCCGGACTTTGGCATGCCGCCCGATATCGCAATTATCGAAAATAACCGAGTCTTCCACCGTTGAACCGGTGTGCAGCCGGACTCCCCGGCCCAGAATGGAGCACCGCACGCTGCCACCCGAGACAATCGAGCTTCCGGAAATGATGGAATCGATCGCCATACCACGGCGGCCGTCTTCGTCGAAAACAAACTTGGCGGGCGCGTCAAAATACCCGGCAGTACGCAGCGGCCACTGCCGGTTGTACAGATTTAATTCGGGCGAGACGGAGCGCAGGTCCATGCTCGCCTCGTAATAAGCATCGAGCGTTCCTACGTCGCGCCAATATTGCGGAGAGCCAATTGGATCACCTGGAATCACATTGGTCTGAAAGTCGTACGCATACATGTCGGCGCGGCCGATCAGCGACGGGAGGATATCTTTGCCGAAATCGTGCGAGCTGTCCTCTCTTTTTCCGTCCGCCAGCACCTCGCGAAGCAAAACGTCGGTCGAGAAAACATAGTTGCCCATCGATGCGAAAACGCGCGAAGGATCGCCAGGCATGGTCGGCGCATCTGCTCGTTTCTCGTGAAACGCAATGATGCTGCCGTCGGGAGTGGTTTCGATGACACCGAAGTCGGAGGCAAACTGCTTTTCCACCGGTATGGCCGCGACGGTGACGCCGGCGCGCTTTTCGACGTGATATTCAATCATCTGGCGGATGTTCATCCGGTAGATGTGATCGGCGCCGAAGATGGCCACCACGTGCGGATCAGCCTGTTGAATCAGGTTGGCGTTTTGATGAATCGCATCGGCGGTCCCGCGATACCAATCCTCCTGCGCCGACCGCATTTGAGCCGGTACGGGAATGATGAAGTAGTTCTTCAACAGTCCGCTCACCTCCCAGCCTTCGCGGAGATGCTGCAGTAAAGACTGGCTCTTGAATTGGATCAGCACATAAATCGAATAGATTCCGGAGTTGACGAGGTTGCTGAGAACAAAGTCGACAATGCGGTAGCGGCCGCCGAACGGAACCGCTGGTTTTGCCCGTTCTTTCGTGAGGGGGTAGAGGCGCGTTCCTTTTCCGCCCGCAAGCACAAACGCCAAAACACGAAGCTGCACCTTAATGACCTCCGCTGGTTAGATCTTTCGACTGCCAGAATCCGCACTGAAAGATTATCAAGCCCTCTTGGTTAGTGAGCCCAATCGAGTGCGACCTGCACGAACGAGCGCACCGCTACTCCGGTCGGTCCCTTCGCCAGCCAGGACTTTGCATCGTCTAGCCAGGCGGTATAAGCAATGTCGAGATGCACCCAGGGCGTGGGGTCGGCAAATTCCCGCAGGAACCATGCGGCCGTGATCGATCCGCCGTAACGGCCGCCGATATTGGGCAGGTCGGCGAAAGCGGATTTCAGGTATTCCTTGTACTCATCGTCCATCGGTAACTGCCAGGCCTTTTCGCCAGCGATGCGCGATGCCGCCATCAGGCGCGCCAGAAACTGTTCGTTATTCGTAAAAGCGCCGATGTTGTAGTGCCCCAGCGCTACGCCAATCGCTCCGGTCAGCGTCGCGGCGTCCACGAGGTGAGTCGCGCCATTGCGGTTCGCGTAGGTAATCGCATCGGCGAGAATCAGGCGGCCCTCGGCGTCGGTGTTCAACACTTCGACGGTCTTGCCCGATAGCGCGGTAACGATGTCGCCCGGCCGTTGGGCATTTCCGTTCAACATGTTCTCGACAGTGGGCACGTATCCGGTAACCGGGATGGCGGGCTTGAGTTGCGCCAAGGCTCGCATGGCCCCGATCACCGCTGCCGCTCCCGCCATGTCGTATTTCATTTTCTCCATGCCTTCGGAAGGCTTAATAGAGATGCCTCCCGTGTCGAACGTCACGCCTTTTCCGATCAGCGCCAGATGATCCGCGCCGCTGGGAGCCGCCGGTCGGTATTTGATCGCAATTAGGAACGGCGGATTGCTGCTTCCCTGCGCAACGCCCAGCAACGCGCCCATCCCAAGCTTGGCCATCGCATCCTGATCCAGCACTTCACATTCGAGGCCAAACTCATCGGCCATCTGCCGGGCCGCCTCCGCCAATACACCCGGCGTGAGTTTGTTGGCCGGTTCGTTGGCAAGATCGCGCGCCAGATTCTGAGATTCGGCAATAATGCGTCCGCGCTTCAAGGCCTCGCGCAGCGCGTCTGTGCCGCTTCCCGGAACGGCCAGCGTGAAAGAATCTACCTGTTTCTCCTTCTTCTTCGGGTCGGACTTGTATTTGTCGGCCTCCCAGGAGCCCAGCAGCGCGCCTTCCGCTGCCGCCGTCACCTGTTGCTCGAGATCCGTTCCCTCAAGCAGCAAGGCGATACTCCGCATGCCCTTGTTCTTGAGCGTTCTAATCAGAGTTCCGGCAATGCGTCTCGCCTCGACCGGCGAGAACTTCTCACGCTTGCCACCGCCGATCACCACCAGCCGCTTCGCCTCGATTCCCTGCGGCCGATGCAAGATCGCCATCTCATAAAGTTTGCCGGTGAACTCCTGTGTCGCGCGCAATTCGGCAAGCCAACCTGACTGGCCGGCGATGTCGGGGTCTTTGAATGGCGCGACGCTTTGTTCTGTTTCGAAGCAGATGACGGCGAGCGCGTCGGCGCTCAACTCCTTCGCGATGGAAAACTGAATGTCAAGTTTCATGAAATTGATTTGAATTTATCGGTCAGCGGTACTAGTTCACTGCCGGGCTCGTCTGGCGATGGCTGCTTTGGCCTCGGCCTGCATTTCTTTTGCCTTGCTGGCCTCACGCTTATCGTGAAATTTCTTGCCCTTGCCGATCGCTATCTCCACTTTAATGCGGCCGCCTTTGAGATACAGTTTGGTTGGGACAATCGTCAGGCCTTTTTCGCGCGTCTCCACCCGGAGCTTTTCGATTTCCGACCGGTGCAGCAGCAGCTTGCGCTTGCGGGCAGGCGCATGATTCATCAGATTGCCGTGCGAGTACTCGCTGATGTGCGCATTCATCAGCCAGGCCTCATCGTCTATTACATCGGCGTAGCTCTCTTTGAGTTGGATTTTCCCCGTTTTTGCCGCTTTCACCTCCGTTCCGGTCAATACGATACCCGCCTCGTACCGGTCCGACAGGTGGTAATTGTGGCCAGCCGAGCGGTTATCGCTTAAAATCTTAATTTCGCTTTGCTGTGCCAATTGGGTTCGTCTTCTTCCTCAGTTTCGCCTAAGTGACAAGGAAAACTGCACGGCGGCCATGGCGAATACGTCAAACACTTCGAAAACGAGAGAAATACAAGCCGGGAAGAACAGTGTTTCTATACACCCGCGTAGGCGGAAGTACTAAAACCAGCACTACCAGTTTCCTGGAAAATACTTCGGGGTACAGTCTAGCTTAGGCCTGAGATGCGATTAACGTGAGAGTTTCCAGTAGATTAAGGTCCTGCGCCACGCTCATCTGCATGGCCGCCCTCGCCCTTCCGCTGCTCGAGGGCCGCACCAAAAAGGGCGACAAATTTCTCAAAGAGGGGGAAAAGGCCGAGCTCAAGCAGGATTACGACACGGCGCTAACCTACTTCGAACAGGCGCTGGAGGAAGACTCACGCGAGCCGGCCTACATGCTGGCTGTCCGGCGTACCACTACTCGTGCCAGCGAGCAGCACATCACCCAAGGCAAGAAACTGCTGAAACAGCAGAAGCTCCATGAGGCGATGGTGCAGTTTCAGAAAGCCTTGCTGATCGATCCTTCGTCGCAGATCGCTTTGCAGGAAATCGCGGACACAACTTGGATGCTGAAGCAGCAGGAAAAACTTCCCCAAGGCGCTCCCATCCTGACGCCCGCCGAGAAGGCGCGCCAGGAACTCGAGAGCCGGATCGACTCGCTCGAAGGTCCGCCCACGCTACGCCCGATCAATAACCAGATCAGCAGCCTGAAGATGAACAACCAGACCTCGCGCGTGCTCTACGAGAGCGTCGCCAAGCTGGCTGGCATCAATGTTCTGTTCGATCCGCAGGGAATTGATGCGCTGGGCAGCACCACCAGGAATTTCAACCTTGATCTCAACAACATCACGCTCGAAGAGGCGCTCAATTACGTCGCCCTCGAGACTCATACGTTTTGGAAGGCGATCAGCCGGAACGCCATTTTCGTCACCCAGGAAAGCGAGCCGAAACGGCAGGAGTATCAGGACGAAGTAGTACGGGTCTTTCACATCCAGAACGCCAGTACGCCCAATGAATTCAACGAAATATTCAACGGCGTGCGCGTCGGAGCGAAGCTGCAGGCGGGTATATTCCAAGTCGCCAGCCAGGACGCGATCGTCGCCCGCGGCAGCCCGGACACCATGGCCATCATCGAGAAGCTCGTTCATGACCTGGACAGGCCAAAGGCGGAAGTGCTGGTGGACGTGATCGTGATGGAGGTGTCAAAGGATAAGGTTCAGAATTTGGGAGCGGCCTTGTCCAGCCAGGCGGGCACCGGCCTGAGCATCCCCGCCACCTTTTCGCCGGGCGCCTCCGCTACTCCTGCGAGCACCTCTACGACCAGTACTACGACGACCACCACCGGAACGACAACTCCGACGACGACGGCCGGAACCATTCCCCTTTCGCGGCTAAATCGGATCTCTACCAACGATTTTCAGGTCACGCTGCCGGGTGCCCTGGTGGAGGCTATGTTGTCGGACTCCTCTTCGAGACTTCTGCAGCGTCCGCAAGTCCGTGTCACTGACGGCGGCAAGGCCAGCCTGAAGGTCGGCAGTAAAATTCCGTACGTATCGGGGTCTCTGAATTCGGCGGTGGCCACGCCTGGCTCCATTCCCTACGCCACCACCCAATTCCAGCAGGTCGACGTCGGCGTGAATATCGATTTGTCGCCGCACGTGAATGGGCCCGACGAAGTCAGCATGCATATTAAGGTCGAGATCTCGAACGTGCAGAGTACCGAGACGATTGCGGGCGTGCAGCAGCCGATCATCGCGCAGAAAGTGGACGAGGCGGACATCCGCATGAGAGACGGCGAAGTCAGCTTATTGGGTGGGGTCTCGCAGGATACCAATTCGCTGAGCGTCGCGGGACTTCCCGGCATAGCGAACATGCCGGTACTCGGCTATTTGTTTGGAACCCGCGATAAGGAGCGTCATCAGGACGACATCCTGGTGGCCATGATTCCGCATATTATCCGTGCGCCCGTCAACGGCGATTTGAATGCGGAAGGAGTCTTGGCCGGTACCGAGCGCGTGGTGAAGGTCGAACGTCGCGAGGAAACCGCACCGGCGGCAGTGCCGTCCGCGCCCGCCGCCACGCCTCCGGGCCGCACTGCGCCTGTCGTTCCGGTCCCACCGCCTGGACGCGCTGCGTTGCTGCCGCCTACCCAGAACCCGCGGGTCGTCCCCTTGGCGGTTCCGCTGCAAAATCAGACCGTTCCGCAAGCGCAGCCCTTGAACGTTGTTAAACCTGTTGCTAACCCGGTGCAGCCGCCAGTCACACCGCCCGCAGGCGGAGCGAAGGACCAGCGCGATCCGTAGAATGAGAGCAGAGGTAGATGTGGCGCGCGTGGGTTCGCGAGCATTGGCCAAGCGGCGCAAGACTCAGGCCGGATTGACTTTGGTTGAATTGATTGTCGCCTTTACCATTCTGCTGATCCTCACTACAATGGCAGTGCCCCTGGCGCGTTTTCAGGTCCGGCGGCAGCGTGAGAAAGACTTGCTTGCCGACTTGACCGACATGCGCCATGCCATCGACAAGTACAAAGACATGTGCGATCAGGGCAAGATACAGGCGGGCGATCAGGACGCCTACTGTTATCCGCCGACTTTGGAGATTTTGGTGGACGGCGTCAAGCTCACCAACACGATCAGCGGCAACGACCAGACCGGAAAGCTCAAGTTCCTGCGCCGCATCCCGAAGGACCCAATGACCGGCGATACCGATTGGGGCAAGCGCAGCATGCAGGACGATCCAACCTCCGATTCCTGGGGTGGCCAGAATGTTTTCGATGTCTACTCGAAAACCATGGATAAAGACAGCGGCGGGAAGGCCTATTCGGAATGGTGAGCGTAGTATTGGCCGAACAGCCCAGAGTCCCGTTGCTGAAACGCGCCTTGCGCGGATTCACGCTGATCGAGTTAATGGTCGTGATGGCCATCATCTCCGTGTTGCTGGCAATCGCCATACCGCTGTATCAGAAGTCGATTACACGCGCGAAAGAAAGCGTTTTACGCAACAATCTTTTCACGCTGCGCACCATGATCGATGAATACACCATCGATAAACAAAAAGCCCCGGATTCCTTGCAGGACTTGGTGTCGGAAGGCTATCTGCGCCAGGTGCCGCAAGACCCCATCACCTCTTCGGATCAGACTTGGCGGCTAATCATGGAAGACACACCGGTTGGCGGCAGCAGCAGTAGCCCCGGCATTTTCGATGTGCGAAGCGGCTCCGACAAAACAGGCCTGGACGGCACCGCCTACGCGGATTGGTAAACTAACATCCGGCGAGGTCCTTCGCCCGATTCCCCGATCGTCTAACGGTAGGACAGCGGCCTTTGGAGCCGTTAATCGTGGTTCGAATCCATGTCGGGGAGCCAAACTTATTTTCAATAATTTACAAGGCTTCGATGAAGAATTGTGTACCGATACCAGAGACGCCTTTGAAGTGCTTACCTGTTTTATCTCCTGTAGTTAGAGTCAGGGCATGGATTCTAAACTGGGGAGAGCCGTGAATCCCGTTGTAATCCAATGCTTTAA
>DASYAX010000035.1:0-2539 GCA_036501045.1 Bryobacteraceae bacterium
CGAGCCCGAAGATCCGGCTGCCGGCCTCGCGCGCCTGGTTCGGACCCTTTGCGGCATACTCTTTCAGCACCGCGATTCGCCGGCGATAGATCGTCAGCCGAGTGGGCAGATCGACATCGCGCAGATGCGTCAACTGCGCCACCGTGTCGAGGCGCTGCGTGGAGCCCGGGTGTCCGGACACAAAGACAAGCTCTTCGTCGGCGGCGCCTTTCGGATTCCACTTCAGATAATCTTTCGAGTCGATCGGCTTGCCGTTCTCATAAACGCGAAACAGCGCCATATCGAGGTCGTAGCGCGGGTAAGTAAAATTGTCGGGATCGCCGCCAAAGAATGCGGCCTGTTGCTCGGGCGCGAAGACGATCCGTACATCGGTGTACTTCTTGTAGCGATAGAGCCAGTACTCGCCGCCCTGGTAAAGCGTCACGACATCGGACCGCAGTCCGGTCTTCTGCTGGCTTTCGCGCTCGATCGCGGCAATGGCGGCGCGGCGCGCGGAAAATTCCTGCTCCGGCGTCTTTCGATCCTTCAACGCGGCCTGCACGCGCGCCGTCACGTCCTCCATCGAGATCAGAACGTTGACTTCGAGGTCGGGCGACTTCATCTCCTGTTCTGGCGTGGCCGCATAGAATCCGGTCTCGATGTAGTTGTGCTCGGCCGTGGAGTTCTTTTGCAGTTGCCCGCGCGCCACGTGATGGTTCGTCAGCAACAGCCCGTGCGGACTCACGAATGAACCCGATCCGCCGTCGTTCAGCCGAACGCTCGAAAGGCGCACATGGTCGAGCCATGCCTTGTCCGGCGTGAAGTTGTACTTGTCCTTCAGTTCCTTTAAGGGAGGATTGTCGAAGGTCCACATCCCCTCTTCGGCCAGCGCGGGGAGTGCGCAGCAGAGGAAAATGGTCATGAGAGGCCGATGGAATACCGATTGCGGCATGTTTACAAGCTCCAATCCAATCTTAATTCCCGAGTCAGTGCTCTGCGAGCTTTTGGGGCCCAGACCTCAAAGCTCGCCCTCGTTCTCGCGACGTCGTCGCTGTTGGCGCAGCCGGCTGCCCGCCCGGAATTTGAAGTCGCATCGATTCCGCCCCCCCGGCACAAGCCGGTCAGCCGGCCGCTACGATTTCGCCATTGATCTCACGCCGGAGGACTACCGGGCCATGCTGATCCGCGCCGCGATCTCGGCGGGCGTGCAATTGCCGCCGCAGACGCTCGACGGCAGCTCCGAGGGCACGTTGAGCACGCTCCTCGAACGGCTTTTCGAGCGCCGTCCCCGCCTCATATGCTTCGCGCTCTTCCTCGTCGCGTTCGTACTCGCGCCCCCGCTGCTGCTTCTGCAGGTACTGCTCGTGCTCCCAGCTAAGTCTGCTTATTTTTCTCTCCGTAGACCCCGTTCCGGGCACATATTTGAAGTATCTAAGATATCTGATATCGTAAATATTCAACGGGCATGCAATACTTCAGGTATGAAGACATCGGCGATGGAAAGCTCAGACGCCAAAGCGATTCACATGCTGTACGCAAAAGAGCTGTTGGACCGGATCGAGGATTACCGATACCGCAACCGTTTTCCTACTCGCGTACAGGCGATCAAAGCGCTGTTGCATATTGCTTTAGAAAGCGAGAAGAAGAAGGCGGCAAAAGGGTGAACAATTCATTCTGGCTGAGCCCCGAGGACAACCATCTTGCTGAGGAGCTCGCCGAATTGGGCGAAAAGCCCTGAGAAGAATTCCGACGCGGGCCCACCGATCTAAAGTATGAAAGCCAAAATGATTCCATCAGTGTTTGCGGTCGCCTTTGCCTTGATGGCGCTGGGGAATGCAGGCATCGCCAACGGATTTCAGACGACGCCGGCCACCACCGAGTCGGGCGCGACCGATAGAAGGAGTTTCGGGCTCTATAATGGGCGCTCCTGGAAGGTTCTCTCCGAGGGCGAAAAGCTTTGGTACCTGACAAGCTTCATCGAAGGGTTGAAGGCAGGAAACCAAAGGCTGACAGATCACTTTGTCGCTGTATCGTATTCCGACGTACTTTCAGCGGTGAACCGGTTCTATAGTGATCCCGAAAATGTTCTGGTCTCAATTTCCGATTCCCTGTTGATCGTCAAGGACGGATTCAACGGGGTTTCACCGGGAGAAATTGCTAAAGCCATCGCCGCCGCTCGGCAACTCGCGATAAGAGCCGAGGCGCGTACGGCGAAGCCACAAGCAAGGCGGCGGGGAAGGGTTGAAATGACGATCGACGAACGGCTGGAAGCGCTGACGCAATCGGTGGAACTGTTGGCCGGAATGCAGAAGGTGACCGAAGCCGAACAGAAAAAGACCACGACGGAGATCCGCAAGCTGGCCCGGCTCGTCCGGGTCATTGTGGTCGATCACGAGGCACGCCTGCTGAACCTCGAAGGCGACGAAGAAGGCGACGACGGGGCGGGGAAGGGTTGAAGTGCTGAAACGCGCCTGGTATGTAATCGCAGGCCTATGGGCAGATCGCTTCGGCGGGAGCGAAGGCGCGGTGGGGAGAGAAGGAAGGGAAGTGAGATGACCGA
>DASYAX010000036.1:0-17637 GCA_036501045.1 Bryobacteraceae bacterium
AGCAAGTTTGATTCAAGAGCCGATGCATTTCCGAACGAACAGCTTCCGCCCAAAGGCAAATCGATTCGATTGTGTCGGAGCGTGTTTGCCCACCACGCCGGTTCGGCGTCAGATATTCTAATTGAGGACAGGCCCTAGATCACCGGCAAAGAAAAGCGCATCGGGGCCGTTCGGCGTGATGACGGCGAGCATCCGCAATTCCGGCACGCCGAGGTCTTGGGCTTCGTCGATCACGGCATGGGTGAAAGGCTTGTCGGCCCGCTGCGAGAAATAGACGGTGACTTTTCCGAATATGGAAGGCCAGGTTAAAAGCCCTTGCACCTCGATAAGCTGCCTCGCCCTCACAAAGACGGGCCAGAGCTTTTCCCGTTGTTTGACGCCAAGGCGGTTCTTGCGGCCAAGGCGCGGAACCTCCTGATAGCCTTCGAGGCTTTGCAACTGCCACGCATCGACGACATTGAGCCATTCCGATACCAGGAAGCGCGGCGTGAAGCTGGTTAGCGAAGCCTCGCTTGCCGCTGTTTTAAGCGCCCCGCGCACTTGATCCTCTGTCGCCGCCCTCGGGTGATGACCAAACGCGAGCGTGAACAGCTCGTGCGCCACGCCCTTGAAGGGCAGCACGGTCACGCGGGGAACGATGCTCTTATCCTCGCCCGTGAGGATACGCAGCTTGCCCTCAAGCGCGTTCGCAAGCGGCAGGGAAAACGTAGTGAGCACCAGCCGTGCCTGCGGCTCGCGTTTCAATATGTTCGCGGCGCGATGCAGGGCAACGACGGTCTTTCCCGTTCCGGCGGAACCGGAAACGCGCGCCGGGCCGCTGAACGATTGTTCCACCACCTGCCGCTGCGAGGGGTGCAGGAACACCGTCCACTGATCCCAAGGGAAATCGAGCGCGCGCTTGAGTTCTTCGACATCCTCCATGACGCGGAAGCGGCGCTGGGCATCGGGATGCTCGAAGGGGCTGACCGTCTCTGGAGCGGTGACGGCAGGTATCTGCGGCTTTGCTCCGGTGGCAAGGTCCAGCAGCGCTTCCGCCGCTTCACGTGGCAAATGCTCGGCAAGATCGAAGATCGTGTCTTCGGTGGCGGCCTTTACGTCGGCAAGCCAATCGACCGGGACGCCATAGGTGAGGAGTTCTTCGTCCGTGATGCCGGGGAACAGCGGCGGCAAGACGACGCGGATCGGCGTTACGGGTCGCTCTACCTCCACTGGCTTGTGGACGACGATTTCCTGAACGCGCTCGCGCACCTCCACGATCTGCGCCGCGCCGGTCCTGGGGTGGGTTTCGATGCGGCGGCGCTCGGCCCAGGTGTAAGCATCGTCGTGGTGAGCGACGTAGCAGATGAGGAAGCTGCCTTCGGTCCTGTGGACGATCAGGCGAATGTCGCGGTTGACGCGCATCGACCAGAAATTGGGGTCTTTGGACTTATCGATGCGGTGGAATTGAAGTCCCGGCGCAGCCGGGTTCATCTGCAAATCGAATACAGTTTCCTTAACCGCCTTCTGTTCCTGCGCGGGAAGGCGGCGCGATGCGGTCTGGAAGCTGTCGGCGATGCAGAAGATCATGCCGCCTCGCCATTCTTAGGACGCTCGCCACCAATAGTCCGAACGCCGATAAGCTTTCTTTCGGGCAAGGATGCAACGCCTTTAAGGACTTCAATTAAGTCCTCCAGCTCCCATTTTCCGTCTATCTCAATTCGCAGCATCGATCCCCCTAGACCGCAAAGACCTTCATCACCTCGTCGCCGAAGTGATTGATGACCTTGACCGCGAACCGGCCGGTATCGGGCCGTGGGAATGGACGCGATGTGTCCCGGTATAGAGTCGCCCAGGCGTCCTCGTCGATCTCGGCCTTCAATGCGGTCTTGAGCGATTTGTAGGGATCGTTCGCGCCCATGAAATAGGCGTGGCGGACGAAGAAACTTTCCTCGTTATAGTCGGTGTCGATAAACCACGCGGCTATGTCGTCCTTGCCGCTGGCGCGTACTTCGCCGGTCTTGGGATCGAACACATCGATGCCCAAGACCTCGACTACGATTTCGCCGTCCTTATCGAAATCCCATTTGATGTCCGGTTCGCCGAATACGACGAACAGATTGCCCGCGCCAGTGTTTTTGAGTTCGTCGGACATATGCAGTTCGGGATTCATCTTGGCCCTAAGAATGGGCAAAGGCCCCAGCTTGTTGAGTTCGGACGTATGGGCCTCGAAGTTGAAGCCACAGGCGATTAGCGCGTCGAAGCGCGCGTCCAGCGCCTCGCGCGCGGCGGCAGTTAGGTCCGCGCGGCTGACTGTTCCGAATTCCGGGCCGATGAAGATCGCGGCGCGCTTTTCAGTTTCACCTTCCATGAACCGGCCATCGGCGGCGATCCACGTGCCGGGCCAGCCGGCGATGGATGTGAAAACGATGCGGTCTGCCTTCTTGGCCTGCTGGACACCCGAAGTTTTCAGGTGTTCCAGAATCATCGTGGTAAAGTCGTTAAGTTCGTCGGTGCCCTTGGGCAGCTTGCGTTTGCGTTTACCGCCGGCGGCGTCCAATTCCTCGACTAGATCACGTTCGCTGGACGGCACGACGCGGTGAGGCGAAAGGCTTTCGACCGTAAACGGCCCCGCAACGCGGATGCGGGATTTATCCTCGTAGGGTCGGTCGTAGAGAAATTCGACATCGGCCTTCTTGGCAATCGACTCGTCGATCTTCTTCTGGCGCGCAATGCGCTGCTCCCACCACGCCTTGTGAATCCCTTTGACGTTGGCCGACCAGCCAGCCGCGGCCTCGCGTGGGATTTCCCATTCTTCCCATTTCCGACTGAGCGCGGCATTCAACTCGCGGCCCAGCGGCTCAAGCTTTGCCTGAAACTCCTCCCAGATCACGTCGATCTCGACATTGTTGGCGACGGACTTGAGGGTGATGTGCGGTGAGCGGTCATAGACGAAGCCTTGACGGATATCGCCATGCGTCGGTCCGTCAACCGGCGGCTTGCCGGTCAGCTCGGCTTCCTTGAGACGGCCTTCCTTGCTGTCGCCGAGACGATAGTAGGGATATTTCGCGCCCATCAGCGCTTTCAAATCGACGGCCGGTCTGGATTCGCCCCGCGTCTCGGAGCCGAAAACCACGGGCATGTTCTCAAGAAGAACGTTCTTCCATTGCGCGATCTGGTTGGGGTGAACGTCAAACTGCTGCGCCAGCTCCGAAAGCGTCTTCTCGCCCTTCAGCGCCGCCAACGCCACTTTCGCCTTGAATGCCGGTGTGTGATTCCGGCGCGTTCGTCTCGTCGTCGTTTCTCTCCTGGTCCGCGGCAATCTTCGCCGCATTCAGGCAGAAACTCCACTTATCCCCCTGTTCAGATTCCCGAAGCCACCTCTAAGCTGCCGACGCATTCCTCGCGCTTGTCCCAGCCTGGAGAACCCTGTCGCATCGCGTTGATTCCATCACGCGATAGTGGCCAAGTTCGACGGCTTCATAACAACAAAATCTTCACTTCTGTGCTCCCCGTAGATCGAACGGGACAATCGCATATTACAGATGCACAATTACGACTCTGAGTTATGAACCGCATTCGACATACCGCACGCTGAGACAGTCACGGCTCCCAAAGTGATGCAGACGCTTGGTCACCCGCACCTTAGATCACGGGACTGCCCGTGGGCTTCGCCTTAGTCGGTTCTTCGGATGTGTCGGACTCCTTCGCACGGCTTGATATGTGACCCAATACGTATCCGGCGACCCCGCTCAGTATTGCTCCCGTGACGTTGCCTTCCAGTCGCCCGGCGAGGCTCAGCACAGCCGTTGCAGCAATTATCCCCATGATTGTCACGACCCTAAAGAAGGCCGTGTTGAGTAGGACGTTTACGACGCGCTCGTTTGAGCGTGCCGCCCACCAGAAGATGCCCCACATCGCGACGAGCGCGGCGGTTGCAACGATCGAAAGAATTACGACGGAGGTTGTATCGAGTGGTGTTGGCGAATTCAGATCAAGCGGTGCAGCAGCCATTGGACTATCCCCCTCGAATTGGGCCGTTGATACCCGCATTGTAGCCTGCGGGACAAATTTGCGCCACGCGGCGGATGTTATGACACTTGCACCAGCGCCGGCTATCCACCGGGCCCGAATGGCCCCAGTCCGACAAGAAGAGGCCCCAACTCAGAGCGAATGGCGACTGCAACGACCCTCCGGACCGCTCCGGTAGTGCGTCTTTTCGCTGAGAAGCTTTATTCCCAAGGGTCATGGCTCTGCGTTGACGGCACTACAGTCCTTGCATTCCAAGCAGAGACCACTGGTGAAATATGGGCGCGAACTGGCAGTTGCCACGAACGCAATTCTGGCGAGTCAACCCTCGGCCCGACGCAGCGGCAGACGGCTCGGCACCAATAAGCCGGCTGCAACAGGCGCGCGACACTGTTGCTGGTGACATGTCGGTGGACCACAGGTCGGCACTGCGAGGATCCCTACCCCTGCCAGTTCCACGGTTTTTGTTCGGCTCACAACCCGCCTGAGCCAGAGCATGCAATCGAGCTATTGCCCGACACGGCGGGCAAGGTCCTGGCGGCACGACTGCGCGCCCAACGCCGCCTCGTCTCGGTCCTCGAGCCGTCGCCGGATCAACTGACCGGTTCCCAAGCCGAGCGGTATCGGCGCATTCAGCGCGCACGCCGGACGGGCGACGCAGTTCGGCCTTCAGGAGCCAAAGCGTCGATCGCGGGCTATCCGCGATATTATTCTGAGTTCGAGGCATAGACCTGCCGGTGCAGCGCTGGCGCGGTTTCGGGCCCTATGAGCAAATACGTTTCCCTTGGTCGCGCCATATCGACGCCGGAGACTGGCACTTTCGACCACAGCGAGTTTCTTGACCTGGGCAGAGAAGAACCTTTTAGCCAGGACGCCCGAACTGCATACGTGAGTTGCCCCCTCCCCTGACTAGGGGACTGGCCCGGCCGCGAGAGATTCCGTATCATCCTGTGTAGCGCTGCGAGGCGGCCGGCAAGGAACCGGCGCGGGCAATCGCGCGAGCGGATCAGGAAAGCTGATCGCGGCAGCGCGACGTATTCGAAGGGGACCCAAGAAATGAACCGCTTTTGCAGTCTTTTCATCATTCTGTCGAGCGTGATGCTGTCGGCGTGCGCAGGGCCAGGTACCAAACAACTGCTCTCAAACATCGGAATAAACTCGAGTACGAGCCAGAGCTGTTATTTGGACAATACTCAACCAGGCGTAAACATTTTCTTTTCTGAACGGGTCTGCGACAAGTATCCGGTCGGAACATCCGATGCCATGATTTCGGCTAGTGATGCAAACACCAGCGCTGATCCCGTGAAGATTGCGTTTATTTCATCAGCAATACAAGATTCGAGAACCAAGTGCGACAACTTCGTAAAGCTATTTACCGGCGCTCAAGCGGGGGAAAATACAACGCTGGATGTCATATCACTCGCACTCTCGGGATTGGGTGCTGTGTTCACATCCGCAAACACGGTTCGTGCGTTGTCCGCGGCGTCGACGGGAGTGCAGGGAACAAAACAGGCAATCAATTCCGACCTGTTCCAGCAGATGACCATAATGATTCTCGTGCAACAGATAAACACCAGTTTTTACAAGCCACTGGACGCACTTAACGCACAAGTCGCATCAAGCATGACGGCGAGCATTCAACCGAGTGCCGCCTTGGCTACCATTCAAGGTCTTCAGCGGTATTGCTCCATACCCTTTGCCGCGGCAAACCTAAGCACCAGCCAAACAACTGGGAACGCCGCAACAAGCCCGAAATATACAATTGCCGTAGGGGGAACAGTCACCGTTGGAGACGCGATTTCCCTGACCGCAAAAAGTTCAGCGACCGGATATCCGATTTCCACCAAGGCGTATACGGTCGTCGCAGGCGATACGACCGCGACCATCGCCGCAAAGCTGGCGTCTGCCACGTCCGTTCTCCAAGGATTCACAGTGTCCCCAGGCAACGCCGGTACATCGCAATTCAGCGTTCAAGGAGGCCCGGCTGACGTCTCGTGGTCGGGATCAAGCACGGCCGCCGGCGAAGCGCCGGGTTCGGGCAAAGAAATCATTACTGCGACACCCGCAAGCTAAACCGGAAGCGGTAAAAGCCTTTTGCTGCGGGTGAGGCAAGCACGCGGCTGGTAAGTTGGGCCAAGGTCGAAAGAAGGGGGCTATGGGCATTCGTATGTGGTGGTCGAAGCTTCGACAGATATTCGGCGAAGAGCAGGGAACGACCCAAGAGGAGCGCGATTGTTTTCTTAAAGTGCTCCGAGCGGAACACGAGACGATCGCTCAGCGCCGAACTAAACGCGACGGAAGCAAAGACGACTCAATCAAGAGCGACAAGGGAAGCGAGCAGAGCGCCGATCAAGAACGCATCTATGACACAACCGGTGTTTGCCTTTCGGGAGGCGGCATTCGTTCAGCGGCGTTCTGTCTTGGTGCTCTGCAATCACTGACGGTGCGTGCGCCCTCGATCATACTCAACCTATAACGGCAGCTATAGGTGGTTTCTAGGAGGTTAAGTGAGGTCTGTGAGTTTTAACCACGCGTTTTTTGTCCGTTCGCGATCGTGCTGAAAAGCATAGCCATTTACCTTAGGGTTTCTGTTCACAAGGGCCGAACCCGTGGCCCGTGGAATGCCCTGTATGGTACCGCTGGGGCAAGCAAAAACCGTTCCCGCACAACCTCGCAAAAGCGCCCAGCCAAGTCGCTGGCGATGGGAGGTAACTCGTCTCGTGCGCGAGTATAGTCGTCCAAGGCGATCTCGCCGTTGGTCTGGGTCGATGCATCGATCCGAACCAGTTGATCGCGGCCGATCAGCAGACCAGCCTGCCCGAGAGCATTTTGGCTTTGCAGGTGCATCGCAGCATCGATGATCTTGCGCCAATGCCACACGCCGCCTCCACGAATTTGTCCGCGGCTCATTGCAAGTTGCGCGTCGCCGCATCCTAACGAGAGAATATGCACTGCTCGGCGCGGAAGCGCGTGCGTAGATAAACCGTCAACTAACGCAATCATGATGGGGTCGTTTGCCCACACTCCGCCGTCGCCAAAGTGTCGGCCGTTGTTGTTATAAATCGGTAAGAACGTCGGTGCCGCTGCAGTTGCAAGAGCGACGGTAACCATTTCTTCGCGCCAGTCGCGACCGAAATCAGGATGGTGCGGCGTTTTGAAGATATTCACTTCGGTGTAACCATCAAAGCTCGGTACGCATAATCGACGTTCAGCATCGCCGAGAATCGTTGCGCCAAAGATTTGACGAAGCAATTTCTCCAATGGATCTCTGCGGTAACGGTAGTGACCGAGTTCCCAGAAAAAGCGCACCGCATCGCGACCACCCCACTTCGGCCAATTCGGTGCCGGAAATACCTCGCCGCCATGCGCCAGATAGAGATCCAAAATCCGCGACGCCGGAATTCCGATCGACAGCGCTAGCGCGATGACGCCGCCCGTTGATGTGCCGGCGATGAGATCAAAAAAACCACCGATGCTCGCGCCATCCAAATAGCGCTGCTCAAACTCCGCCAGCACCTTCGCCGGCAGGATTCCGCGAATTCCACCGCCGTCAATCGACAAAATTCGGAACGGTTTTGCGTCGGGCCAAGGGAGCTGCCTCCGCAGGCTCGGTAGCGTTCCCTCAGACCGTCGCCAAGCGCTTTCCGTCACGATGCCGCCCTGGATGTCGGCCGCCACCTTTCCACTTCTTGGTGGCAAGCCAGCCTTCGTAGAAATATAGCCAGCGCGACGCCCACAATATGGTTGTCTCCGCAATCAGATCGTCCAGTCCCCACTCGCGCCCTTCCAAACTGAACAAGCATAACACTGGATGATCATAATCTTCGTTATCCCAATAAACATGCGGAATAGGGCCCTGCTCGTAGTCGTAATGCCGCTCGAGCAACGGCGACATAACGCGCACCTGCGGCTGAACGCGCCCGATAGTGAAGACTTCGCCCAGAATCGGCGTGGCGTAGGCGACGCGGATATTGTAGTCCCTTGCGCCGCTGGGGGACAGTATTCCTTCCCACAGCGCCGTGCGTTCATTATGGCGGAGCCCCACAAAAGCCGCCGCGCGCATCGCCATCATGTGTTCGGCGATCGTCTTCATTCGGGAAGTTTATCGCCGCCCTCAAATGTGCTCGCCCGCGCACGCGTCGCCGCGCTGATTGCCGCACCAGCACCGATCAACACGCGCCCGTGACGCCCGAAGGCGAGTTTGCCGCTCGATGCTTCCTGCTGCCGCTTCTCCAAAAATGCCTCGACGGCGTAGGTTGCTGCGCTCTCGCCAAAGAGCTGTTCGAGTTCGCTCTTGAGTTGTTCGGGGCTCAGGGCGTCGTTGCGCAAGCGATAGAGCGCGGCACGGAAACGGCGCAGGTCCTGGGCATAGATTTTTTGCGCCTGCAGGTCCTCGGGCCAACGATCCGTGAACTCGTCGCGTGCATAGGATGGATTGAAGAGACGAAATCGCTGCCCCTTGTAGCTCTCGCTAGTGATACGTTGCGCCATATGCGTCACCAAGGCAATCAGCTCATCGATGAGCCGCGGTTGCACCGGGCCCATTTCCAACGCCAGACCTGCGATCACGACCGCCGGGGGCTTGCGGCACCTCTTGCCGCGACGACGATAATCGATGTCACGGGCGCGTTTCGAAAGCTGAATGGCAACCACGCGAGGCGACTTCTCCGAAAGCGGTACATGATCCGGCATGGGCTCCGTCGCCGCCTTTTCCAGCACCGTGAGGCCAAGATTGCGGTACGACCTCGCAAAGTCGGTCATCACTTCGACCTTACAGTTAAAGTGATGGGCGAAGCCCCACGGATTGACCGGCTTGTGATATTCTTCGCCGGTCTCCACCTTGTAGTGGAAGAGGTGAGCTGCCCGCTCCACTTCGCCGGCGAGGCGGGCCACTGGCATCAGATCGACGCGCGTTCCGTCTTCGTAGGTCACGGTCACGCAACGGCTGTTCAGCTTCACGCGGCCGTGATAGCGGCTTCCCAGGGGGCCGTTGATCGCCTCGAACAGCAACTGCAACAGACGGCGCGGGCTCGTATCGGGCGGAAAGTCGACCTCGAGTACGACATCGACATCGTGCTGGCTGGTCTTCACATGGCTGAGGATTGCGGTACCGATCGCGAAGCTCCCGCTCGGATAGCATTGCAACACCTTGCCAGCGAGCGGACTTCCTTCCCTGTCGACGTGCTGACACAGCGCGTTGAAGTTCCGCTCGGCGATTTCGTGCTTGGAAGTACTCAATTGGACGCGGCGCGCCACATCCATGAGGAGCGCGTCGATTGGGTCGATATTTGCATGGCGAAGGGGTGCGTTCATGAGAGGAACTCCTGAACCGGCGCACGTGTATCCGCAGCGCCGGGTTGATGGTGAAACGTGGACGATCGGCAGTTTTCGATGGGCCGGGGGCTGCGATCTTCTCGAGATAGGCCGCGGGTGCAGGCGCCGCGCACGCCACCCCGGTCCAAGCTCAAGACCCTGAAGGCCGTCCCCGCCACGCGAATCCTCCTTGCGATTCAAAGTGTTATTGACAGTCACATCGGACACCCCTATTAATTGGCAGGGCGATTCCTGTGTCACTCCTGTTACTAGACGTGTTTTTCTATCACGTGTCAAGAAACACGATGGCTTTGGGCTATGGACGAGAAGAATTTAGAGAGCGCGGGGGACGAGCCGCTCAGATCAGCGGTGCAGCGCAGGCTTGAATTCCTTGATTTTCGCCTGTGGTGGAGTGGTCGTGTAAATCGCAAGGATCTCTCCGACGTCTTTCGAATTTCGCCCCAGCAGGCGTCAGCAGACATCGGCGCCTACGAAAAAAGAGCGCCCCAAAACCTTCGTTACGACAACGCACTAAAGACCTATCTCCGCACCGACGAATTCGAACCCGCGTTCGTCGGCGGTTCCACGGACCGGTACCTCCTCCAACTCGTGGCGGTTCAAAGCGGTTGGATGCGGCGCGAGGATACTTGGTTTGAAACAATTCCGCCGTTGGACGTGGTCTCGCTCAAACGCCGATCGATAGACCCTCAAAATCTGCAGCGCGTGTTAGAAGCTATTCGCGGGAAATTGGAGATTGAGATCGAGTACAGCTCCATAAACAGTGCGACCAACAGCAAGAGATGGATTGCACCGCATGCGCTCGGGTATAGCGCCGCACGATGGCACGTTCGCGCCTGGTCAAGGGAGCGTAACGATTTCCGCGACTTTAATCTCAACCGCATTGGCCCGATTTCTGGCGAACGCGCCGCGACCGTCGATACCCACCTCGACTATGAATGGGACAATTTCATCGATTTAATACTCGTTCCCAACTCAAACCTGGACATCCAAACACAACATGCGTTGGAGACGGAGTTTAACATGACCGACGGAAGATTGACGCTCCCGATTCGGCTGGCCTTGGTCTTCTACGTTCGTAATGAATACAATCTCGACGTGGCGCCTGGGTTGCTTGACCCAAAAAAGCAGCAGCTCACTCTTGAGAATCAAGACGAGGTTGAATCTGCACGCCGAATTGCGAGAAAAATGTCCGGTGATGCTCTAAAACGTGCCGAGATAACATGATCAATGCCTCAACACTTTCTCGACCCGTGGTCGACATCCCGTTGCGGGGCTATCCCCTAGCTGATCAGGAGTCTCAAAAGACCTCGATTCGATCACTGATTCTATTCGGCAGCCGCGCGCGCGGCGATCACGTAGCGAATTCGGACACTGACCTTCTCTTGATTACTTCGGAGTCGAAGCCGCGACACCGAACTGTGCACAACATTTCGTTATCCCTGTATCCTGCCGTGCATCTGCTAGACAAGGCGCGCGCGGGGGACCTTTTCGTGTGTCACTTAGTGAAGGAGGGTAAGGTTCTGTCCGATGAAAGCAGCATATTTGAGAATGTTTGCCGAAGTTTTCGACTGCGCAATTCCTACATGAATGAGATATCAAGTGCGAGTGAGTTGGGATGGTTCCTAGTCCGACATGGGCGCAAGTTCGAGAACGCAAAGATTGTCAATCGCCGAATTGCGTGGTGCGTACGCACAACTTTAATCGCTAGATCCGCCGAAGCCAGGCAGCCGGTGTTTTCCGCGAGCGCTCTTGAGCGTTTCGCAGGATCACCGATTGTTGGCAGGTTGATCAGTCAAAAAAATGAAACAACCGTGGACGAGACGCTGAATCGTGATTTTGAAACATTTCTTATCACTTGGGGCGGCGGCGACATCTCGATTGAAAAAACGCCAGGCAACTATCTGGATAGATTTGAACAAACGTCAAATGTGATCGCGCTGCAAACGTTTCGTCATGGTTGGCGAACGCCAAAAGACACCTACATTTAGCTGAACGACCAAATGTGTGGCTGCCGCGTCTAAGGCGACATGGCAAGTGGGCGCGGCGTGTGGCATCCACCGCGCATAACCAAACCGCCGTGCTGTGCCGATAGTGTACATGCGGCGTTTTGCACTGAGCGGCTGGTGACCGGGATGCCCGAAATCGCTGCCGAAAGGGCTGGTTGGCGAGGGTAACCGACATTTCCCGGGTCCGTCTGTCAGCCGACAACGTGCGCTTTGCAGAGTCTGGATCAGGAAGGTTGCCTCACTGCGCGAGGGTTCACAACTGTTGCGGTTTGGTCGCCATCTCACGCGACCTTGGGCTTCAGTCGGTTGCCCGCATCGCGAACGTTATGGCATCCGGCTGAAGCGCGTTGCCAATGCGCTGGACTTGGGAATGAACTGGATCGTCGGCGGGCTGATGGTCGGTCTCACTGTGAAGAAACTAACGCGGCACAGCGGGGGTGAGTGATAGTTCTGGACTCGATTGAGAGAGGTCAGTTAGGTACGGATTTTTTTCAGGGCCAGATAGATGCTCGGTGTGAAGTAGCCGATCGGCTTACCGAAAGCATGCGCAACCCGCGCCGTTGTACGTACTATTGGTCCGGCCTTTCGCGCCAAAAGGTAGGCTTGGTCATTATCGGCGAGTGCAAGGTTCTCATAGCCCTCGAATGCGATTTGCCCCGGCCATATGCCACGCTTCAGGCTTGGCATGATCCAGTGTGGGAGCCAGTTCACGAACCATCTCCGGCTGTGAGCTTCCATTGGGGAAATGCGATTGCTCGTGCCTTGGATGAGAACGACGCCGCCAGGCGCCAATACGCGATCGAGTTCTCGTAGTACGTCCGGAAGATGATCCCGCTTCACGTATTCCAGAACGCTGACGCAGGTAATGGCCATGAAGGCGCAGGATGGAAACGGGAGCGCGCGACTATCGGCAACATGTTGGAAGGTGACGCTCTCCCCATGCTTGGCCGCGTTGGCTTGGGATACCGCGACGTTTCCGTCTTTCACATCTATTGCGACAACTTTCGCGCCGAGCCGCGCAAGCACGATTGCCGTCGCGCCAAAAAGCGCATCCGAATTCAAGAACCGGGAGCCCTTCGAGGGGAGGTAAATAGGCTGTCAAAAACTCCCGTCTACCCCATACATGATCGACATATCCGCCAACCCAGTGCGAGGAAACATCCAGCCCGAGGTCGTTGGCGACAGTGGCGAAATCCTTTGTCAGCGATTGACGCCCTTTGGTAGGTGGCGATGCTATGCTCGCTTGCGGTCACGGCACAAGCGCCTTAATGAAATCAGAGCCCTCGCCGCCGCAGAGACTGTGCCGGATCCTACGGACGGCGCGCTCTGCTACTTCAATCCGAAGACTGCGCCGAAACCGCAATGGACCTTTGCGCTTTGCTTTTGCGGGCAGTTCGGAAATCCATTATTTTTTCGTGACAATCCGGCGTCAGGCGCGCGCCACGCTGTGCGATCAGCCGGAGCCGCTGCCGTTCGTGCAGACGCAGCATCATTCCGCCAGCGGTATATGACTGGTACCTTTGAGCGCGTGACGGTGCGTTCGCCAGGAGCTTTACGGTCGTGGCCGACTGACTGGTTCGGCTTGGTGAGGCCCCAAAACCAACCAGTGATTCGATAGTGCAAAACGCTCGAACGCTCAAACGCCCAAACTGCACTATTGGCTGGTGTTGCGCGGCCCCAACTCGTCCCAGCCCCTGAGAGCTTCAGCCGCACCGGCAGCGCCGAAGCGCCTCCTTGTGCGCCGCATTCAACTGTTTGGCTTTTTCATTGGCGAGCGCCGCAAATTCCGGGTACAGTTCGTGGCCGGAAAAACCATCAGGATGACACTGCTTCATGTGATTCTTGAACGCGGCATTGATTTGGTCATGACTCGCAGTCGGCGCCACTTCGAGTATTCCGTAACAGGACTTGGCGGGTTCTGGGTCGTCCGAAAGATCTTCAGTGCCCGCATCATAATCGTCCGATGCGCCCCCAGACTCCTCTCTGGATGCACTTTTCTCTCCACCGCCGAAACCCTGTAATTCACCTTCCGCGCTCTGGTATCGAAACCAGCACACGCCTGCACCGGTTGCCAGGCCCAGCAAGCTCGCCAAGCCGAACGGATACCAACTACTGGCAAAGCTTAAGACCGCCAGCGCGCCGATGTACACCGCAATCGCGACATTCGTCGCCATGCTGCCGGCTGTTCGAAGTCCCCAAGGTCTGAACAGGCCCTGAATCTGCTCGTCAAGCTGGGCTAGACAGTCGTCTATTTCAACCACTCGTAGCCGCAACTGCTTGCCGCGTCGAGACCTTGCGGTAAACGTGCCGTCAAGATTTCGCATATCGATATTGGCAGGATCACTGTCAATTTGCTCTTTCTCGTCCCATAACCGCTGACGCTCGGCGATCAAACGCTCAAGATCAGGTTCGGAGGCGACAAAACTCTCAAGATCTGGATAGGTTCGTGACATTCTGAAATAAACTGCTGCTAACAGCAGGATAACCGGACCAGCGTAAGCGAGTCCGACCATAACGACCGGAAAGGCAAGTACCAGGAGAACCGCTATCCCCCCGGCTCCTGAATCTTTATTTCGTCGGCTCATACGTTTTTTGGTCGGAAGAGATGCGAGATTTGTCGAACCGGCATAGCTGGCATCACGTTAGCGTTCACAATTTCCCCGAAGGGCGGCTCAGCAATGTTATGACTTCAGCTACTGCGGACGAGGTAGCCAAACAGGAAAAGTACAAAAAACGCCAACCCAGCGTAGAATAGAACGCTGTACACGTAGGTCATCAGGGGACTGCGGGCACGTCGCGTAGAAGCCGCCACACCGCGAAATCCGCGTCCCGGATTCATGTACAACAACCACTGAATAACCATTCCTGGGATCAGCCATCGTTCTGATGGACTGTCGATCCGGATACCGGGGATGTTATCGCGGTCCAGTCTTTGCACTACCCCACCCCCTCAATGACAGCGCGCTCTTCCGCAAGACAGTGACAACGGACGAAGACCTCGGACGCGTAGAGATCTGGCCAGCACGGCTGTTCAAGCGATGCCCGCATTCCCCGAGCAACTAAGTCTTCCGTCGCTTACCGCCCACTTTCGCCACGAAGCCCTTTACATGAGCGTACTTCGCAACGCCGCGTTTTACCGTTTTGCGCTGGCTTGGACGCCTGACTACGAGTTTCTTCGTCACGGTTCCTCCCTTTCGAGCGGCCTCGCCCGAATGGCTGCTGGCTTCACTATCCACCCAGTGTACACCGAGTGACACTACGGGTCAAAGCATCGGAATCACCCGAGCGAAACTCCGTGGTCAGTGCCCCAAGTTGAAAGGAGACTTGGGGCATGGATTCGGGCGAGCTGAGGCGCCGGTTTGGCGCGCACGTGCAAAGGCTTCGGGAGGCGCGCGGACTGACCCAGGAGCAGCTCGCGGACCGGATCAGTCGCAGTGTCGACACCGTCGGCAATATCGAGCGCGGCGTGAACGGCACACGATTAGAGACCGGCTACGCTCTTGCAAGGGCACTTGGAATTGGCGCTGGCGAACTGTTCGACGTAGCGGCAGTACCTCGCCTGCCGATTGCCAAGCGCCGTAAGGCTGTTGAACAGCTGCTTCAAGTCATCGACGGGCTTGATGACCGTTCGCTGGCGCAGCTAAAGGTCCTGGTCGAAGCCGCTTTGCGGCTTGCGCATGCGAATCGGTAGCGAAGTTCGTCCGCCTGCACTTCAGCCAAGTGCAAAACGCATAAACTGCACTATCGGCGGTTTTTCGGCATGGCCCGTGGCGCCGCGCCAGCTCGCCGGCGAGACCCCGTGACTATCTTGGGGCCAGTGACCTGGCCGGTCTTGACCGATCCGGCCGGCTGGGCCGAACCAGCAATTCCCAAGCCTCCAGGCCCAGCGCATCGGCAAGCTTGGCGACCATTGTGATCGAAGCGCTGTAAGCGCTGCGCTCAAGCGCGCTGACGTAGGTCCGATCGATGTCCGCCCGGTGGGCAAGCTCTTCCTGGGACAGCCGCCGGCTCAGCCGCGCTTTTCGCAGGTTCTGGGCAAAGACCTTCCGAATCTCCATTCGGAAAGCCGAGCCCGCTTGGCGTATATTCCGCCACGGAGTATACTCGTCATCGAATGCCGCCTGGCGACAGCTTGGCGCGGAAGCATTCTCTTGGGAGGCGGATGAATATGCTGCTCGAGCAAAATTCTCTTGGATGGCCGCGCAATCTTTTCAGATGCGATACGCCGCCGGGCCGATTCGTGTTGGGCTGGGTCTTGGCATCGGCAATGTTCGCTCCGCTCAACAACGCACAGGCAAGGACCAAAGAAAAAGTTCTATATTCCTTCTGCTCCCAAGCCAATTGCGCCGATGGCGACTCGACTGAAGCCGGCCTGATCATGGATGGCGCAGGCAACCTGTACGGCACAACGGAATATGGCGGCGGTACAGGTTGCCAACATGGCTGCGGCGCCGTTTTCAAGGTTACGCCTAAAGGCAAAGAGACGGTGCTCTATTCCTTCTGCTCCCAGGCCAATTGCACGGATGGCGCTGAGCCTGTCGCCAGCTTGATCTCGGACAGCGGTCGCGATTTGTACGGCACCACAATCGTTGGCGGCGCAGATGGCGCCGGCACGGTCTTCAAGCTCACACCGAGCGGACAAGAGACGGTAGTCTACTCGTTCTGCTCCAAAACCAATTGCACGGACGGTTCTCAGCCCCAAGCTGCCGTGATCACGGACGGCGCAGGCAACTTCTACGGCACGACCATGGAAGGGGGCAAGGGAACGGCTTGCGGCGGCGGCGGCCACCCCTGCGGCACCGTCTTTAAGCTCACGCCAGGCGGCAGCGAGACAGTGTTGTATTCCTTCAAGGGTGGACGCGACGGCGAATATCCTGAGGCCGGCCTGATCATGGACGGCGCCGGCAATCTGTATGGCACAACATCCAGTGGCGGCGCGACAAATGACGGCACCGTGTTCGAAGTTACGGCACAAGGCAAAGAGACGGTGCTCTATTCTTTCTGCTCTCTGACCGGCTGTGCCGACGGTGGCGCGCCCCTGGCCGGCCTGATCGCCGACAGCTCAGGCAATCTCTACGGCACGACTTGGTTAGGCGGCACTGTCAATGGCAATTGCAGCGGCGGCTGCGGCGTAGTTTTCGAGCTTGCGCCGGCGGCACAGGGCACGCCAAAAGCAAAAGAGACGGTGCTGTACTCGTTCGCTGGGGGAAGCGATGGCTCGAACCCCCTCGCAGGCTTGATCTCCGATGGCTCGGGCAACCTTTACGGCACAACCGAGGGAACGGAGGGAGGCACGAACGGTTACGGCACCGTTTTCGAAGTTACGTCGAACGGCCAAGAAACAGTGCTCTATTCCTTCTGCTCCAAAGCCAATTGCATTGATGGCGCTGAGCCTGACGCCGGCTTGATCTCGAACAGTGCTGGCAATCTGTACGGCACCACGAGGACCGGCGGTAACGCGAGTTGCAATGGCGCTCTGGGCTGCGGCGTCGTTTTCAAGGTCACCAGGAAGTAGCGTCGCCACGCACTTTCGGAAGGTTGGGCGTTTTATCGAACGCCCAGTGAAACGTTTTCAACCGCGGCGGCACGCGCTCAGTGTATTTTGAGCGTTTTGCACTATCGAATCACTGGTTGTTTTTGGGGCCCCACCAAGCCGAACCAGTCAGTCGGCCACGACCGTACAGGTCCTGGCGAACCGGTCGTCACGCGGTCAAAGGTACCAGTCATATTCCGCCGGCGGGATGATCCGGCGCAGCCGGTCGGTCTCGATGCGCTTGGTTTCTCGGTACAGGGTCAGCGTCTCGTCGCCGAGATAGGCGGCCAGCAGGTCCGCTTTCGCGAGCTTGCCGAGCGCGTCGTCGATGGTGAACGGCAGCGCGGGATCGGGCTCCTTCGACACATTGCCCTTGGCCGGCGCGCCGGGATCGAGCTTGTTCAGCAGGCCGTGATGCGCGGCCGCGAGCACGGCGGCAAGCGCGAGGTAAGGATTGGCGTCGGCGCCCGCGGCCCGATGCTCGATCCGCCGCGATTCGTCGGGACCGGCTGGAATGCGCATGCCGACCGAACGATTGTTGACGCCCCAGCTGCGGTTGACCGGCGCAAACATGCCGGGCTGAAGGCGGCGATAAGAATTCCGGCTCGGCGCGAACAGCGCCATGGATTCCGGCATCAGCGCCTGCATGCCGCCGATGGCATGGCGGAGCGACTGCGAACCCGCCTCGTCGCTTCCAGCGAAGACGTTGCGGCCGTCGCGGTCGAGCATGCTCAAATGGATGTGCAGCCCGTTGCCCGT
>DASYAX010000037.1:0-3580 GCA_036501045.1 Bryobacteraceae bacterium
TCCCATCCATAACTTGGTTTCGGGATTCTCAAGTGCAGCGACGCCGACAACGCCACCACCAGCGCCGTCAGCGCCAGAATAATGAGTGCCGCGTTCCCCCACACCCATAGCCCGCGCCGTTCCAGCTTGCGCCGGTTCGACTGGATTTCGGCCACACCATAATCAGGATCTTCGGGCGTAATCGGTGCAATCGAAGGGGTCATTTGGTTGACTATTGACGCTAACTTCGCATTCGCGAGGGGTCAAGCGCTCCCGTTTCGGCTGCTTCGCCTTAGTAACGGCGCAGTGCTCCATTAGCACATTGTCACGAGTACAAACGCCCGAGGGAGTTCGCGTGAGCGGATGGGATTTGGACGTCTGGTAAGCAGCAATCAGGGAAACGGCGTGCGGAGCCGACGATCATTTCCAATCGTGACGCGCATTCAAATCCGTCATTCGTACTTCAGCGCCACCATCGGATCCACCTGCATGGCGCGTCGTGCGGGGATGTAGCACGCCGCGAGCGCCACAAACGTGAGCAAGATCGAGACGGCGACGAAAGTGACCGGGTCCGTAGGCGAAACGCCATAAAGCTGGCTGGCGATCACCCGGGATAGCAGCAGCGCTCCCACGATGCCGATGGCCGAACCTGTCAAAGCCAGCAATAATCCGTGCCGCACCACCAACATCAGCACGTCCTTGCGCGTTGCACCCAGCGCGACACGAATTCCAATCTCCTGCGTGCGCCGCGAGACGGAACAGCTCATCACGCCGTAGATCCCCACCACCGCGAGCAGCAGCGCCAATCCCGCAAACGCGGCAAGCAGCAGCATCGAGAACCGTTGTGGTGAAAGAGATTCGGAAACCGCAACGTCCATCGTCCGAACGCTCAGTACGGGCACGTCCGAATCCACATTCCGCACTTCACCGGTAACTGCCGGAATCACGCTTGCTGGGTCCTGCCTCGTCCGGACGACAAGGTTCATGCCGAAGGAGTGCCAACTCTCGTCCTTGGGGGCGCTAAGTTGGGCCATCGGCAGGTAGAGCGCCGGCTGAGGTCGGCTTTCGTTGAGCGCATACAACCTCACGTCTGCCACCACGCCGACGACCACGCGTGTCATATTCGGAGTGAAAGATAGCGTCAGACGCTTGCCGATGGGATCTTCGTGCGGCCAGAAAAGCTTCGCCATGGATTGGCTGATCAAAACCGCCGCGGGCCGCCCGGCCACGTCGGCGTCGTCAATATCGCGGCCGCGCAAGAGCGAGATGTGCATCGCGCTCAGATATTCAGTGCTGATGAGGCGAACGTCCACCTCGGGCTGATCCGCCATCGCTAACACAGGACGTCCTTCGATAGCGACAGGCTGTATCGAGCCGTCATCGCTCAGCGGCATGCTGTCTATCAGTGCGGCGGACTGAACTCCGGGCACGGCCCGCACACCGTCGAGCACGCGATTGAAGTAACTGACTTGTTGCATTGGCTGCGTGAATTTCGTTGAAGGAATCGAGACGGCCATCGTCACCACGTGATCCGCATCGAAGCCGGGATTGGTGTTGCGCAGCACCCATAGGCTGCGAATCAAGAGGCCCGCGCCAATCAGCAGCATAAGTGAAAGCGCCACTTCGGAAACAACCAGCACATTGCGCGTCCGGCTGCCTCCGGAATCCGCGGCGGTGCGGCCCAGACCTTGTTTCAACGCCTGGTTCAGATCCGTCTTCGCCATCCGCAACGCCGGCAACAGGCCCGCCGCAAATCCAGTCAGGAGCGAAACGCCGAGCGTGAATGCCAGCACCCAGCCGTCGAGCGTGATTTCGCCCGAGCGCGGCAGCCGCTGCGCCAGGAATTTCACGATCAAAATCACCGCGTAATGCGCGAAGACCAGGCCCAGCGCGCCGCCCACAATAGCGAGCAGGAGCGTTTCAGCGAACGCTTGTTGCAGTAGCCGCAGGCGAGTGGCGCCCAGGGCCGCGCGAACGGCCGTTTCCTTCCGCCGCGAAAACGTCCGGGACAGTATCAGGCTGGCCACGTTGGCGCAGGCAATCAGCAAAACCAGCGAGACAGCGCCGAGCAAAATCAAAAGCGCCGGCCGCACATCGCTGACCAGATCATCGCGAAGTGGAACGACAATCGCGCCCCAACCCTTGTCGCTCGCCGGGTATTGCAGCGCCAGGCGATTCGAAATCGTATCGAGTTCGGCCTGCGCTTGCTGCAAAGAGACTCCATCTTTAATCCGCGCGACCACGCCAAAATTGTGGTTGTCGCGAACCGCGCGCTCCTGATCGGTCCAGGCCAAGGGTTTCCACATCTGCGGTTCCGTGGCCGCATCGCTGGCAATGGGAAACCCGAACCCGGGCCCCATCACGCCTATCACTGCGAAGGCTTGCCCATTAAGTTCGATGTTCTTGCCGACGATTTCAGGATTGCCGGCGAATCGGCTGCGCCACAGTGGATAGCTCAAGAGCACTTCGTGGTCGTGGCCAGGTTGATATTCATCATCGCGAAAATCCCTGCCGAGCAATGGCCGCACGCGGAGGATCGAAAAAAGTCCGCTCGTCCCCGCGAAGGTGCGAATTGCCTCCGGCTCGCCCGAGCCGGTAAGCGTGTAGCGGCCGAATCCATAGGCCGACATCCCCTCGAAGGCGTGGCTTTGATTGCGCCAGTCAATGAAATTGGCGGGCGAAACCGTGAATTCCTTCATACCCGGAAAAGATGCTTGAGGCGGCGTGTGCCACAGCTGAACTAGCCGATCGGGCTGGTCAAACGGCAAAGGACGCAGCAGCACGGCGTTCACTACGCTGAAAATTGCAGTGTTCGCGCCAATGCCGAGCGCCAGAACAATCACTGCCGTCGCGGTGAATCCCGGCGCACGCGACATTGTGCGCACGCCATAACGCAAATCCTGAATCAGAGTTTCCATCAGGTGCACGCCGCGCGCTTCGCGGCATTCCTCTTTGGTCTTATCCACGCCGCCAAATTCAAGGCGCGCTCGCCGCAACGCTTCTGGCCGCGGCACTCCGCTGCGGACCAAGTCTTCGGCGTATGCATCCAGGTGAAAGCGCAGCTCGGAGTCCATCTCGATGTCCGTGCGCGATCGCAGCAGGGTCGCCTGTAGCCACGAACGAATGCGCAAATAGAGTCGGAAGATCATTTTTTGCCACCTCAATCCTCGCGAAGAGTTTGAGCAGGGTCTATCTGCAACACACGCGCGCCGGGGATCGCGCATGCGATAGCGGCGACTGCGAGCAAGAAGATGGCCGCGCCGGAAAACGTCAGCGGATCCACCGGCGAAATTTCAAATAAAAGCCCACTGGTTAATTTCTGCGCTGCCCACGCTCCCAGCAGGCCGATCACCGCGCCGACCGTCGCCATTTCCAGGCCTTGCCTCAGCACCAGCCAAAGCACATTCGAGCGGCTCGCGCCCAGCGCAATGCGCACCGCCAGTTCTTGCCTGCGTCGTGCGACAAGAAAAGAAACTACGCCGTAGATGCCCACAATCGCGAGCACCAGGCCAGCTACGGCAAATAAGCTCAAGAGAACCGTGGTGAATCGCTGCCCGCCGGTCTGTCCTTCGACGAGTTCGTCCATCGTGCGTACGTCCGC
>DASYAX010000038.1:0-4855 GCA_036501045.1 Bryobacteraceae bacterium
TGATAGGCAGCATCGCGGTTGGCCATGTCGCCTTCAAAGCGCGGCCGGTAGGCGGGATCGGCCGGGTCCAAAGTCCGCAGCCCCACGGGTGTCAGCAGCGTTTCCCGAACAACATTCACCAGGGACTGTGCCCGCTCCGGATCCAGCAAAGGATACGGAAGGGAAACGGCAAAGAGCTGGTTGGGCCGAATGGCAGCGTCGTGCGAGCCAGGGGTCAGGAGATCGTACAAGCAACCGTGCTGGTGATTCCAAAACTTCTTTTCGAACGAAGCGCGCGTGGCGGCAGCTTCGGCGGCATGATTGGCGCTTTCCTCTTCAAAGCCAAGCGATTCGGCCCACGCACTAGCGATTCTCAGCGCGTTATACCAGAGTGCGTTGACCTCTACGGGCTTTCCGGCCCTGGGAGTGACGACGTAGTCGCCGATTTTGGCATCCATCCAGGTAAGTTGTACGCCAGGAGCTCCGGCTGAGAGCAGATGGTCTTCGGCATCGACCACGATGTTGTAGAAGGTGCCGCGATGATGCCAATGAAGGATGTCGCGGGCGGCCGGGTAGAGGATGCTACGCAAGAAATTGCGGTCATCCGTTCGCCGAATGAAATCATCCGCCGCAATGAAGAACCATAACGTCGCATCCACGGTATTGTATTCCGGGATCGAACGCCGGTCCGCGAAGCGGTTTGGCAACAGGCCTTGCGAGCGCTGCTCGAGCAACATTGTCAGGATGGCGGCGATTTCCGAATCGGGAAATCCGGCGAGAGCCAATGCGGGAAGGCTGATGAGCGTATCGCGGCTCCAATCCGTGAACCATGGATAGCCCGCGATTAGCGACGGTTTGCCGTCGAACCGAGTGACGCGAAACTGATCGAGCGCCCGCGCCAGTGCAGGTTTAACATGCCGCCGACTGGCTTCGGCGGTGAGGATCGCATCAATCCGGGTGTCGTCGAAGCGATCTCCAGGAGGAGAAGAGTCGACACTGGCGACAAACCAAGCCGTACGATCGGGCGCAAGCTGAAAAGAGATTGATCCCGGCGAAAACAAATCTTCGCGAAAATCGAGGCCGCGCTCGAGCTCACGTGGATATTCGTTGTTCAAGTACCAAGCATCGCCGGCCGAGAAAGCGAAGCCGCTATGAAATACGGTCAGCGGCGGCAGACCTGGATAGGGAGCGAACTCAATCCTGCCGGGCTCAGACTTCGCCGTCGGCGCCAAAGCGCTGTTTTGCCGCGCCAGAGAATGATAATCGCGACAGGACGCGAAGAGCCGAACGGTTAATTGACAAACCCCCGTAGCTTCGTAGCGCACCAGGACGGACTGTTGCCCGTCCATCAGACACAACGTTTTCCGAATGATGATCTCAGCGGTCTGATAGCGCCAGGCCGGAAAAGGATCGATGCGGAAATCTTCCAGGAATTCGAACCCTCGGGGGTGAATCTCGCCCGGATACTGCGCTGCGCCCAGCTCGAATTCCCGGCCGCCGGCGTTTACTGTTTCTTCGACGCGAGAGAGAATTGAAAAGCGATCGGCGGGTGGATTTAGAGAAGCGATAAGCAAAGCGTGATAGCGGCGGGTATTGACGCCGGCAACCGTTCCCATCGCAAAAGCGCCGGTGTGATTGGTTTCGAGCCATTCCAAACGGGAGGAGCGATCGAAATCGCGGCAAACGTCCGCGGCAACCATAAATGAGCGTTCTTGGGGGGCGTCTGCCACACTCATAGTCTAGGGAATGCCGAAACGGTATCAGTGGAGATTGAAGCAACGCGAAGTGCTGCTGGGCGAGCGCACATTGCTGATGGGCGTCCTCAATGTGACGCCGGATTCCTTTTCCGATGGCGGCAAGTATTCGGATCCCGACCGTGCTTTCGCGCGGGCGCTCGAATTAGAAGACGAGGGAGCGGACATCCTCGATATCGGCGCGGAATCCACTCGTCCCGGTTCCCAACGAATCGCGGAGGCGGAAGAACTTCGCCGTTTGGTGCCGGTGCTCAAACGGCTGCACGGCAAACTGCGGATTCCGATTTCAGTGGATACTTACAAATCGGGTGTTGCGGACAAGGCGCTGGAGCATGGTGCGGAGATCATCAACGATCCGACGGGCATCCTGCTCGACTTACAGCTTCCGAAGATCGTTACGAAATACGACGCCGGGTTAATCATTAACCACATGCGAGGCCGGCCGGAGACCTGGGCCAGACTAGCGCCGCTGAAGGACTTGATGCGGTCGATCGCGATCGATCTGGAGGCCGCGATACATCGCGCGCGGCAAGCGGGCGTTCAAAAACAACAAGTCGTGATCGATCCGGGTCTGGGATTCGGAAAGCGGCGCGAGCAAAATTCGGAGATCATCGCGAAGTTGGAGTTGCTGCGTTCCTTTGATTTGCCGCTGGCAATTGGTCCGTCGCGAAAATCGTTTCTCAGGAAGGAAAAGGAATCGGAGACGGAGTTTGCGACCGCCGCGGCGGTAACGGCCTGTATTCTGAGCGGCGCGCACATCGTGCGGGTACATGACGTGAAGACCATGAAGCCGGTGGTCGAGGTGGCCGATTCCATCCGGCAGGCGGGTGAGCAGGAAGTGGAGGAGCCGGCGACGCAAGTCCGGCAGCAGCCCAATCAAGCCCGTTGGCAGCGCGGGCAATAATGAGTTCCACGCTGGCCTAACACGATGCGTCGAATGGTGCTGCCGCAGCGCGGACAGGGATCCCCAGCCCTCCCGTAAACGTTGTGATGCTGTTGAAAGTTCCCGCGAATGCCGGCTGCATCCACGTAGTCCGAGATAGAGGACCCGCGGTGTTGGATGGCGAGCTCTAAAATCTGGCGCATCTTCGTGTACAAATCGGCGGCACGTTTTTGGGAAAGACGCTTCGCTGAAGCACGTGGATGAATACGGGCAGCGAAGAGGGACTCGTCGGCATAAATGTTGCCTACGCCGCCGATGAACGATTGGTTGAGCAGCAATGGTTTAATATATCCGCTGTGCCGCTTCAGGCGTTCGAAGAATTCGGTAACATCGATCGCGAGCGCATCCGGGCCAGCGCGTTTCAGAAAGGCGGGGATCTCCGGAAAGAATTCGACGCGGCCGAATTGGCGGACGTCGTCATAGAGCAAAACGCCCGAATCCAACCGGAAAATAGCGCGGGTATATTTGCCGGGAGTGGCGTCCCAAAGTAGTTTGCCGGTCATGCCGAGGTGGACATAGAGAAGGCCGCGATTGAGCTCGCAAAAGATTTGCTTGCCGCGGCGGTGGATCGCTTGAATTACCGTGCCAGTCAGCCCGGCAACGGTTTCGGCAAAACCGAGTCGGGTAACGCGGCGCGAGAACAGCTCAACATGCACAATGGTCCGGCCGACAACGTGAGGCCGGATCGAACGGACAACGGTTTCGACTTCGGGCAGCTCGGGCACGCGATCACGGCAGGTCGATCAGAATATTTCCATCTTGGATGACAACGGGGTAACTCCGCACTCTGAGGTCTTCGTCCATATCATTGGCGCCGGTCCGGCAATCGAAGGCGAATGAGTGCCAGGGGCAGGTAATGTTGTTGCCCTCGAGAGTTCCTTCGCCGAGCGGCCCACCTTCATGGGGACAGGTCCCATCCACGCAATGAATGGCGCCATCGACATTGCAGACGGCGTAGGGCGCGCCAGCCACCTGCACCTCAGACAGTGTGCCGGGAGGCAATTCGGTGAGCGTTGTTACTTTGACCAGAGGCATATTCTCTACGATAGCGGGCAGTCATTATGAGGCAGGAATGGCACGATTCTTGTACCATAGGAAAGAGCCGCCAGGGAGGCCACCCTAGCTCAGTTGGTAGAGCGGCTGATTCGTAATCAGCAGGTCGCCGGTTCGATCCCGGCGGGTGGCTCCATGTTTAAAATCAGTAGTTTACGGGCCCGCTTGATGCGGGCTTTTGAGTTTTTGTCAGCAGTTTTGTCAGCAATGCATTTTTCGAGCGGGCCGAAAGCGAGACGAGCGCCGGTCGGCCGGGAGCTTCGAGATGGCAGCATGTACCTATGAGGAATCTCAATCGCAGGGCGGAGTTGTCGCGCATCATCGAAGAGACGAAAGTACTCCGATCCCTCCTGAGCGAGGTTGTTGGTCAATACCCTTCCGCTGACCCGGTGCGGTTGCCGTTCCATTCGGCTTACCGGGCAGATGTCGGACAACCGCTCACGGATGAACAGCGCGCGATCAAAATCTGGCGAGACAGGCTAGCGGAGCGAAACGAGAGCCTTCGGTCCTACCTCGTTTTCTACAGTCGCTCCGAGCTGCTTGATCTTCTTCCGTTGGTGGGTTTGGCGCAGCGATAAATCTCGGCTACCACATAACCTCAGAAGCCAGTTCCGTATACCTGGACAAAGAGCTTGAGATCCTGCAGCGCGAGTATGGAGAGGTCGCAAGCGAGGCAGGGCTGCGGTTGACACCATGGGGGCCCGTCATCGCGATCCTGCGCGACATAAATGATGCAGATTTCCTCCTCACCGTATCCGGGGCCGCGGGCCTAATCGCTCCGTCCCTCTCTGGTGCCGAAGCCTATAGTCACAAGACCAGAGTCCGAGCCCTCACCGATTGGCTATCCGGGCTCTATGAGCAAAGTGATGATGAAAGCAAACGCCGGTTGGCCGTCATTTTTTCGCGCGAACTCCTCAGACGACGTCCAACAGTAGAGGACCAGCTCCGCGAGTCTCTGGCCGCAATCGGTTGGCAACTAGTAGAGGGGGATCTGGTCCCTCTGGAAATCCTGTCCCCCGAGGAACCTTGCTTCTGTCCCAGCAGTGTCGCATAACGACCTGCTGAAGGCGGCGAAACGATTCTCCTACGATCCGAGCGGTGCGGTGAGCGCTGCGTGCGGCGCTGT
>DASYAX010000039.1:0-23848 GCA_036501045.1 Bryobacteraceae bacterium
AAACAGCGCGGATAGCAATTGGCGAAGCTGATCGGGCGATTGCCGCAAGCGGTGGATGGCGTGGCTGCGTTCCGCCATATCGGAGATGAGGCGGCTCTGAAAATAGCGGTCGCCCAGCTTGGGAATTTTTTCGAGAAACAAGATGCGGAGGCGATTTTCGAGCTGACGCCCCAGACGAAGACCGGTGGCGAAGGACGGCGCCTCGAGCAACAGCATGGCGAGGCTAAACAGCAAGAGCGCCGCCGCCGCGCCCATGCGCTGGCCGGTGAGGCTTAGCTCGGAGTTGATATCGAGTAGTCCGCGAAAGAGCAGCGCTTCGATGAGCACCCCACCGGCGGCCGCGATTAGCGCGAGCAGCAGGGAGCCGGATGAGAGGACACCAGTCTGCGCCAAGGCTCGCAGCCACTCGCGCGCCGGGCTTTCGCGCGGCCCATCGATCGCCCCGGTCAACTCCGGAGTGAGTTCTTCCCGTACGATGCGCACGCGCTTGTTTTTTACGCGGACCAGCACCGCCCCGCGCATCAGCAATTGCGCGCCGTTGTCCAGGTCTGTCGGCAGGGGCACTGCCGACCAGTAGCGGGCGGGGATGAGATCGGGCTTCGCGCAGAGCCGTTTGAGAAGTTCGTAGCGGCCGCGGCCAGCGGGCAGGCCGCCCGCTTGCGCCAAGGAATCCAACAGGCGCGTGGCCGCATCGAGCGCCGCGAGTGGACGCCAATCTTCGGCCGCGGCTGCCAACTCGATCGCGCCTCTGCGTTCGGCCTTGCCGATGCCAACGCCTTGCAAGCGCGCTTCGAGCGCCAGCCGAAAATTCTCCGAAGACGCAAATTCGCGCCAATCGGCCGATTCGACGGGCATGCCATGGTTATAGATTTCACTGCGAAACTGGCGGCAGGAGACCCAGCGCCGCCCGACACCCGGATCCATCACCTGCAGCATGCTGCCGTAACGCTGCCAAACTACGACGAAGTGCGTGAGGCCATTGGCTAAGGTAATGACGACGATGGCAGGCAGCGCTTTGGCCTCGGGCAGCAGCAGATGATCGGCCGGAAGCATGATCTGCTCGGCTTCGAGGCCGAGTTGATTGGCCACCAGTTCCATGGTGTCGATGGAAGTGCCGTCGAGTCCGGTCTGGCAGGCCTCGCGCAAGCGCCCGTAACTGACGTTGATGCCGAAGCCTTCGAGCAGGCACTTGAGGGCTGCCGGTCCGCAGTCGAGGGCAGAGGTTTGGACGACTTCCGGCGCCAGGAGCTTTCTCAAAGCGCACCTGCTTTAGTGTGCACCTAGTGCTTCCCCCGCCGAGCGAAGCAGCAGCATGGCCGGCGAAGTCCGTTCCACTTCCACTTCCACCGAGCCCGGCAAGCCGTGTTGGAAGGGGATGCGCGAGTGGGAAGCGGTATTCACCGCCAGTTCGACGCGCACTTTGCCATCGCGAATTTCGCCTGCGACGCGCGATACCTTGGCGGACAGCGTGCCGAATTGCGCCCACGGAAAACCATCGAGGCGCACGATGGCTGGCTGTCCGGGATGCAGCTTGCCCAAGGCGGCGGCCGGCGAAAACTCGGCGACCACCTCGAGCTTGCGGCGCGGAACGATGACGCCCACCTGCTGCCCTTCGGTAATGTAGGCGCCCGCGCGGACCGTGGCGCACTCACTCAAGGTTCCCGTTATGGGGGCGCGCAGACGGCGGCGCTCAATTTCGTATTCGAGGCGCTTGATATTGGCCGAAGACGCGGCCGCCTCCGCCTGCAGTTTGGTGATGTCGGCGGTTACCTGATCGAGCCGGACTTCGCGGTCACGCTCGCGAACACGCAACTCAGGTTGGAGACGCGAGATGGCGGCCTTCATATTGTCCGCGGCAGCGCGCTTGCTTTGCGCGTCGGCATCCGTGCGCTGCGCGTCCGCCTCCGAGATGAGACCCGCGGCATGCAAACGATCCGCGCGCGCTGCCTCCTGTTGGGCGAGCTTCGCCTGCGCTTCCGCTTCGCGATACTGCGCCTGAGCGCCGCTGGTGGAGACGGTCAGCACTTTGCGGTCGTCCAAGCGCCCGCTATCTTCCGATTGCATCTGCGAACGCAAGGCGGCGAATTGCGGCTCGAGCGAAGCGCGATGAATGCGCTCCTGTTCGAGACTGAGCTGCTCGTCTTTGCTTTCGAGCTCGAGCAGGATGTCGCCGGTGTGCACTTCCTTGCCCAGAACGAGTTTTGAAACCAACAGCCGGCCGGGCACATCCGCCTGCACGGGATACGCCGCTCCATTGACTTCGAGGCGCGCCGAATCGGAGACTTCGTAATGAGTGACACGCGCTCGAAACGCCCATACCAGCCAAGCCGCCACGAGCGTCAACGCAATCAGGATCGCAGTGAAGGGCCAGAGCCCTTTATCGAGGCGAAGCGATTGGCTGACGCGATGAAAGCTGTTGGCCATTGGTGTATGTTAGATATCCGTCAAAGAGTCGGCCGCTCGCTGGGAAGGCGGAGCGGCCGAGTTTAACCAACCAGACTAAGCCAACCTATAGAATCGGCCGTTTGGAGCCGATAAAGAGGTTAGAGATACCAAAACCAGCGGCCTGCAGTGACCTTGCTCTTGACTTTCATTGCGGTGTCTCCTTTCCAAAACGAGTTCGTGTTCCTGAGACACGAACTCGATTTTTCGCTTGCATCTCGACATGAGATCTCATAGCGCGACGCCCGCTCGTTGCTCCACTGCCTTACTTTCCTTAGCGTTCGGCCTTGCGTCCGGTGTCCAAACCCGTCTAGGTGAGATACCTGAGTTATAACGGATGCGGACACTTATTCACAACCGGTTCTGAGTCCTAAGTGGCCTCAGATTATTCTGAAGGGAATATGCCAGGGGATAGGCCGGATTACGGCCGTCATAGTATAATCGCCCTCTCGACCGTCGTCCTAGTTATAGCCGGTTGGCTTATCGGCTACTCGCAAACGCGGGCCTTTGTCTGGGATGAAGGCTTTCACCTCATCGCCGCGGATCGGATTGCGGCCGGCAAGACTCCCTATATCGATTTCTGTTTCCCGCAGACGCCCTTGAACGCGTACCTGAACGGCGCCCTGATTCGACTGTTTGGCGAGCACTGGCAGGCGCCGCATCTGGTGGCGGCCCTGTTTGCGGCCGGCGCTGCCGCATTGGCGGCGGAATTTGTGCTCTCACGCTTGCCCGTGCGCGGCTGGAACGTGGCGTGCGCCGCAAGCGCGGCCGTTTTTGTTGGCTTCAACAGTGTCATTACCCAATTTGGGCTGGTGGGGCAAGCTTACGGCATTTGCCTTTTCCTGGGCGTCGCCGCTTTTCGGACGGCGATTGCGGCGGTGGATCGCCGGGCTTCCGTGCTGGCTTTTTGCACGGGTCTGCTGGCGGGCGCAGCGGCGGATTCATCGCTGCTGACCGTCCCGGTGGCGCCCATCCTATTGATATGGATGTTGGTGGTCCACCGCGCCGGGAGCCGGGTAGGAAAATGCGCCGCTTTTCTACTAGGCGTGCTGGTTTCGTTTCTGCCCGTTTTGTGGTTGTTTGCGAAAGCGCCGCGTCAGGTTTTCTTCAACATCGTCCAATACCAGGCCCTTTACCGGCGCGTGAATTGGCCGGGAGCCACGCTGCAGGATGTCGATGCGCTCACCAGTTGGATGGATTCCACGCAGGCGCTGCTGCTGGGTTTGTTGGCGGTGGCCGGCATTCTTTTTTTGCGTAAGCAACGCGAGTGGAATGGCGCGCGCCGCGCGGAATTCTATTTGGCGGGTTGGCTGGCGGTGGGTCTTGGGCTTTTCATCGCAACGGCCCATCCTACCTTTGGCCGTTACTTTTTGCTTCTTGTTCCATTTGTCAGCATGCTGGCGGCGGTGGGTCTGTATAGCGTAGGAACGCGGTTGGCGGGGTCCAGCCAGTATTGGCGGCCGGCGGCTGTGGCGATTGCGCTGACGGTGCTCGCCTGCGCCCGCGCGCAATTTGAAGACCGCGATTCGACGACATGGAAAGATTACGGGGAGATTGCGCGAAAAGTTGGAGATGTCACGCCGCCAGGGGCAAGGCTGTACGCGGAGGAAGTGGTCTATTTTCTGCTGCAGCGCACGCCGCCCAATGGAATGGAATTTTCGTACTCCCACAAGATCCAACTGTCTCCGAAGCGGGAGGCTCTGTTCCACATCGTTTCGGAGGCGGAGCTTAAAGAACAGATCAAGGCGGGCCGGTTTGCGACCGTCGAAAGCTGCAAGGACGACACCATCGATTACTATCGCCTGGCCGAGCTGTTTCCCCACCGAGCGGATGTACAGGATTGCGGAATTTTTTGGGGGAAAGTAAAGCTCGCGAAGTAGCTACAAAAAGCCGAGAGTCGCTGAAATTATCAAGCCTTATAATGCGGACGCTTGGTGAACCAAATCAAAAGACTCGCGAAGACGTCGGCCCGCTGCCGCCTGTGTACGATCTCCCGATCCGAACGATGATTTTCTGCTGGCCATGGCTGAGGCGAGTAAAGCTGATTATCTCGTGACGGGCAACAAGAGCGGGCTACTCTCTCTTCATCGCCACAAAGCAACGCGGATCATTTCCGCCGTCGACTTCGGCGCGTTGTTCGCTTAAATTGAGTGAATCTCCGACATGGTGTCGCCGCCAGCTATTTGTTGCACAACCGCTGGTTTGAGCAACCCTTTCCTTTTGGCCTAAGGTGTCTTTGTAATAAGCTGTCTATATATGGTCAAAAAGGACGCACTTCAAGGCGCCTTAGATCTGCTAGTGTTCAAGATCCTTTCTCGTCGCGGGCCAATCCACGGCTACGCAATCATGACTGCGATCGAAGAAATCACCGGCGAAGTGCTGCGCGTGGAAGAAGGCTCGCTCTATCCGGCACTGCATCGTATGGAAGAAGCCGGCCTGATTCATGCAACGTGGATTGAGAAGGAAAACGGTCGCCGTGCGCGCACATATCGGCTAACAGCTCGGGGTCGCAAACAACTTACCACTGAGCAAAGTCGCTGGACGGCGGTGACCTGCGCTGTGCAACGCGTTCTGGAACTCGCATGAAGGAGAAGTGTCATGTCTTGGATCGGTCGGTTTGCGAATATCTTCCATACAAAACGAGTTGAAAAAGACATTCAGGAAGAGTTGGCTTCGCATATTGAGGAAGCGATCGAACAAGGGCGCACTATTGAGGAGGCGCGAAAAGCTTTTGGCAACCAGTTTCTCCAGCGCGAGCGCAGTCGTGATATCAAACTAGTGCCCTGGATCGATTCATTGATTTCGGATGTGGTTTTTGGATGGCGACAGCTTCGCAAGCGTCCTCTCGTTACGGGCGCGACCGTACTATCGCTCGCTATTGCGATTGGCGCTACTACCGCCGCTTTTCGGCTAGTTAATGCAATCCTGCTGCGTACGTTGCCTGTGGCGCAACCGGAACGTCTCTTCTATCTAGCGGCCACTTACATCGACCCTGATGGCCATCCCGACTATCGCGACGATTTCGATTACCCTACATTCCGGCGATATCGGGAGGCCGTAGCGGATAGAGCCGATCTCATGGTCGTTGGTTTCACTGCTCGCGAGGATGTCATCCTTGGGTCAGATACCGAGACAGAAAAGATTTACAGGCAGTACATTTCCGGCAACGTCTTCAGTGTTTTTGGGCTGCGGCCAGCTCTCGGCCGCCTTCTTGCACCCCATGACGACCTCACACCCGGTGCTGCTCCCGTCGCGGTTATAAGTTACGAGTATTGGACCGACCGCTTCGCTCGCGATCCCAATGTCCTTGGCAAGACTTTCCGCATGGGGAACAATCGCTTTCAGATCGTCGGCGTGGCTCCTCGGGGTTTTGTCGGAACAGAACCTGGCGAAATCACTGATGTCTTCATTCCGGCGATGATGAATACAGAGGCTATCAATAGTTCCGGCTGGTCTTGGTTTCGAATCTGGACACATCCCAAGGCTGGATTTTCGGCCGAACAGGTTCGACAGCCTTTGCAGGCACTCTTTACCCGCGAGCATCAGGAGCAATTGAATCGATTTCAGTCCGATACCCCCAAAGCGGTCATGGATGCTTATCTTGGCGAGAAGCTTTTTCTCCTTCCTGCAGCCGCAGGAGCTTCGGATGTACAAAAACAGTACCGCCGTCTGCTATTGATTTTGGCGGTGCTCGTGGCATTGGTCCTGCTGATCGCTTGCACAAATGTTGGCAATCTACTGACTGCACAGGCTGCATCGCGCGCACACGAAATGGCGCTGCGCGTTTCAATCGGCGCTGGGAAATGGCGGCTGATGCAGTTGGTTTTGGTAGAGAGCGCGCTGCTGGCGACAATGGCCTCAGTGCTCGGCACGTTCTTTGCCTCTTGGTCGACTCCGTGGGTCGTCTCTATGCTGCACGTGCCCGACGATCCAGTGCGCCTTGTTCTCGATTCTGGCTGGTGGGGTTTACTGTTTACCATTGCGCTCGCGTCTTTTGTGGCTTTGCTCTTTGGCTTGGGGCCTGCGCTCCGGGCATCAGCAGTGAAGCCGATGGCCGCGCTGAAGGGCATCGAAGGACGACTCTCATATCGCCCATTATTGAACGGAGTATTGGCTGCTCAGATGGCCTTTTGCGTTCTTGTTCTGTTCCTTGCGGGGCTGTTCGTTTCAACATTTGAGCATCTTGCTCATCGACACCTGGGATTCTCCGCCGATCATGTTCTAGTCATGGACTGCGCTGCATCGAAAAAAGAGCCGGTGCAGGTCTGGATGCAAGTCGCGGACCGGTTACGTAGCACTCCCGGCGTACAGTCCGTCGCGCTGGCAGGGTGGCCGTTGTTGAGTCGCAACCGCTGGACTACGGACGTGCGCGTTCATGGCCACCCCGTGAAGGCTCACTCGGCATACGTTCTTGACGTGTCGCCCGACTTCTTTGCAACCATGCGCATCAGCATGATCGACGGGCGTGATTTTCGGCTGGGCGATCTTCCACCGGGTTTCAGTGATACGGCCAAGCCGTTATTAGGCGTCGGTATCGTGAATGAGGCTTTCGCCCGTGCCTACTTTGGCGGACGGAATCCTGTAGGTAGATCTGTAGGCGTCCCCCGTGCGAAGGACCCTTCCTCGCAAATGGAGATTATTGGCTACGTGCACGACGCTGTCTATTACGACATGCGCGAAACCATCCACCCCACGATCTATGTACCGATGGAAAACCGGGATTTCAACACCTTTTTGATACGTACTGCCAGCGATCCACTAGTATTGGAGTCAACTTTGCGGCGTATGCTTGCGAAAGTGCGCAGCGATTTCCGAGTGCACACCGTTCAATCCCAAAGCGCGTTTTCCCGGTGGCAAATGCTTCGGGAACGGCTACTCGCTGCGCTCTCCTTGTTTTTTGCCATCATCGCGCTGGCACTCGCGGCGGTTGGGCTCTTCGGCTTACTCAATTATTCGGTAACCAAACAACGAAGAGAAATCGGCATCCGCCTCGCGCTTGGCGCTCGCCCAGCGCATGTTGTGCACCGGGTCACGAGCGGTCTGCTTGGCATGGTCTCGCTTGGCTTGTTCGTCGGACTGGTGGTCGGCATCGCTTGTGGACGCGTCGTCCAGAGCCTTCTCTTTGAGGTCAAGGCCACTGATGCGCAGACGATAATCGGGCCATTGATAATTCTTTTGGGTGTGGCGCTCTTCGCAGCTTTGCCGCCGGTACTTCGAGCGGTCCGTATCGATCCTGCTCAGACTCTGCGAAATGAGTAGAGTGAAATTTCCTGGATAGCCCAACATCAGGGACGTTATATTTACTAGCGTGGCAAACAGTTTGAAGGAACAATGACTTACGTGCGTCCCGCTTCGCTATCGTTCGCGCGTCATTGTCTCAATCTCAAGGCGGACTACGTTGAGAAACGCAGCGCGGCAGGAATGTTGGGCAAACAATTCACAGCATATTTCTTCAGCTTTTCTAACGTTCTTTCAGGAGAACTTTGATATTCGCTTCGATATCATTCTTGTCTACAATGCCTACGTATGTGGCGGCGATCCTGCCCCTTGCGTCGATCAGGTGAGTGACAGGTAGCGCTTGGATGTCGTAAACCTTTGTCACTTCATCGTTCCCCATCAGAATCGGGTACTTGATTTGATGGGTTTGAACGAAGGGTTTTACTCGGCCCCAAGCTTCTTGGGCATTCCTCAAGTCCTCATATGAGATGTCCATCGAAACTCCAACTACAACCAGACCGTCTCCTCCGTAAGCCTGGTCCAGCTCAAGGAATGACGGAATTTCCAACCTGCATCCGCCGCATTCCGTTGCCCAGAAATTGAGCAGGACGATTTTACCGCGATAGTCCGAAAGACGGACGGCCTTGCCGGACGCGTCCGAGAGGCGAAACATGGGAGCGGGTTTACGGGCGTTTGCTGGCTGGATAGAGGCGCGGATTGTTCCCGATTCAACGGGATGCGGAAATACAGTTGCAAAAAGCAGTGCAACAAACAAAACTGTCCAGCGCGCATTTGATCTTGTCATGCAATAGGCCTTTCTTGATTTACTGTTCTGCGAATGTACCTAGTTCTCGGAAGTCTCTCGATGTGATCGATGTCGAGGAACTCGCCAGGCCCTTCGGTCGGCTTGAGGTTCAGCCCAAGTTTCTTGATTGCGGTTTTTATCGCGGAAATAAGAGAGGGATCGCTCGAGTTTGCGGGCGTCCTGGGATCACGTACTGCGGGCGCGCCGCGAGCACCGTGTCGGAGATCTTTGATGGCTTCAGTGGGCATCTCCAGATGGAAATTAAACCTTCTTCCTGACATCCCGGTTTCGTCAATTACTGGCCGGTCCAAGGTGACTAGGAGAAAGTAGCAAAGGTCCGTCATCGTCGCAGCGTCGAAATCGACCGCGTTACTTGTGCGTTGGGGGTTTCCACACCGCTGCGAAGGAGGTGCCGGATGGGAGGGTGGATTGTCATAGTCCCAAGGAATACAACTTCCTTGAAATGGCTGCAGTGGGGGACCGCCCTCGGACACAGTCAGCGCATAAACTGGGACCTCTTTGGTCTCGCGATGGATCTTCAGCTTAAACCTGTTTTCGAGAAGTGCCTGCAGCATGGGTCCATTCATCATTGCGAAGCTTGGACGCCCCTCCGCTTTCGCGTCGACCTCGTAAAAATCAGATCTGGCCCAGGGTGGGCCCCCTGTCACCGCTACAGACGATAAACGATTCGCATGGCCGTTCGCGAATACACCATACGCTTGCGCGACGAACTGCTCCACAGTCTTGCAACCAGACTGCAACATTCCGGGAGAATCCGGGAGTGGCCTTTTACTATAGGCCTGACAGCGTTTGATCGAGACCGTTTCGAATTTCGGCGTGGCGGCTAGTTGAGCCAAAGTCGGCGATTCCGCCCGGACGCGTGGCGCACTGACAATGCCCACTACGATGGGCGCGCCAAGAGCCGCTATACCGGCCGCTGCCAGGGCCAATTTTTTGGCAAAGCTCAGGTCGCGCGCAATGCGTCCCGTGAGGATTGCATGGATACGCTTCTTGAGATTGGACCCCGTTACCCCGGAGACGCAAGACAATGGCGATTCCAGATAGCACTTACAAACATTGAGAATTCCTTCGGCATAGTCGCCCGGCTCATTGCCAAGGCTCAGCACGGCTTCGTCGCACGCGCGCTCGCGCTCTTCGACCAGCCGGGCGCCGATCCACCACACAAGTGGATGAAACCAGAACGCCGCCTCTACGAGCATGTGGATTGCGGAAGTTAGGTTATCGTGCCTCCGGACGTGGCACAGCTCGTGCGCAAGCACCGCCTGCAATTGATGTGGCTCCAGGCGTTCCGCGATACCCGTAGGTAGGAGCAGAATAGGGCGGAACAGCCCGACGATTCCGGGTTCCAGCAGGCCCGGCGAAGAACGAACCTGCATGGTTCCTAGAATGTTAATCGGAGTGCTAGAGCGTACCGCGGCCCGAATACACCGCCAGCCCCGATAGCGAATCAGCACGATCACAGCGAACCCACACACCCATACTCCGAAGATCGCGAGAGCGGCCCAATCGTGGGTTGCTGCAGTGGCAGGTGTTAGCGGCAACGCGCTTGGAAATGGCTGACTGATTTGCACCAGAGTGAACTGAACAGCCGGTGCGGCCGCGATTTTTTGGCTGACTGGCACCCATTCGAACTGGGTACCGAGGCTTATAAGCAACGAAAGCGGGACGAGGAATTTGCACGATGCGCTGAACCATAACCAATAGCGCACCTGAGCTCGATTCCGACGAAAGGCGAAAATGATGAGCCCTACCGCCAATGCGAAAATCGTTGACTGCCAGACGTGATTCGTCAGTTCACTGAGCATTTCCCTTCACGCGTCCCTTTCCTCTTTGTTCCGACTCCAGTTTCGTGAGCGTCTTCTCCAATTCGCGGACATCTTCGAGCGAAAGCTTCCCCGCCTCGGCTAACTGTGCCATCATCGGCTGCGCCCGCCCACCGAAGAAACTCAGAATCTCATCGAGAAGCCGGTGGCGAGCGACATCCCTTGGTATCAACGGCTCAAAAATATGAGCGTTGCTGATTTTGCGGACACGGCGGACGGCTTTCTTCTCTTCCAGCCGGTAGACAGTTGTCTGAATGGTGGTATACGCGGGGCGGGGCTCCGGAAAGGTCTCCTGAATCTCTCGAATAGAGGCTTTGCCGTGGGTCCAGAGAGCCTCCAGGATTTGAAGTTCGAGCTTAGTCAGCTTTGGATAGGGCATATCGATCTACTATCAGCTAATTGATTTTACTATATTATAGTAGGTTGTATCAAGGACAAAGTTTGGACGCGGTTCTCGTCCGCTTGCTCGTGGCTTGTCGAGACAACACGATAAACCGCGGCTGGGATCGGCTGTTCGTTGACTTCCACACCCTCAGCTTTTCCCACTCGCTTCTTAAGCGGACATTTCACTTGGTAATTGACCCGGACAACGCACATGCTACCGACGGCCGGCGAAGTAGCGGAGGACATACATCATTTCGCGGTGTTATACTTTGTCCCAAACCCCATGCGACAGATCGTAGCTTTAGCCTTATTCAGTGCCTCGCTCGCGGCTGCCGCGGCGCCGAACATCAGCGGCGTTTGGAAGGCAGATCTAGAGAAAAGCAAATTTATGGGACCGCCGCCGACCAATTATCTGGTGATCATTGAGCAGAAGATGGCGGTGTTCAACCGGCACACGAAGGAGGAAGCGCCGCAGATGGTGGAAACCACCGGCGTGTGGACGGAGCACGGCCAGGAGCGGTCTGTGCTGACGGTTTTTGATAACGGCAAACCGATCGTTCTGCCGTACCAGGGCGTTCCCCATGAGCTGACTGCATCGTCTGAAGGCAATACGCTAACGGTGAGCGGCGAAATGGCCGGCCGGCCGAGCACCTTCAAGCGTAGCTACGAGCTGTCGGCGGATGGGCAGACCCTTACGCTGCATACGGTAAGCAGCAACGACGGTAAAGAGCGGGAGAGCACCATCGTTTTGCAGAAGCAACCGGATTCGGCGGGAGAGCCGCTTCGCAAGCCCGAAGAACTGGCGGAAACGCGCTTCAAGAACGTGAAGACTTCGCTCAAAACGTTGCCGCAATCGGACTTCATCGATACGATGCATTATTTTTCCTGGTCACTCGGGAAGAACTGCGAATTCTGCCATGTAGCGCATAAATTCGATTTGGACGACAAGAAAGAAAAGAAAACCGCCCGCAAGATGATCGAGATGGCGACGGCCATCGATCGGGATCATTTTGACGGTCATCCGGCGGTTCGCTGCTTCACTTGCCACGAAGGGAATTACCGTCCACTTTCGCATCCGCTCTTCCCGGATGAAGTTGCCGCCGAGAAAGAGCGCGCCGCCGCTCAGCAAGCCGAGCAGCATAAATAATATCGCTTTTCATTTAGCTTTCTCGATCAGGTGGACCTTTGAAACGCAACCCGCTTCTTATCTCCGTTGCCCTAGCCATCTCTGCGAGCGTCCTTCATGCGCAAGCCGTCCCAAAGATCACCACGCCGAAGGAAGCGCTTGGGTTCAATCTCGGCGATGACTACGAGATAGCGAATTATACGCAGCTCGATGCCTACTGGCACAAACTCGCAACGGAATCGGACCGTATGAAGCTGATCGACATCGGCACGACTTCGGAAAACCGGCGGCAGTACATGGCGATCATTACTTCGCCCGACAACCTCAAGCATCTCGACAGGTTCAAAGAGATCGCGCGAAGGCTTGCCCAGGCCGAGGGGTTGACGGACGAACAGGCGCGCGCCCTAGCGCACGAGGGGAAGGCGGTGGTTTGGATCGATGGCGGCCTGCATGCCAGCGAAACCGTGGGATCACAGCAGGAGATGGAAGAAGTGTACGAGATGGTGAGCCGGACCGATCCGGAAACCATGCGTTTCTTGAACGATGACATCTTGTTGTGCGTGCTGGCGAATCCGGACGGACAGGAATTGGTGGCGAATTGGTACATGCGCGAAGGGAATCCGGCGCGGCGGAGTTTGAGCGGGTTGCCGCGGCTTTTTCAGCACTATATCGGCCACGATAACAACCGTGACTTTTATATGTCGAATATGCCGGAGACCACCAATATGAATCGCCAGTTGTTTATGGAATGGTTTCCGCAAATCGTGTACAACCATCACCAGACCGGCCCCGCGGGCGCGGTCATTTTCATGCCGCCATTTCGCGATCCGTTCAATTACAATTTCGATCCGCTGATTCCGCTGGACGTCGAGGCGGTGGGCACCGCCATGCATCAGCGGCTGGTCGAAGAAGGCAAGGGCGGATCGGCGCAACGGTCGGGAGCGAATTATTCCACCTGGTGGAATGGCGGCCTGCGGACCATTTGCTACTTCCACAACATGATTGGCCTGCTGACCGAGATTATTGGCAACCCGACGCCGATGCCGATTCCGCTGGTGGCCGATAAGCAACTGCCCACCGGCGACTGGCCGCTGCCGGTAGCGCCGCAAATGTGGCATTACCGGCAATCGATCGAATACGAGATGAGCAACAATCGCGCGGTGCTCGATTACGCTTCACGCAATCGTGAAACGCTGCTTTTCGATATCTACCGCATGGGCCGGAATGCGATCCAGGAGGGCAGCGAAGATCACTGGACGGTCACGCCCGACCGCATCGACGCTTTGAAGGCAGCCGCGCCGGCGCCGGAATCGGCGCGAAGGCCCGGCACGGAAGCGGGCTTGCCCGCCGGGCTCACGGTTGGCGGATTGGGAGGAGCGGCGGTGCTGCCAACCGAGTTGTATCAAGCCGTTTTGCACGACCCGCAGCATCGCGATCCACGCGGCTACATCATTCCTTCGGATCAACCCGATTTCCCGACTGCCACCAAGTTTGTGAACGCTTTGCTGAAAACCGGGATCAGCGTGATGAAGGCCATGGCACAATTCCAAGTGAACGGCAAAACCTACCCGGCCGGCTCCTACATTGTCAAATCGGCGCAAGCCTTCCGCCCGCATGTGATGGATATGTTTGAGCCGCAGCACCATCCGAACGATTTTCTCTATCCGGGCGGTCCGCCGATTCCGCCCTACGATAGCGCCGGCTGGACACTGGCGATGCAGATGGGAATTCGCTTCGATCGCATTCTGGAGGGCTTTAACGGACCGTTTGTGAAGGTCGAGGGCCTGCTTCCGGCTCCGGCGGGTTCCGTGACCGGAGTTTCCAATCCGGCCGGCTATTTGATCAGCCATCGAATGAACGATGCTTTCGTGGTCATCAATCGGCTGTTAAAGGCCGACTGCGCGGTGTATTGGCTGAACACGCCGCAATCGCCCGATGGACGGGATCTGGGTACCGGCACGATTTGGGTGACAGCGGCGCCCGCCGTCCGGCCGATTCTCGAGCGCGCTGCGCAACAATACGGGGTCAGCGCGTATGGCATGGCCAAGGCACCCAGCGAGCAAGCGTTGCGGCTGCAGCCGATCCGTATTGGATTGTACGACCAGTACGGCGGTTTGATGCCGTCAGGTTGGGATCGCTGGCTATTCGAACAGTACGAATTCCCGTTTGAGGTGGTTTATCCGCAGACGCTTGATGCAGGCGACCTGAAGAGCCGCTTCGATGTACTGGTCTTTACTGATGGAGCATTTCGCCGAGGCCCCGCGCAACGCGGCGGGTTCAACCAGCGCCAGCCCGACGCCGAGGACATTCCTGAGCAATATCGCGCCTGGCTCGGACGCATTACCGAGGACAAAACATTGCCGCAGATCAAGAAGTTCGTTGCGGCCGGTGGATCCGTGGTAACTATCGGCAGCTCGACGGCCCTGGCGGAGCTGTTGGGCGTGCCGGTTCAAAACTATCTGACGCAAATGGGGAACGACGGCAAAGAACACCCGCTGCCGCGCGAGAAATATTACGTGCCGGGCTCGCTGCTGAAAGTGCAGATCGATAACAACAATCCGCTGGCGTACGGCATGCCGGATCATGCGGATGTTTTCTTCGAGAACAGTCCGGTCTTCAAATTGCTGCCGGATGCGGCTCAGAAGCGTACTTCGGCAGTGGCTTGGTTTGCGAGTCCGAAACCGCTCGAAAGCGGCTGGGCCTGGGGCCAGCAGTATCTCGATGGGGGAACGGCGGTGGCGGAAGCGTCCGTCGGCGAAGGCAAAGTATTTCTGCTCGGCCCGGAGGTGACGTTCCGCGCGCAGCCGCACGGTACGTTCAAATTGTTGTTCAACGGCGTTTACTACGGCAGCGCCAAACCGGTTACGCTACCGTAGAAGAAATCCGCGCTTAGTGCGTCATCGCGTACACGACGTAATTGACGCCGATGCGAATACCGAGCGCCGAGTACTTCTCCGGATAATCAGCCGAATCGGCCCATTCCCACGAATCGCCGATATCGGAATTGAATGAAATGGCCACCATGATGCGGCCCTTGTCGTCGTAAATACCGCGCCAGCGCGCCACATAGCCGTCGAGCTTGTGGCCTTCATAGAGATGATCGCGGCCGACGATCTGCCATCTCTGGTCCAAATCATAAACCGTGTGGAAGATAGCATCGCTATCCGGAATGTCGACGATGGGGCGGTCGGGAAACACGCGCTTCATGCTTTCCTCGAATACGCCCCACTCCACGGTGCCATGAAAATCGTCGGCCATGAAAAATCCGCCGCGCAGCAGATAATCGCGCAGCTTCTTGGCCTGCTGATCGGTAATGCCCCACTCGCCGACTTGAACAGCGTAAAGCCATGGCCAGTTATAAACTTCGTCGCCGTCGTCCAGATTCACGCACTGCTCGACGGACCGGACGTGGATACGCGTCAAACGGCGCAGCGCCAGAGAAAAATTACGGTCGGCGGGCGGAAAGTCTTGGGTCCAGAGAGCGGTGCCCTGATGCCAATCGTCTTCGCGGCCGTCCGCATAGCCATCATTCCAGCCACCCGGATACATCAGGCGCGCGAAAGCCCATTCGGCCTTCTCCTGATAATCAGGCGGAAGCGGAATCGAGCCCAAGCGATGCTCAATACCCGGATACTCGCGAAAGGGCCGCGGCAAGGTACGATCTAGCGCGTAAGCAGTACCGAGGAAAACGGCAGCGCAGCCGAAGAAGAACAGAGTCTTGCGGGAGTTCATGCGCGCCGCCTCGCTCCGAGGATAGCATCGCTTGAGCCGGGCGGGAATCTTGTAGGCTGAATAGCGGCTATGAAGATTCGCCGAGCCGCTCGTCTGCTTCCGGTTGTCTGCCTTGCGATTTCGCTTTCCGCGCCTGGCCAGCAGCGCAGCAGGGCGGGCGAGTTCGATTATTACCTGCTGAACCTTTCGTGGTCGCCGGAGTTCTGCCACGGCCAGCCAAACAGTCCGGAATGCTCGGGCAGCCAGCATTTCGGCTTCATCGTGCATGGGCTTTGGCCGCAGTTTCGCAACGGCGGCGGCCCGGAATACTGCGGCCAGCAACCTGGTCTTAGCGATCCGGCGCGCATGCTTGACATCATGCCCGACGTTCATCTGGTGGCGCACGAATGGGCGGCTCACGGAACCTGCAGCGGGCTCAACGCCGACGATTATTTCGGCCTGATCCGCCGCATTTTCACGGCGCTCCGCATGCCGCCCGAATTTGTCAGCCCGGCGCGGCAATTCAATATCCCGCCGGCGGAGCTCAAACGCTCGTTTGAGCAGGCGAATCCGGGATTGGCCGATGCGGATCTCGCCGTCAGTTGCGCCGGCCCGTATCTCAGGGCGATTGAGGTCTGCATGAGCAAAGACGGCAGGCCCATGCCCTGTACGGCCGTGCGCGATTGCCGCACAAGCATTCTTCGCGTGCCGAGGGTGCGCTAGGCCGGGACCACCTCGTACGGGCGCATCATTTCGTTGTCTTCATGCTCCAGCATGTGGCAATGCCACACGTAGCGGCCGGTGAAGCCTTCGAAAGCGAATGATGGCAGCACGCTTGGCGACGGCGACAATTTGGGAGTGACTTTTTCGAGCGCCATTGCTCCCGGGTCGCATCAGTTTGCGATCGGGTTGGACAGCTCAACGGGCGCGAGTAGCAATCAGGTGACCGGATTTCTCGCTCCTTCCGCCGCCGGCGTGCTGGAACCCGGTACGTTCGCCATCTTCATTCTGGGCCTCGTGGCCTGCGTGGCAATTCTTCCCCACAAACGCTTCAGAAACATGATTCAATAAGAGGGCTTGATCACCTCTCCAGCAGCAAACTCGGTTTTTCAGATAACAGCAGATCCGAGCTGGCCGGCTATACCCTTCGTCTGCGATCAGCGGCTATCGCCAAGCCAACAACTCGTTTGGAACTGGCAGATCCGGTGGGACGTTTTCTCGCAGCAAGGAAGCGTCTCGATGACCGTTAACGAATGGGATGCGAGCGGGGCGCTTGGCAATCTCGGAGGTCTACTGACGGTGAAGGTGAGCGGGCCGGGCGGAACCGACTCGATCAGCGTCAAGCTTGCGGGAACGAATCCGTCCGCCGGGCAAGTCGTGGCGTATCTGGCGGCAAAAGCCGACAGCGGCGGCTTCGACAAAATACTCCAGCACGAAAGTAAAATGACGCATTTTGATGCGCGCGGCGAGCCGGTTAAATCGTTCGACAACGGATACGGCATGTGCCAAATGACGAATCCGCGTCCGAGCTACGAACAGTGTTGGAACTGGCAGATGAATGTGGATTGCGGGCTGGCCTTGTACGCGGCCAAACGCCAGGCGGCCATTCGTTACCTATCGCAGAACGGCCGGACGTTTACCGAAGACCAGGCCAGTCGCGAGGCGATTGCCCGCTGGAATGGCGGCTCCTATCATGTTTGGGACGGCGCAAAGAATGCCTGGGTCCGCAATCCCGTAATTCTCTGCGATAGCAAAACAGGCAACATCGGCTGGGACATCACGAAGCCGAGCAATCAGGGCCAAAGCGAGGCGGCCCTTCATGCGCGAGACGCTGCGAAGTATGCCCATCGGCCCGGTGCAAACGACGCCTGGGGTTACTTTGGGGTGTGCTATGCGGACCGGATTCTTTCGTAGCCGTTTACTCGCCCTGATTGTGGCTGCGGGTGCGCTGGGCGGCGGCCAGACGGTGTCTTTGGCATCGGGCCGTGTGTTGCGCTACTCGACCAACGGAAATAGCACGTTGGTACGAATCGCGAGACAGCAGGTTTTACTGGCTCGCGACAAAACGGTCGAGCCCGGCAGTCCGGTAGCGGATTTTAAGGTCCTCGGCGAAGAAGCAAACCGCATCTATGTGGTAACGGACAGCTATCCTTCCCGCCCCGGACCCATGTCGTATTGTCAGGCGGGCCAGGAGCAGTTTGTCCGGGTCTTGGTGCGTGGTAAGAGTCTCAGACAGACGTTCGCGCTAAAAGTGGCCAGTTGTCTCTCCAATCTGGAGCTAGGTTCGCCCGGCCTGACGTGGGACACCCGAGCGTCGACGTTGAGCGTTAACTGGCTGACCGGGGCACACCGTTATAAAGTGGACGAGCGTGGGAGCGTCAGCGCCATTGATAGCGAAAAGTAGGCGAATTCGGGTTGTCGACGGTCTGTTATATAGGATAGGCCGGAGTTCGGACCCAGGAAATATCTCCTATTCGGTTGACAGGTAACACGTTTCACCCTTAAACTAGGAGGGTTTGGCGAGTTGATTCTTCGGCCTCCGTGCTACCGTGCCTCAAGATAGGCATCCGGCCGGAAGTCGGGTCCCGCTGCCGTACGAATAAGGTCTCTCGACAGCAATGAAAGAGAGAGCGACGTTGGTATCCGGTATGGGCCACACCCGAAGTTGTTACCCTCGCAGTTTGGGGCTGATGAAAGTGCTATTTCGGCCTCCTGGCAGTTAATCATTCGCAGCCGTCCTGATTTGAAATAGACAGGATTTGGCCTGCTTGGAACCCCAAACGGGGATTATTTGTTCGGAACTGTTTGTGTGCGGAAGAGCGCGTTCTGGCGCGCTCAGGCCGTGCGCGTGTGAATTTTTCGAGAGGATATTCGTGCCGACTTTTAACCAACTTGTGCGGAAGGGCCGGAAGGCGACCGTATACAAGACCGCAAGCCCCGCCCTACAGGCTTGCCCGCAACGCCGTGGAGTTTGCACGCGCGTCTACACCACGACGCCCAAGAAGCCGAACTCGGCTCTGCGCAAAGTGGCGCGCGTGCGGTTAACGAATGGCATCGAGGTCACTACCTATATACCGGGCGTGGGCCATAACCTGCAGGAACACTCGATCGTGCTGATCCGCGGCGGCCGCGTGAAGGATCTGCCGGGCGTGCGCTACCACGTGGTGCGGGGAACGCTCGATACCGCGGGCGTCGCCAACCGCAAGCAAGGCCGTTCGAAGTACGGCGCCAAGCGACCCAAAGGCGGAACCGCCGCTGCCGCTCCGGCTAAGGGCGGAAAGAAGAAGTAGAGAGGAACTATGCCGCGCCGTAGACGACCAGAACCACGAGACGTGATCCCCGACCCCCTATATAACTCGACATTGGTCGAGAAATTCGTCAATTCGATGATGTGGGACGGGAAGAAGACCACCGCGCAGAAAATTTTTTACGACGCCATGGAAATGTTGCGCGAGCGTTCGGGCGACGATCCGCTCAAGGCCTTCAAGAAGGCGGTCGAGAACGTCAAGCCGCTGCTCGAAGTGAAAACCAGGCGCGTCGGCGGCGCGAACTATCAGGTGCCGGTCGAAGTTTCGCAGAATCGCCGCACGAGTTTGGCGCTGCGCTGGATTATCACCAATGCCAGAACGCGACCCGACAAGAGCATGGCCGACAAGCTGGCGAACGAATTAAACGATGCCTCCAACATGCGCGGAGGCGCTGTGAAGAAGAAAGACGATGTGCATCGTATGGCCGAAGCCAATAAGGCTTTCGCGCACTATCGCTGGTAGCTGTATTCGAAGTTTTTTGATGATTGTGAATTAGATATGCCTCGCACCGTACCGTTAGAGAACATGCGCAACATCGGTATCATGGCGCACATCGATGCCGGTAAAACCACTACGACCGAACGCATTTTGTATTACACCGGCCGTACGCACAAAATCGGTGAAGTGCATGAGGGCACCGCGACTATGGATTGGATGGCGCAGGAGCAGGAGCGCGGCATCACCATAACCTCGGCGGCAACCACTTGCGAATGGCGCGAATTCACCATCAACATCATCGATACGCCCGGGCACGTCGATTTCACCGCCGAAGTGGAGCGCAGTCTGCGCGTGCTCGATGGAGCATGCGCGGTATTTGACGCTGTAGCGGGTGTACAGCCGCAATCGGAAACGGTCTGGCGTCAGGCCGACAAATACGGCGTTCCGCGCATCTGCTTCATCAATAAAATGGACCGCGTTGGCGCGGACTTCTATCGCTCAGTGGAAACGATTGTCGACCGTCTGAGCGCCCGTCCCGTGCCCGTTCAATTGCCGATCGGAGCTGAAGACCAATTCAAGGGCGTGATCGATCTGGTCACCATGAAAGCGCGCATCTGGCAAGATGAGACGCTCGGCGCCAAGTTCGACGATGTCGATATTCCGGCCGATATGCTCGAGAAGGCCAAAGAGTATCGCGAGAAGCTCCTCGAAGCGGCCGCTGAATCCGACGACGCGCTGTTTGAGAAATTTATCGAAGGTACGCCGGTAACCGAGAAAGAGTTGGCCGCCGGCATTCGGAAAGCCACCATCGCGCGGAAGATTTTCCCCGTGATCTGCGGTTCTTCGTTCAAGAACAAGGGCGTGCAGAATCTGCTTGACGCCGTGTGCGACTACCTGCCGTCGCCGCTCGACATCCCGCCGGTCAAGGGTCACTCGATCGATAATCCGGACGAGGTGGTTGAGCGCAAGCCCGAGGATAAAGAGCCGTTCTCGGCGCTGGTCTTCAAGATCATGACCGATTCATTTGTCGGTCAGCTCTGCTTTATCCGCGTCTATTCGGGCAAGCTGAATACCGGCGATTCCATTTACAACGTCGCCAAGGGCAAGCGCGAACGCATCGGCCGTCTGGTCAAGATGCACGCCAACAAACGCGAGGAAATCCAGGAAATTCTAGCCGGTGATATTTGCGCCGCTGTCGGCCTGAAGCAGGTAGTAACGGGCGATACCATCTGCGACGATAAATCACCTGTCCTGCTGGAGTCGATCATTTTCCCGGCGCCGGTCATTCAGCTCGCCATCGAGCCCAAGACCAAAGAAGACCAGGAAAAATTGGGCGTCGCCATTCACAAGCTGGCGACCGAAGATCCGACCTTGCATGTTTCGACCGATCCCGAAACCGGCCAGACGATTCTGGCGGGGATGGGCGAACTGCATCTGGAAATCATCGTCGACCGCATGCAGCGCGAGTTCCATGTAGGCGCCAACGTCGGCAAGCCGCAGGTGGCCTATCGCGAGACCATCCGGCAGAAAGCGGAGTACGACTACACGCATAAGAAGCAGACCGGCGGTAAGGGCCAGTATGCGCGCGTGAAGCTGCGAGTCGAGCCGGATCCGGAAAAGGACTTCGAGTTTGTCAGTGAGATCACCGGCGGCAACATTCCGAAGGAATTCATTCCGGCGATCGAAAAAGGCGTAGTGGAAGCGCTCGAAGGCGGCATACTCGCCGGCTACGCTCTGAACAACGTCAAAGTGACGGTGTTCGATGGCGATTATCACGATGTCGATTCATCGGAAATGGCCTTCAAGATCTGCGGTTCGATTTGCGTGAAGGAAGCGCTGCGGAAAGCGAAGCCCGTATTGCTCGAGCCGGTGATGCGGGTCGAAGTCACGGTGCCGGAGCAATATATGGGTCCGGTAAACGGCGATCTGATCTCGCGGCGCGGACGGCTCGAAGGGACCGAAATCGCGGGCGGCACGCACATTATCAAGTCGATGGTGCCGCTGTCCGAAATGTTCGGCTATGCCACTGAGCTGCGCTCGCGCACGCAGGGGCGCGGCAGCTTCAGCATGCATTTCGGCCAATACGAAGAAGTTCCGAGAAACCTGGCAGAGGAAATTATCAACCGCAACAAAGGCGGAATCGCAACCAAGTAGGGAGACGCTATGGCGAAAGAGAAATTTGACCGCAGCAAGCCGCACGTAAACATCGGGACGATCGGGCACATCGATCACGGCAAGACGACGTTGACGGCGGCGATTACCAAGACGCTGTCGAAGCACAATCCGAAGAACAAATTCCGGAGTTTCGATTCGATCGACAACGCGCCGGAAGAAAAAGCGCGCGGGATCACGATCGCGGTGGCGCACGTCGAGTATGAGACGGCGAACCGCCATTATGCGCACGTGGATTGCCCGGGTCACGCCGATTACATCAAGAACATGATCACCGGAGCGGCGCAGATGGATGGCGCGATTCTGGTGGTGGCGGCGACCGACGGCCCGATGCCGCAAACGCGCGAGCACATTCTGCTGGCGCGCCAGGTGGGCGTGCCTTACATCGTGGTGGCGCTAAACAAGGTCGACATGGTGGACGATCCCGAGCTGCTCGAACTGGTCGAATTGGAAGTGCGGGAGCTGTTGACGAGCTATCAGTTTCCGGGCGACGATCTGCCGGTGGTGCGGGTGAGCGCGCTGGGAGCGTTGAACGGCGAGACGAAATGGGAAGCGACGGTCGACGAGCTGATGGCGAAAGTGGATGCCTACATCCCGGTGCCGGAGCGCGCGATCGACAAGCCGTTTCTGATGCCGATTGAAGACATTTTCTCGATTCAAGGGCGCGGCACGGTGGTGACCGGGCGCATTGAGAAGGGGATCTGCAAGGTCGGCGAGGAAATGGAGATCGTGGGCTTTGCGGACACGCGCAAAACGGTGGTCACGGGCGTGGAGATGTTCAAGAAGCTATTGGACGAAGGGCGCGCGGGCGACAACGTAGGGTTGCTGTTGCGCGGCATTGAAAAGAATGACGTGGAGCGCGGGCAGGTGATTTCGAAGCCCGGGTCGATCAAGCCGTTCAAGAAGTTCAAGGGCGAAGTGTACGTGCTGTCGAAAGAAGAAGGCGGGCGGCACACGCCGTTCTTCAATGGTTACCGGCCGCAATTTTATTTCCGGACGACGGACGTGACGGGGGTAGCGAAGCTGCCGGAAGGCATGGAGATGGTGATGCCGGGCGACAACGTGGCGGTGGAAGTGGAGCTGATTACGCCGATCGCCATGGATAAAGGGCTGCGCTTTGCCATTCGCGAAGGCGGCCGCACGGTAGGCGCCGGTACGGTTACCGAAATTCTGCCGGCGTAAGGCGACGTTTTAAGAGGAAGGAAACAGGCGAAACATGCCGCGCGAAATTATTCAGTTCCAGTGCACCGAATGCAAAAATCGGAACTACAGCAAGACCAAAAACAAGCGGACGACGACGGAGCGTTTGGAGATGAAGAAATTCTGCCCGTACTGCCGCAAACATCAGCCGCATCGCGAGACAAAATAGGAGGCAGGAGGCAGGTACGTTAGGCTGGTTACGGCAACCAAATTAGGGGCATAGGCTAACGGTAAACCAGCGGTCTCCAAAACCGCCTTTGGGGGTTCGAATCCCTCTGCCCCTGCCAAAGCGCTCTCCGGAATACATTTCTATGGAACTCATGAAGGCCGGCAGTTGGCCGGAACAGACAAGGTCGTATATAGAGGAAGTGAAGGTCGAGATGCGCCGCGTAACGTGGCCGCCCTGGAAGGAGGTCCGCGCCACCACGGGTGTGGTCATTGCCGCGGTTTTCCTGTTTGCCGCCTACTTCGAAGTCGTCGACGCGATATGTAAATCCGGAATCGACCGGATTATCAACTTTTTCACGCATTGAGCCTATGGCCCGCAGTCAATCAGCTTGAATCAGGAACGAATGGCAGAAGAGAATCTCGACGAAGCGCAAGTACCGCCCCCGGGGGACGAAGAGCCGCATCACGGTCATGCCGATGATGCCGATCAGCTAGAGGAAGACGAAGGTGTTCGGGGCGAAGAACTACACCACCAGGAAGAAGACGCCGAGACTGTCGCTGCGCCCGAGCCGGCGGCGGCGCTCGCGGACTCCGGCCCGGACAAGCATTGGTACATCATTCACGCTTATTCGGGCTTTGAGCAGAAAGTGGCCGAGTCATTGCGCACGCGTTCGCAGGCTTTCGGTTTTGCCGGCCGCTTAGGGCAGATTCTGATTCCGACCGAAGAAGTCATCGAGCTTCGCAACGGAAAAAAGGTCACCAGTAAACGGCTGCTGTATCCCGGATATGTGCTGGTCGAAATGGAAATGGACGACGAGCTGTGGCACGCCGTCAAATCGACGCCGCGCGTCACGGGGTTCGTAGGCGGCGGCGTAAAACCGGTGCCGCTCACCGCCGACGAGGTCAATTCCGTGTTATACCGCCAGGCTTCCAGCGCCGAGCGCCCGCGTCCGAAGATGAACTTCGAAAAGAGCGAGACGGTGAAGATTGTCGACGGTCCATTCACGAATTTCTCGGGCAAGGTCGACGAAAT
>DASYAX010000040.1:0-8918 GCA_036501045.1 Bryobacteraceae bacterium
TCGCTCAGTTCGCCGCTCAATCGCCGCTGGAGCACCGCGCTGCCCACGTTGCTCTCGCCGACCATCCTCACCGTCGCGCAGCAAAACTCCCCCGCGCAAGTTGCCGAAATCCAGCAGACAATTTCGGATTCCTTCGCGGTATGGGCCGGCGTTACCGGCACCACGCTCAATTCCAACAACTATCCCGGCCTGCTAGCGCCCATCACCCAAGTCTCCGCCGCCAACTCCTGCACCGACGATGCCGAGAACAACCTGGACGGCCTGAACACCATTTGCTTCAACCAATCCAGTAACGGGTTCACCAGCGGCGTACTGGCCTTCACGCGCACCATCACTGCCAACGCTCCCGGCGCCACGGTCGGTTCCTCCGCCCCCGCCGCGTTCGCCGGACAAATCCTCGACGCCGACACTCTGTTTCGCAACGATGGCCAGGCCACCTTCGCCACGCCCGGCGTGCTCGCGACTCCCCAGGGCCAAGGCGCCTACGACTTGGAATCCCTTTTAACCCACGAGCTCGGCCACTGGCTCGGCCTCGATCATTCCGCCGTGATCCGCGCGATGATGTTTCCCTTCGCGCCTCCTCCCGGACAATTTCTCGGCGATCGCCCCATCTTCACGGTCCCGGACGCTCCTCTCGCCGACGACGATCGCACCGGCATCCGCGCGCAGTATCCCGATCCGAGCGACACTCTCAACGTCGGCGCGATTCGCGGCCGCATCCTTCCCGCGAATCCCTTCGCGCTAGCCATCTTCCCCTCGCCATCCACCGGCGCGTCGGTTACCGGCATAGTAGGCGCGCACGTCGTCGCCGTAGACGCGGACACCGGTAGCGTAATCGCCGGCACGCTCGCCGGCTGGAGCTGCAATCCCGCAAATCCGCCAACGCATTTCGACGGCTCGTTCGACATCGAGCGCTTGCCGGTAGGCCACAATTACCATCTCTACGCCGAGCCGCTGGTGGGCTTGGCGCAACCCAGCGATTTCAGCGAAGCGCTAGCCAACCTCTGCTCCGCCACAGCCACACCCACCTGCCAAACCCCCACGGTAAACACAAATTTCAACGTCCGCATCCTCCCCGCGACGCAATGATTCAGCCCCGAACAACCGCGTCGCGACGATTCACCAAGAAAATGCCAGCACAAAAGAGAAGCGGCTCCCAAACCTCGGGAGCCGCCTAGCGTCTTGCGGGGGTAGTGAAAGTCCTACTGGGTCGGCAGAATCTCCTGCGAGAACCCGATCGTATTCACCGACCGCAACGAAGGAGTTCGCGGAGGCAGGCAAGCCGGCGCCAGCGAGAAGTTGGTGTCGAAGGTGTAGTCGCGAGGGCTGGGCGGACCGTAAACGCCGGCTCCCTTGTACGTCCCCACTGCCTGCCGGTTAAAATAGAAGCTCACCATCGAGCCGCGGTAGTGGCAAACAACACCCCAGTTCTCGAGGAAGCGAAGGAAATTATGAACGCCGCCATCCGTCCCGAAGTCGGTGCATCCGCCGCAGGCCATACCGGCCTGTGGGAACGGAATTCCCTTGCCGGAGATGACGGCGGCGCGGTACGCCGTCGGCACTGCTGCGCGGTTGTTTACGTTGTATGGAAAGGCAAAGGAATTCACGTCATTCCAATTGTTGGATAAGAACGTCACGGCATCACCTTCGATCGCTGCCGCCACGCTCGTGCCTCCCCACGATCCATCGTCCACCGGGGCGTTGAAGTCCCCCTGGACATAAACAGGGTTTTCGGCAACGATCGTCACTCCGTCCGTTCCGCTGCAAGACGTACCGATCGTCAACGAAGCGCCGTGTACGATTTTCAGCGCGCGCCGGAAAAACACGGGAGGATTTTCCCGCGCTTCCTGCGCGTTGCCGTAGGTAACGTCCGGCCGGTTCGAGTTGGCCGCGGCGCAACTTGAGTTGGCAAACAACCCTCCGGTGTAGGTCACCGTTCCGACTTTGTACGAAACACCCACCATGTTTCCAGTCGTGCCGCTCGCTCCGGTCCACATCACAGCACCCTTCGGCGTCATGTTGACAATGTTCGCAGTCGATAACATATTATTGGTCGGAGAAATCAACGTCGGGGCTACTTCGGTCCCTCCATATGTACGAAAGACTCCGTCTCCTTCAAGGTCTTCTCCAGAATCCAGCACGTTGTTCGGGCAGCCATTGGTTGGGTCGCTAGGATTCACGAAATCATTAAACCCATAAGAACCGGTTTTCGTGTTTGCGGTGGCCGGATCCGTATGTTCGCCACGACGGTCCGAGAAATAAATCGTGTATCCGGTATTGTTGTTGAGCCCCAGCCCACCCTGGTGTGCGGTGAACCAGTTCACCAGGTTCGCCGCGTCCAATTCCACGTAATTCATTACGCCTTGCGCCGTAATTGGGGCCGTGGCGCTGTTGGCGCGGTTGATGCCTTCGCGCGTGTCGTACAGCACATTCGGCCAATAATCGGTCGCCGGATTCGCAGCTGTGACCGTGCATCCGCCGCCCGAAAAAACGGATGGGTTGTCTCGAACTCGGGCAAGACGAATAATTGCCAGCGGACTCGGGTCCGTCAAGCATGGAATAGTAGTGACGCCCGTCGGACTCGGGCCTTGGGCTGCAACTTCAGTCGTTGTCGGCAGAGCCGGAAGGTTCGGAGCGGCTACGCCAGATGTCGGATTGATGTTGCGGCCGGTAAAACCCAATTCCAATATCTGCCTCGTATAGTCAACCCACGCGCCACCGGGCAACGTTTGATATTCAATCTTGATGCAGCCCGTAACGATTGGAGACCCGTTTTTTATCCAATAACCCGGTTCAGGCGTTGTGTAGCTAGGAATATATGTTGCGCCCGCCCCCGATACGGGCAGCGGATAAACTCCTCCGTTTGAGGTGTACCAGCTTGGTAGCGCCGCCGGACTCACCGCAAGCGTTGCCAAGTCCACGGGATCCGTCCCGTTGGTTACGGTGTCAAGAACCATCATGCCCGCGTTGTGGCAAGCACCTGACGAACCCGGCACGGTAATCGGAGTTGGGTAATCATCAATCAGGATTCGCAGTGTCGCCTCGGAAAATAGTCGCTGATTGAACGTGGCCGGGGCCGACAGCAATTCTCCTTGCACCGGACGGCGAATGAGAGAAATCGGCGTCGTAATTCCACTGAGCGCGGTCGAGGTAAGACTCAAGACCGGCACGCCATTCTGCAGTTGGCCCTTGTAAGCCGGCACAACCGTTCCGGTCCAAGTGGGGTTGTTCAGACTCGTGCTGACGTTTCCGTAGACGCTGGTGCCCGTCACGCTGCCTTCGGTGAATGCCAACTGTCGCCACGAGGAGTTCGTATAGGGCTGAGATCCCGGCTCGTTGACCATCGTAGGATCGGGTGAGAGTGCGATTGATACATATCCGCCGTAGGTCCCCCCGGAAGTTCCCGCAAAACCATTTTCCAAGTTAGTACGGATCACCTGGCCGACCACCGTTACTTTATCCCCCATGAAGAGAGGACCGTCATTCGGAGCGAGCCACAGATTCCCGTTTGTGTGCGTGCGTCCGCCAAAGCCAAACGAAGGGCCATTGAAGAACGACAAATCCGAGTCCGAATAGATGCCGAACTGAAAAACTGGAATGGACACGGCCTGCACCTGCCGCGTCAGCTTCACTTCCGCGCCGGTCACAGCATTCTGCGCGGCCACCGTCAGAGTAAACGGCGTGATCAAACCCGACATGCCCGCATAGGGGCTGGGCGGCAGGATCGTGGCATTGTTCGAAACCGGCACCGCCGGCGTAATCTGATACGTCGAAATACCCGCCGGATCCACGAATGTGACTCCCGGGACACCGGTCGGGGGAGTGCTGGTGATGGTCGTGATGTTAGCGGCAGTGAGCGCACCGGCGGTGGCGTACGTGTTGGCCACGTCGGTCGTCAGCTTTTCCATCCCCGCTTCTGCGCCATAAAACGCGATCTCGCGGCTCTGGTTGTTTCCACCTAGTCGCTGATCCGTCATCACCATCCAGGTCATCCCGACGATGATCGCGGATATCAGGATCAAAACCAGCAGAGAGGTTATCAGCGCAACGCCTTTTTCTCTTTGCGTACTCACGGCACATCTCCTTGAAAATCTCATACCCAAATTCTTCTCCAATTCACGACTGCCTATGGAGCCGTTGACGTGGAAGCCGTATTGAATTGGTTCGTGAACGAAAGGCTGCGAATGCTCACCTGCGTGCTCAAGTTATTGCGCAGGAATGTCGGCGTATTCTCCGCTTTGTAGATTTGCTCGGACCGGCCTGCCAGAAACACGTTCACCGCGCGAATCTGATCGGGCGTATCCGGCAGAATCGGCTGCTGAGCGTTCCCGGGACCGTTGGTGTAGGTGCCCACCGCATCGGTCGAACTCGTGATGTCGTAGCTGAAACCGAGATTCTCGATGTCATCCGCAATGGTCTGCGGCGGATTCACCGGTGCGGCCGCCGGGTAGCCCGGATAGTTCACCTGCCGTATCAGCTGCGGATCCAGCGGGTTGGTGACGTTAACGTAGTAGGTGACCAGCCACACTCGCGTGACCGTCGTGGGCGGAAAATTTCCCGGCGTGGTCGCCAGTGCCGCAACCGTTCCAAACGTGTCTCCGGTTTGATTCAGCCCTGCCGGATCGCCCGCGCCAAAACTGATTCTTTGGCCGCCGACGCTGGTGACATATTCAAGCGCCGTGCCGTTCTGGTTGTGGAACATGATCAGGTTGCCCGTGGTGATCGGGTTCGTCGCGCCCGGCATCGTGAAGCAATTCGCGGCCAGCGTGACGGATGCGCCGGCTGGATCGATTACGCCGGCACAAACCGGAGCGGATGGCGCGGCCTGGACGATTGGATAGCTGTAAAGATAGTTCCCCGCCGCGTCTTGCAGAATGTTGTCGGCATACAGGATGTTAATGAGGTCGGTTTGCACTCCCGTCAACACCGCGTTGTTCGTCGGATTGATGGAGGTCGCGAATTGTCCCTGTTGATAGCCGGGGGTGATGGCGGGCATCTTGATGTAAGTATTGGGAAATATCGTGGCGGTCCCGGGCCGCTTGATATTCGACGTCACGCTATAAGGCAGCTCGATCCCGCCTTGCGGAATCCCCTCGCCCGCTTGCGTCAAATCGCGGACCAGGAAATGCAGCCCGGCGCGAAGACCCTCTTGCATGTTTGCTTCGTAACCCACCAGTTGCGTTGCGTGCTCCGCTTGCATGAGCGCGCCGATGGCGGTGGATACCACGCCCACCACGATCGCCATCGAGACCAGCAACTCAATCAGTGAAAATCCTTTTTGCCGCTTCATGCCTGGCTCCTCGCAGCTCTAGAATGCCGAAACGTACGTCGTCAGCGTGTACGAGCGATTGAAACGGCCCGCGTTGTAGTTCACTGTGATCTGTACCTCGTTCAAACTGTTGGTGTAGCCCGGAACAGGAAAAATGTTAATGGTTCGGGTGAAGTTTCCGAGGCCAACCTTTACGTCGTCCGCGGTGCCTAATTTGTTGTCCGGCCCCGGATAGACGATGTACGCCGGAGCCTGTCCCGCATCCGCAACCGTGCCAACGAGCCCGTCCGGTCCCGGCTGGAGCAGCGGCGTCGGCCCGACTATGAAAAGTCCCTGAGGATTCCCGCCAGTGTTGTTCGAAAGCTGCGCGAAAGTCGCGTTGTTCGTGTATTTCGCGGTATAGATGGCTTCCGCTGCTTCTTCCGCCTTCTGCTGCGCGATGAAATCGTCTTGCGAGCCATGCATGACGGCGATCGAGGTGGCCAGCATCGCCGCCAATCCCAGTACTCCTACGCCGAGGATCACCAGCGCAACCATGGTCTCCATCAGCGTGAATCCCGCCGCCCTGCGCACCTTTTTCGTTTCCCGCATTGTCCCAATCTCCTTCAGAACTGCATCCAGGTGGTTCCCGAGATCTTCCAGGCGTGTACGCGTCCCGTGCCGCCTAGCACCGTAATCGCTCGCGCCGTCGGCGTCTGCCCTGCGAGGCCCAGGAACACCGTTCCGTTGATGGGTTGGAATGTTGCGCCGTCCACAAGCTCGCCGTCGCTTTGAAACAGCATCCCGCCTATTGGGCCGCCGTTGATGCCTTCGAATACGATTGCTGAAGTATTCCCGTTTGCGTCCGGCGTATCCACCAAGGACGGAAAAACAAGAAAGCTCTCGGGATTGTGAATGGGGGTCGTGCTGAGTATCGGGTTCAGCCCGCCCGCTCCAGCCGTAAGGTCGTTTCGCTGAGTCATGACGATCTCGGGCTGGCCGGCAACCACAGGAAACGTAATCTGCACGTATCGCCGGTTGGTGATCGCGTACTCGCGCGCTTGCCGCAATTGCGAAATCACCTGCCGCATCGCCGTATCGCAATTCGCGTCTTGCACCGCGGGCTTCAGCGATGTGATCGCGATCGCCGATATCACCAAAATCAGTGTGACTACCACGCACAACTCGACGACCGAGAATCCGTGCTCGCGGTTCTCGCGGCAGCGTCCTGCGTTATCCGTCAGTGCCAGCTCTTTCACGCTTACACCCTCGAATCGCCCTTGCAAGGCGGGCGAGCCTCGTATTCCTCCACATGTAATGCACTTGGCACGCCACAGGCAGTCGGCCGCTAATCCTCAGCGGTTGAGGGATTTAGAGCGATTTACAAAAATTGTCGGCTTTCAGATCAGGCTGGGCGGGGTAATAACGTTACCGATTTGGCCGCGGTCTACCGCGGCTGAAGGTGGGCACAACGGAAGCTAAGCCTTGCAGGACAATCAATGAAAATGAAGAACACCCGCGCGACGATGCCTTACCGCTTCGACCGCGCCTTCGCAGCGCGCGTCAGTTCCCGCACCACGCGCTCCAATTCCGCGGCGAGTTCCTTGGGACTCTTGCGCCGCAAAATTTTTCCCACTTCGTGGTAATACCACAAAGTTCCCTGCTTCCCGCCCTTGAATCGTCTCCACAGCGCGTCTCGATGCGTGCGCAAATCCTCCAGCGTCTCACGCGCGTTGTACAACTTATCCGCCGCCGAAACCAAACGTACGGACGAATCCGCACGCCGTAAATGTTGCAAATATGCTCTTTTGCGTTCCAGCCAGGGAGGTTTCGGTTCGACGTCCGAATCCGTGCAGCCTTCCACGATGCGCGCCACGCGCCCGCCGAATTTCCGCCGAATCTCGCGCAGTCGCGGCTTCCCGCCTTGATCTTCCACCGCGTCGTGCAGCAGCGCCGCGATGGCTTCGTCTTCATCGCCGCCGTGCGTCAGCACGATGGACGTCACGCCGAGCAGGTGCCCGATATAAGGGCGCGTAGTCCCCTTGCGAAATTGCCGCGCGTGCACGCGCGCCGCGTAAACCAGCGCGCGCTGAAAACGTGCGGTCAGCGGAAGCGCACCCGCCATCAGTTGCGTTCGCGCAACTTGCTGAGCAAGCGCAGAATCTCGAAGTACAGCCAGATCAGCGTCACCATCAATCCGAACGCCGCGTACCACTCCATATATTTCGGCACACCAGCGCTCACGGCGTTTTCGATGAAATCAAAATCCAACACCAGGTTCAACGCCGCAATCACTACCACAAACGCGCTGAAGGCGATCCCGATCGGTCCGCTGCCGTTGATCACCGCAAAGTGCACGCCGAAAAATCCCAGCACCATGGACACTATATAAAAAAGCGCGATCCCGCCCGTCGCGGCCACCACTCCGATTTTAAATTTCTGCGTCACAGGAATCAGCCCGGAGCGATACGCGAGCAGCAGCACCACCAGCGTGCCAAACGTCAAGCTGACCGCCTGAATCGCAATTCCGTGGTACTTCATTTCGAACATCGCCGACACGCCGCCAAGCACCAATCCTTCCAGCAGCGCATAAATCGGAGCCGTTACTGGCGCCCACGTCTTCTTGAAAATCGTCACCAGCGCCACAATAAATCCGCCGATTCCGCCAATCGCGGCGAGTCCCATCACCGATGCAGGATTCTGCGATTCCATGAAAATATTCCACGTCCAGATCGCCGTGGCCATCACGCAGATCAACAAAAATCCAGTCTTGTTGACCGTGCCCTTCAGCGTCATCGCTTCGCCCACGGCGACGCCTTCCCCCTGAAACGCCTTGGGGTTCAACGCCGGGTTCGAAGTCCTCATCAAGTTCGCCACCGTAATTCTCCTTTGTGCACCGCGCGCGCTTTCGATGCGCGCACACCTTCGCGCCCAAGTCCGCCGTATGTTCGTATATAGCTTACTTGAATTTACCGAAACCTTGAAGTCGCGAGCGGCTCCGGGAAGCTCGCAGCGCAAAACAATTCAACGCCGAATCAGAGCGTCCAGCGAATACGCGTTGTACTCGCGCGCAGCCAACAGCACTGCGTAAATCACCGCATATAGAAGTTGGATCGCGACGATATTCCAGTCAGAACGCAGCGCCGTGCCAAACACCAGCGCGGCCATCGTCGCTGAACCAACCAGCAGCGCCTCCTGCGTCCACAATCCCAGCAGGACAAGCAACCCGACCGCGGCCTCGACAAAAACCAATCCCAGCCCGAACGGCCGTACCAGCATCGCGGGCAGCGGCGTATCGGCGAACATCTTCACCAACCCGTCCGCAAATTCCTGCAAATGCGGCAAGCGCGCCAATCCATGCATGAAAATGCTCAAGCCCAGAGTAAAGCGCAAAACGAGATAACCAAGTTTTCGATTGAGAATTCGCGACGACGGCGGCAACGTTGAGGAATTCGGGCTCATAGTCATCTTTACTGCAGTCCGCCGGACAACTCAACCGGTTCCTGAAACAAATTCCAATCAAGATTTACGCTGAAGTTGAAACAACGCTTGCGGATCGTGCGCCGACGCGCGTCCAGCCCATATCCACGCGTAGCGGCTGCACAGAGCGCCGACGAGGAAGCACGCCGCTGCGGCGTAACGGCCGTTCGCCGAACCATGCCAAAGAATC
>DASYAX010000041.1:0-2698 GCA_036501045.1 Bryobacteraceae bacterium
GCTCGAATTCGACTCCGTCTTCCTGCCCGGCTGGGAGGAAGGCGTGTTTCCCAACCAGCGCACGCTCGACGAGTCGGGCCGCTCCGGGCTGGAGGAGGAGCGCCGCCTCGCCCATGTCGGGCTGACGCGCGCCAGGAAGCGCGCCAAGATCTATTTCGCCACCAACCGCCGCATGCACGGGCTGTGGCAGACCAACATCCCGTCGCGCTTTCTGGACGAATTGCCGGAGGCCAATGTCGAAGTCACCGAGAGCCAAGGCAGTTTCGGCGGCAGCGCCGGCTTCGGCGGCTATGGCGGCTACGGCTCGTCGCGCTTCGATGCCGCCACCTCGTTCGGCTCGAGCTACAACACCCCCGGCTGGCAGCGCGCGCAGGGAAAGCACAGCGACCCAAACAGCGAACGGCGGGGCGGCAAGAAAGGCGGCGGCGGTTTTTCGGAATCCGGCGCGCGCTACGCCGCCGACGAGGACGGCGGCTTCGACGATACCCCGCAGCCGTCGCCGTGGCGCAACCGGGACGAATCGAGCGGCTCACGCCGCCTGCCGCTCACCATCGAAGGCGAGCTGGTCGCCAAATCCACCGGCACCGTCTCGACCTTCACGCTCGGCGACCGCGTCTTCCACCAGAAATTCGGCAACGGCAACGTCACCGCCATCGACGGCAACAAGCTGACCATCGCGTTCGACCGGGCCGGGGAGAAGCGGGTGGTGGATAGTTTCGTGGAGCGGGTGTGAGGCGGGCTAATTATCGGGCAGCAAGTTTTCCGAATGAAGCTCAACAGGTCCGTCCGTGCTCAATCATCTGGGACCATTTACTACTAAACCACCAGTACAGGCTCTAATTCTACTCACGCAAAGAGTCTGGGAGGAATTTCACGAATTGGTGGGTGGTCAGGCTCGCCTGATCGATAATGAACGCGATCTATTCGTAAGTCGCATGATGTTAATTTCCGAGGTTATGAGTCTCGGTATAAGGATGAATGCAAGCTGGGGGCTAAGTCATGCAGCGATGTCTCTCTTGCGAGATCGGTATGAACAAACGGTTCGGTTTTCATGGCTGGCACGACAACCCAACACTGAAGAACTCAAAAAGTATCTTCTTTATTTCTATTCCAAAGCCAGATTATTGATGCGGAGCGAGAGCGCTCGCCGAGATTATGAACGAACCATGGGGAAACCTCCGCCAGAAGAATGACGAGTTTCGGAAGTGGGATGCTATGGACCTTCGCTCGATGGCTGCGCGGCGAGATTCTCTACCAGTTCTGACAGAACTACAGATCGGAAAAGAAACCCTAGAGCGCCATTACGATACGATTTATGCCCAGTTCAGCTCTGTCTCACACTTTGATGCCTATAGCGTCGAGTTGCTTCGATTGCATAAGAAGGAAGACGGAGGATTTGAACTGAAAACGGATGATCTCTGGCCCGGACTTTTAATTTTGCAGAATTGTCAGTTCGATGTCAGTGTTTCGAGGCAGTGCATGCCTACTATGATAAAGATGCAGCGCAATTGTTCAACGAGCTTCTTCTCGAATGGTATCGTCTTGCAGCGCAGATAGACTGGCGCACGCTATCGCAATCCCCATCGCCGCCGACGCCTGCCCGGTGAAGCAGGAGATTTATCGTGGCGCCGAGCGCCATGGGATGCTTAGCGGAAGCACCCGGGCCATCGCCCTTCGAGGCTCGCTTCGCTCGCGCCTCAGGGTGACGGATATGCGTCAACAAGAATCTCCGATGGTGTAAGAAGCGGCTTATACGGGTTTGGAATGGGATGCTCACCAACAGCCGCGATATAAAGCGTCGTCTGGAGCGCGAAGGCTGGTTTGTCGAACGTATCGCCGGCTCGCATCACGTATTTAAGCACCCGCGAACACGAGCAACCGTCGTCTTGCCTCATCCCAAGAAGGACTTGGGCGGCGGCCTTGTCCGTAATATCTCTAAGCAGGCTGGATGGCAGCCCGATTGATAATGTCATGACCCACTATGTTGCCATTGTTGAGGATGCCGGAGCGGACAAGGCCATCGGTATCTGGTTTCCCGATCTTCCCGGCTGTTTTTCCGCCGGCGACGATATCGACGATGCGCTGCGCAATGCCCATGAGGCGCTGGCGCTTTACGCCGAGGCGGAGGCCCAGGAAGGCCGCGCTTTGCCGAAGCCGCGCACTATTTCTGCATTGAAGTCAGACCCCGCTGTTATCCCCGATCTGCGGGATCACATGGTGGCGCTGGTCGCCCTCGATAGTCGAGCGGTTCACGCAGCTGAATAACCGTCACCCTGAGGTGCGAGCAGAGCGAGCCTCGAAGGGCGACGGCCGAGGCGCTCTGGCCGTATCCTTCGAGGGCCGCTTCGCGGCCACCTCAGGATGACGGTGTGGGCAACGTAGAACTTGGTCATGACGCCCATCGCCCTCTACATCTCCGCCGACGCCTGCCCGGTGAAGCCCGGAGATTGATCGCGTCGCCGGAGGCCATGCGGCGAAGGCACGGCGTTGAAGGTCTTCGTCGTCAGCGCCCTATCCCAGTTCAACCGCTTCAACCGCGAGAATCGTCGGCAGGTGACGCGCGATCTCCTGCCAGGTCTCGCCTTCGTCGATGCTGCCAAAGACCGAGCCGCTGTTGGTGCCGAAATAAATTCCCGCCGGATCGCGGTCGTCGCCAGCCATGGCTTGACGCAGAACGGTGAAGAAACAGCCGTTCTGC
>DASYAX010000042.1:0-5539 GCA_036501045.1 Bryobacteraceae bacterium
ACCCATGCCACAATCAATCCGAAAAATGCGTTGATCAAAGACGCGGCAAAGGCGGTGCCGAGCGTTAGCCGCCAGGCCGCCAGCGTTCGCGGGTCGAAAACGGCGCTCTGAATGCCGGCCCATGGCTGATTTGTCCCGCGAGCCGCCAGCGCCGCCAACGGAATCAGCACAATCAGGCTGAGGTAGGACACCGTGTAGCCAAGTGTCAGCCCAAATCCCGGAATGACGCTATGCTGGCGCTGAAATCGCATCGGCAAACGCTAGGACCGCGGTTTGTATAACCGGTCGAACAGCCCGTGATCGGCGAAATGCTTCTGCTGCGCATCTTTCCATGTCCCGGCCACTTCCGCCAGCGTGAAAAGTTTGATTTCGGGAAACTGCTTCTGGTATTTTGCGAGCACTGCGGGAGACCGTGGCCGGTAGAAATTCCTGGCGGCGATTTCCTGTCCGGCGTCCGAATACAAATATTCCAGGTACGCCTCCGCCACTTGGCGCGTGCCGTGCCGGTCGACATTCACGTCTACCAGCGCAACCGGCGGCTCGGCCAGAATACTGCTTGAGGGATTCACGATTTCAAACTTATCGGTTCCAAACTCCTTGACGCAAAGATAGGCTTCGTTCTCCCAGGAAAGCAAAACGTCCCCCAGTCCGCGCTGCACGAACGTGGTGGTGGCGCCCCGCGCGCCCGAATCGAGCACCGGCACATTCCGGTAAAGCGCCGCAATGAAATCGCGAGCCTTTTGCTCGTTGTGCCTGTATCGGTTCCACGCATACCCCCACGCCGCCAGATAATTCCAGCGCGCGCCGCCCGACGTTTTCGGATTCGGCGAAATCACGCTGACGCCATCTCGAATCAGGTCGGGCCAGTCGTGAATCCCTTTCGGATTCCCTTTGCGAACCAGAAACACGATGGTCGAGGTATAGGGAGTGCTGTTGTAGGCCAGACGCTTCTGCCAGTCCGGAGCGATCAGGTGGCCTTTGTTCGAAATAGCGTCGATGTCATAAGCCAAACCGAGTGTCACCACATCCGCCGGCAGTCCCTCGATAACCGCCCGCGCCTGGCTCCCCGACCCGCCGTGCGACTGATCCACTTCTACCGTTTGTCCGGTCTTTTGCTTCCAGTCGGCGGCGAATGCCTGATTGAATTGCTGATAGAACTCGCTGGTCGGATCGTAGGAGACGTTCAGGAGCCGCACCGGCGGCGGCGCTGCATTCAGAAGGCCCGCCACGAGCAGTGGCCCGACAATGGCCCTAAGATCCATAGACAAAGTATAGTATGGATCGTTCGGGTCACTCCGCAGGCCGCTGCCCGGTCGGTGGTGCTACTTCAACCCAAAGACGTGGAACAGGATATAAAGCGCAAACGAGAAAATGGAAGCGCCGAGCAGCACGCAGACCGGCAGTGTCAGCACCCAGGCGAGCAGGATGTTTCGCAGCGTGTCGGCCTGCAGGCCGGAACGATTCGCCGCCATTGTGCCGGCGATTCCGGAAGACAGCACGTGCGTGGTACTCACCGGCAATCCATATTTGTCGGCCAGCCCGATCGTAGCCATGGCGATCAATTCCGCCGAAGCGCCCTGGGCGTAGGTCAAATGCTCCTTGCCGATCTTTTCGCCCACTGTGATCACAATGCGCTTCCAGCCGATCATCGTCCCTAAACCAAGAGCGATGGCCACCGCAAACTTCACCCAAATCGGAATGTACTTGGTTTCGTTCTGTAGCGATTTTTGATAGGCCGCCAATGCCGTGATTTCGGCCGGATCGGAGATTTTGTGCTGCTTGATCAGCTTACCGATGGATTCGCCCAACAGGTAAATGTCGCTGCGGAAGCCTTTGCGTTGATCAATCGTGAGGTCGTTGAAATTGCTCTTGCCATCGAGCTCGATGGCGACTTCGCGGCTTTTGCCGGTCAGCGCTTCGAAGGTTTTTTCGGTCGCCACGCCCTTCGTCTTTAAAAACGACGAAAGCTCATCCGAGGCATCCTGCGTGGTAATGACCTCGGGAGAGTGTTTTAGCAGCATCGGTTCCACTCTGCGCGCGTGCTGAACGATGCTTTGTATGTCCGCCTGTGTAGCGGACGGATTCAGCGCAAAGTTGCCGGGAACGATCCCCACCAGGATCAACACAATCAGCCCCATGCCCTTCTGGCCGTCGTTCGATCCGTGGAAGAAACTGACGCCGGTGCACGTCAGCATGAGCAGCCCGCGAATCCAGGCCGGCGGCGGCTGATCTTTTTCCGGCGCGCGGTATAAGTCAGGGCGTTTGACCAAAGCCTTCAGCAGCAACAACAGCAGGGCCGCGCCCACGAAGCCCATAATGGGCGATACCAGCAATGAGCTGAACACCTCTTGCGCTTTGCTCCAGTTCACGCCTTCGCCGAATACGTGGCCGGGGCTCAAGAGCGAGTTCGCCAATCCTACGCCCATGATGGAACCGATCAGGGTATGCGAGCTGGAGGCCGGCAAACCGAGATACCACGTTCCGAGATTCCAGATGATCGCCGAAATGAGCAACGAAAACACCATGGCGAAGCCCGCGCCCGAGCCGACGTTCAGCACCAGCTCGACGGGCAACAGGGAAACTACGCTAAATGCCACCAGGCCGCTCGAAGTCAAAACGCCAATCAGGTTCCAAAGGCCAGACCAGATCACCGCGTACACCGGCTTCAACGTATGCGTGTAGATAACGGTCGCGACTGCGTTCGCTGTATCGTGAAAACCGTTGACGAACTCGAAGCTAAGCGCTAAACCCAACGCTAGAAACAGGAAAAAAGTAGTAGCAGTGGATAAGTTCTCGCCGAATAGGTGCAATCAAAGATCTCCGTCTCGTCAAGATAAGACAGGAAAGGTTACAGCAATGTGAACTATTCAGCCTCATGCGCTTTTTCCGGAAAGTTTAGTAAAGTTTAGTACTGTTGCCGTTGACCATTCAAAGCCTGCTGAACGCCGTGGTGTTCGCGGCCGCCGGTATTCTGTTGTTTGGCTGGGCTTTGGTACTGCTCGGACGTTTTCTTCCAGGCAATCTTTGGAAGCAGGCTTTGGTGGAACGCAACCTGCCAGCGGCGGTGATTCTGGCGGCGGTGGCGCTGGCGTGCGGCTGGATTATCGCCTCCGCCGTTCACTGATTTAACGTGAAGTCCACCAGGATGTCGGTGATCACCTCGACCGGCTCGCCATTCAGTACAGTTGGGCGGTACTTCCACTGCAAAATCGCATCGCGCGCCGCATTGACCAACAGTGGATGCCCGCGCACCAGCCGTAAATTCTCGATCGTTCCTTGTTTGCTGATGGTGGCGGTAAATTCGACGATTCCCTGGACACGAGTGGACTTCGCGAGCGCCGGATAAATCGGCTGGACCTTGTGAATCAAATTCGCTTCCGAGATACTTCCGACCCGTATCGGGCCGTGTTGCACCTGTCGGGCCGGCGGAGGTAAAGGAGGCACGGCAATACCCGGACCTGTGCCGATAAGGTCTCCCGTGCCGACGGCCGCGCTTGCTGCCGGCGTGCCCACGTCTGGTGGAACCGCGCTCTCAGACGACGGATTGATTTGCTTCGTTACCGCAGGGACCGCCGGTAACACCGTGGGATTGAAAATTCGCGCCGCCGCGCGCCGCGGCTCGTTCGTCGCCGTTACTGGCTTCGGTAGAGATGCCAAAGGAGCAGCCGGCGCCGCTAGAACGCTTCGTAACTGCGCGTTTGGCAACACTTGGGTATACACCAGCGGAATCAGCAGCAACACCGCTAGCGCGCATGCTTCGAGTAACATCGAGAGCACCATGGTGCGGGGCTTTCCGCTCTTCGCCGGAACATCGACAAATGTCTGACTGAACATGCGTCACCAAGAGAGACACCACTTATGCAATGGCTGTTCCCGGCACTTAGACCCGCTACGTAGAAATGACAAGCATTAAACTACTTCTGTGACGCCGCTTATGCACCGCCGCGAATTCTTATCCCTGGCATTGGCCGCTGCGGCCAAAGGCGCCGCGCCTTCCATTCAGTTCCCGACAGAGGTGCGCCGCCGTCTTTCCGTCTCCACCTATCCTTTCCGCTCGGTTATCGTTTCGCCTGCCCGTTCGCGCCGAGCGGCGGCGAGCGATTCCGCCGGCCAGTCGCGCTTGACGCTAGCCCAATTCGCCGATTCCATCGTGGAACGATTCAACGTCTATGGCATCGAGCCCTGGAGTGCTCATTTCGAAGCGATCGAGCCCGAATATCTTCGCGGCCTGAAAAGTTCCTTCGATCACGCGGGCCTGCGCGTAGTAAACATCCCCTGCGATGTTCGCGTGCACCCTTGCGGGTCGACCGCGGAGCAGACCGCAACGCAGGAGACGTGGCAAAAGTGGATTGACGCTGCGCTGATCATCGGATCGCCCAGTATCCGCGTTCACGCGCCCGCGGGCCAATCGAACGATGACATCGCTTGCGCCGTAGATGCGCTGGGAACTCTGGCGGCGCATGGCGCTTCGAAAAACATTATCATCAACCTTGAAAATGACAACCCGCGCAGCGAAGATCCCTATCGAGTTCTTAAAATCATCGAAAAAGTGAACAGCCCCTTTCTGCATTCGCTGCCCGATTTTTGCAATTCCATGCAGATTCAAGACGACCAAAACTACAACGAGCGCGCCTTAGCCGCCCTCTTCCCGCACGCGCTCAATATCAGCCACGTAAAAGACGTCGAAATCGTGAATGGCAAAACGCTGACCGTGGACATGAATCGCATCTTCACTATCGCCAAGCAGACAGGCTACCGCGGATATTTCTCGATGGAAACGGAGGGCAGCACCGATCCCTACCAGGGCACGCGTCAGCTCATCGCGGCGGCGGTTAAAAACCTGTCTTAGAGCGAATTGAGGAAGTGTGAGCTTCCGAAACCAAATCAACTGACTCTTGATCCACCTAACAGGAGAGAAATAGCTATGGCAAAAAAAGCCGGCAGAACGATCCTGGTTACTGGGGCCACTGGCAAACAAGGCGGCGCGGTATTCCAGCATCTCGAGAAGCATGGTTTTTCGCTTCGTGTGCTCACCCGCCACCCTGAAAAGCCTGCTGCGCGGGCGTTGATCAACCGGGGCGCCGATGTAGTGCAGGGTGATTTCGATGATCCGGCCTCGCTGGCTCGCGCGCTCGATGATCTCTATGGCGTGTACTCGGTGCAGGATTGGACAGAAGGCGCCGAAGCGGAAGTTCGCCAAGGCATCAGCTTGGTCGATGCCGCCAACCGCTCAGACGTCGGCCATCTGGTCTATAGTTCAGTGGGGAGCGCGGACCGGAACACCGGTATTCCTCACTTTGAGAGTAAATTTAAAATCGAAGAGCGCATTCGCGAAAGCGGAATCCGCTACACGATTCTTCGGCCCGTTTTCTTCATGGAGAACTGGTTCGGCATGAAGGAGCAGATTGAGCACGGGTCGCTCGCGCTACCGCTAGCCCCGGACACCCGCTTTCAGATGATCGCAGTCGACGATATAGGAGCCTTCGCGGCTTTGGCCTTCGAGCATACAGGTCATTGGGAAAACCGGGCAGTGGACATA
>DASYAX010000043.1:0-10967 GCA_036501045.1 Bryobacteraceae bacterium
CCATACGAGCACAACAGCAAAATACCCCTTAACTGCCCTTATGCTACTTCCTTAGAGCATATTTTTACATCAATCTGGTCGGAACCCTCTTTTGGGGGGCCGCTCCAACGTAACTTCGACTTGACCCGGCGTTACGATCCCTCTACCACATGGCTCTGTGACGCACAGAACCATCGATCAAAAACCAAATACTGGCGATTTCGCAAAGGCCCGCGAGTTAATCGAGATTCGAGGCACGGGGAGTCTGTCTCTCCAAGATCGCCGGGTCATGAATGTTCTCTATGCGAACGCGGGTACAAAACTGTGCGACGAGGTGACGCACGTCATCGGGATTGCCGAATTGCGCGGAGCGCACAAAGGCGGAGAGCGGGTCAAGGATTCGATTCTCCGGCTCATGAAGACGGTCGTCGAAGTGCCGGGAAAGGATCGTAAGGGCAACCCGGCGAAACATCTCGTGCAGATACTCTCGGACACGACAATCTCCGACGATGACACGAACCCGCTGGGCCAGGTCGTCTACAGCTTTTCCAAGGGAATGCGCGAGATCATCAAAGACTCTACCCTGTGGGGACGGGTTCGGAGCGCGGTAGTGTTCGCCTTCACATCGAAGTATGCGCTTGCTCTCTACGAGTTAATCACGGCGCGCATTAACCTCAAGCATGTCTGGCAGGAAGAATTCACCGTGGATGACTTCCGCGCTCTGCTTGGCGTTCCCGATGGCAAACTGGAGCGCATCCCGAACCTGCTCCAGCGAGTGATCCAGCCTGCGGTGCTTGAGGTTACCGGGCTGGCGGATTTCGGCGTCCAGATTGAGCCGGTGCGCAAGGGTGGCACGGTGCGGGGTGAGGTCATCAGCTTTCGCGTGGCGTGGTGGCGCAAGGATATACCCGATTTGCAAGCTGCCTATAGCGAATTGAAGCGGGCGAAGGTGGGTCGCATGGCGCGCCTGCGCGGTCAGGTGGAGACAACGGAAAGCACAGCCGAGGGCGGAATGCCAGAGATCGCGGCGACTCCATATGACGCCGTGGCGTCATCGAGTCATGACTTCACGACGTGAGGCCCGGCAGGCCTTTCGATGCGAAAACCGCGGACAGCCCGGTAACCGCCAGTTGTTGAATACTGGTGCCTTCGGAGACAGCGAGTTGATGGAGCCGTTCCCAGTCCGCTCTCGACAATCGCACGGTCAAGGCTACCGTTTCACCCCTGCCCCGCTTTCGAGGCCGCTCGTTCTGCTTAACTTCGGTGTCATTACGCGCTGGCGTGTTTTTTTGCGTGAAGGCTGCCAGTCCGGTCGGCTTTGGTCCCATGCATTTGCTCCCTAATCCATTTCCACAATGACCTGACTTCTTCGGCGGCCTTGCCTTCCGAGTCGAATTCCGTTACTGCGCGGCCCGTCGCAACGGCGCGAGCGAACGCGCGGCGGTCGGTGATTTCAAACGGCGCGACGGGAAACCCGAAGCTTTCGAGTACGGCTCGGGTCTCGGCAATCTCGGGCGCACGAACGGGGCACGCTGAGAGAACGAATGCCGCTCGGGCCTTCGCCGCCTGCACGATTTCTGTGGCGGCTCCCACTGCTGCCAAGTCGAACGCCGTAGGGCGACAGGGAATAATCACCAAATCCGCGACGGCGGCGACGCGCGCCGCATCGGGGGCAGCGTGCGGGGCTGTGTCGATGATGCATAGCGTCATGGCGTCATGGCGTGCTGCCGCCAGAACGTCAGGCAGGGAGGCGGCCGCTACGGAGACCACGGTCGGCGCGGCGTCACTGCGCGACTGGCTCCACGTTCCGGCGCTCTTCTGAATATCGGTGTCTACGATGACGACCTTCTCGCCGCTCTCCTGTGCCGCAACGGCAGTATGAACGGCGAGAGTTGTCTTTCCGCTGCCGCCTTTTTGACCCAGAAATGCGAGAGTTTTCATTTCCGCTTCGTATCATGACTTCACGACGCTGTAAAGCAACAACGTCACGACTCCGCTACGTGGTGACGGCATAGCGTCATGGCGTCAATACTCATGCGCTGAGATCACGCCTTTCGGGCATTTTTTTTGTGCCGCCTCAAGATCGTCCGGCCATCTCCTCCAGTGCGCATACATATTCAGAGAAGAGAAATCACTCGTTGCTCTTGCAACGGCCGAATTTATCCATGCCGGACGATACACCGTTTGAAAAACACTATCGGATAGGTGAGCTTGCGCGCACTTGGGGCCTAGGAAGAGAAACAGTGCGTAAGCTCATCAAAGACGATCCGGGCGTAATCAAAATACGGATGGGCAGAAAGAAGGCGCACACCGTTTATACGGTTCCAGAATCCGCCGCGCGCAGGATTCATACGCGCCTGCTGAATCCGTTATGACTTGCGTCGCGGTAGGGCCACGAGCTTCGGTTTGGGCTTGTCATCGAACGCCTCACGTAAGATTCGCGTGAGGCGTTCCTGCCGTTCGGGCACCCATGCGCCGTAATGCTTGCGGATCATGTCCTCGGTGTTACCGAGCAACTCCGCCACATCCCTGACAGTCACGCCGGGTTTTTGCAAGAGAATGCGCGCGAACGTGTGACGGAAACGGTGGGGAGTCGGCTTTACTTTCCACGGGCCGCAGAGATCCCACACCTTATTCAGCTTTCTGCGCCAGAGATCGGTGATTACGTCGAGGTCTTTGGTTTCGTGCGCGCCGAAGATAAATTCGCCATGCACCTTGACCCGCGCTCTTATCCGGTCCTGAAGCCACTGCGGCACCCATGTATAGACGTGCGTTCCGGCCTTGGTCGTGCGCAAGCGGATTTCGCCGGTCGTCTGCATCCGGTCGATGTGAAACAGCGCGACATCGGAAATGCGCAGCCCGGTATAGATGGATAGCGATATGAAGTCTGCGACATCATTACCAGTCCATTTGTGCTTTGCCGACGTGCCGTATTTCGGGCAGGCGGCATACATGCGCGTCAGCTCGTCATCGGTGAAGGGTAGTTTCTGTTCAGCGCGCTTTTCCCCCGCGTCGCGTCCGCGCGGATTCTTCACGAGGCGGGCCGGGTTGCGCGTGATCCATTCATTGGCTACGCAATATTCAAAGAACGGCTTGAGCATCGCCATGCGGCGCGTGCCGGTCTGCGGATTAATCGCCCAGGATGTGCGGAAATCGCGCACGTCGGTCGGCTCCCACTGATCGACCATCACGTAACCGCGCTGGGTGGAGAACTCCTTGAACTTGGTCAGCAGCAGCCGGTATTTCTTGAGGGTGGCGAATGCGGCGGTTTCCTGAAGCTCCGCGAGAAAACCGATGACGGCGCGCTCGATGGCGGCGCGGTGCGGTTGCGCCGCTTCGGGCAACGGCTCCGCCAGGGTGACTTCGCCGTCCCATGAACCGGCCTTTTCCCATTCCGCCGCGACGGCCTTGGCTTCGTCCCAGTGGGCTTTGCCGGTCTGCTTGCGGCTGAACTTACCGCCGAGCGTACCTGCGACGTGGATCAGGCAACCGCATCGCTTCCAGCCGCGCCGACCTTCTTCAAATTCGCCCGTGCGGGCATCTTCCGAGTGGCCACCCTCGCATTCGATTCTGTGACGGCGATAGAGCTTGAGCGCCATACGCACCTCACCTGATTATGGATCAGGGTTGCACGCTATTGCACGCTGGATTTGCTGTTTGTCTGTATCCTACTGAAAACAATATGGCGGAGAGGGGGGGATTCGAACCCCCGGTAGAGTTTTTGACCCTACGACGGTTTAGCAAACCGCTGCTTTCGACCACTCAGCCACCTCTCCATTCTTTTTGCAGCTTGATTTCAATTACTTGCGGTCCCTGTCACTATAGCATATTTGCCGTTTTTGACCTCCTCGGCACGACTGTCACTACTTTGTCACTGGTACCGAGCCGCGAGACCGTCCTACGCTTCGCATCGTCGTTGGAATGGGCGTAGCGCAGCCTGATGCTGATGTTGAAGTGGCCGAGCAGGTCATTCACGGTCACGATGTCCACGCCGCTTTAGGTGAGCCGAGAGGCAAACGTATGGCGGAACATGTGCTACGTCACCTTCCCGAGCGCGGCGCGCTTCGCTCGACATTCCGGTTGGGAGCAATGAACAAAAACGCTGGTGCCGGGCCGCGTGCCCTGGTACGGCGGTTTGACGCGGGTTCAGGGAACGGAAATACTGTTTAGCCGTAAATCGTGATTGGCAGAAAGCCAGAATTCTGTCTTCCTGGCCGGAAGGCCGCCCCAACAATCAGGACCGAGGTCACGACCTCCGGGATAGGCATATGCCCAATGGGGCCAGTGTGCGACCCTCCTTTGCCGTCAATTAATCGCGCTTCGACTCCGACAGGGGTCGGACAGAGCAAGAGGACCCGCTGAAATGATGGTGGATCGCTGTCGCGCGTTTTCGTGCTCGGGTTCCAGCATGGCTGGCTTGCGTGTGTTCGCCGTCGACCGTTCGGCTCTGGCGTTCTATGGTGAGTGTTGCGACAATCAGGAAGCAGAGGTTTGTATGACGATTCAGCTTAAGCCCGAGCAGGAACTGCTGGTCGGGCAGGCCATTCAGGCGGGACTCATCCGTGTTGCGGATGACGTACTGGACGTTGGCGTCGAAACGATCCGCCAACGGCTGGAGGAGCGGAAAGCGCTCCGAAAACCGATGGAAGTGGAGGAATGGTCGCGCGAATTTCACGCTTGGGTGCATAGCCACTCAACGGGAACGCCATTGCTCTCTGACGAGGCAATCAGCCGGGATTCGATTTACGGCACACGCGGCCTGTAGATGGCGGTTCTCACCGACACGAATATTTTCCTGCGCCTTTTGCAGCCTCATCATCCGCATTGTCCGGTCGCCGAAAGGGCACTCGATGCCCTCCGGGTACGGCGGGAAACGCTGAATGTAACATCTCAGAATCTCGTGGAGTTGTGGGCCGCAGCCACGCGCCCGTTTACTGAAAACGGACTGGGCCTTACTGCCGAGCAGGCGGTAAGAGAGCTTGAACAGGTCAAGCGCTTCTGGACGCTGCTCCCGGAGGTCCCTCTGCACGAGGAGTGGGAGCGTCTCGTGAAAATGCACAGGGTGTCAGGCCGAAATACTCACGACGCACGACTCGTCGCCGCGATGCGCCTGCATGGAATCGAAAAGATTCTGACCTTCAACATGAAGGATTTCGCCCGCTACACGACGATTACGGTACTTGATCCCGCCGATGTCGGGTGAGCGCGGCAGGATAAGGATTGCCGCCAGTTCCTCGGCGACGGCACTGGTTCCAAAGCTCGGAGAACTGGAGCTTCAGGAGATCGAGACGTCCGACGATGGCGAAATTTGAACTCGGAGAGGTGTTACTGACGGCCAGCATAGGCAAGGGTATGATCAACGCTGTTTTCGACCACTCAGCCACCTCTCCGGGCGCCCTGTGCGGATCGTATTGACTCCAAAATAGTTGCATGGCGGCGCGCAGCAACGCCCGCCTGAGTCCGCCAAATTCGGCCCGAAACGGCTCAGCGCGTGTTTGCGTTAGAATTGATTTACGTGCACCCGTAGCTCAGCTGGATAGAGCGTTTGCCTCCGGAGCAAAAGGTCAGAGGTTCGAATCCTCTCGGGTGTACCAATTAACCTTCCGGCCCTCAATTACTTCAAGCCCCGTCCGCAATTTTGCGTGCGGGATACGCTTCTGCACTGTGCCCGATTTTGTGCCCACTCTGTGCCATTTTCTTTCGCTCTTACCTTTCACTGGTGTCCTCTTTGGACCGGCGTCGGCCACTCGACAGCCTCGCCAATGGGGTGCGCAGCCCGTGGTATAAGTACCTGTTCTGAGGTTGCGAACGACTTTGGCCAGCTTTTTCGCAAACAATTGGGGTAAGAAATTGTCTAGAAATAACATTAGCAATATAGAATGTTTTGGACTACACTCGATGTAGTGCTTGATCTTGCTGCGATAAGTGCTCGATATAAGGCATTGAAAGGGTCTCTGGACGAGCGCTCGCGGCGTTTGATGGCGGCTGCGGAGAGTCAGGCGCTGGGACGTGGAGGAATATCGGCGGTCTCCAAAGCTACGGGAATCTCGCGGATTGTTATTCAGCAGGGGATTGCGGAGTTGGCGTCTCCTTTATCGCTGCCGGCCGGGCGTGTACGTCGTGAGGGTGGTGGACGTAAGAAAGCGGTCGATAAAGACGCTTCACTGAGGACGGATCTGGAAGGTTTGCTCGAATCGAGTACGCGGGGCGATCCGGAAGCTCCGCTTCGCTGGACATGCCGGAGCGTTCGGCAACTGACCGGCGAGTTGCAGCGTATGAAGCATCAGGTGAGCCACCAGGTGGTGGCCGATTTGTTACATGAGCTGGGCTATAGTCTGCAGGCCAACCGCAAGACCAGGGAGGGGAGCAGCCACCCGGACCGCAACGCTCAATTCGAGCATTTGAATGCGAAGGTCAAGTGGAGCCTGGCGCGTCATCATCCCGTGATTTCAGTGGACACCAGGAAGAAGGAACTGATCGGGAATTTCAAGAATAACGGGCGGGAACTCCGCCCCAAGGGCCAGCCGGAGCAAGTCCTCGTACATGACTTCATAGATCGAAAACTGGGACGCGCGACGCCATACGGCATCTACGATATCGGCCGCAACGCCGGATGGGTGAGCGTGGGAATGGATCACGACACTGCGGAGTTCGCCGTCGAGGCGATCCGCCGCTGGTGGAGATCCATGGGCCGACAAGCGTATCCCCGATCTTCCCGGCTACTCATCACTGCGGATGCGGGCGGCAGCAATGGCTCTCGACTGCGGCTCTGGAAGGTAGAGCTGCAGAAACTGGCCAACGAAACCGGCATGCGCATCGCCGTCTGCCATTTTCCGCCCGGTACCAGCAAGTGGAACAAGATCGAACACCGCCTGTTTTCTTATATTAGTCAAAACTGGCGCGGCAAGCCCTTGATCAGTTTCCAAACCGTTGTCAGCCTGATCGCTGCCACCACTACTGCCACGGGACTCAAAGTGCATGCGGAACTGGATCCGGGGGCCTACCAGTCCGGCATTAAGATAACCGACAAGGAATTCGAAACCCTCAAAATCAGGCGCGACAAATTTCACGGCGACTGGAACTACGAAATCCTTCCCGGCTAAGTCTCTGAACTGATTATATTATTTCTAGACAGTTCCTAACCTCGCGACGGTTCTCGGTTTCGTCGTGACCATATGGACCCTGTTGCGTACTCGGACAGCAGCGGTGGCCGCCCGGGCCCGCGTTGATGTATTGCATCTCTCCCTTTTTGCGTTGGTCCTAACTCACTCCTAAAGCGCTCCAAGGCTGGGGAACGTCAGAAGCCGCATCAGCTGATAGTAAGGCTCAAGCAGCGAAGTGATGACTCCGAGCGGCATCACATGCTTCCAGAGCAGCCAATTTAACTCGCCCGAGACATAATCGTCGAACAAGCGCTTAGAGAGTTTTGGCTCCGAGTGCTGAAGGAATCCGTTGTACAGGTAAGCGTAATCGAGAGCATTAACAATGTCGCGGACGGCCCGATTTCGCTCGCCGAGCCACGCGGCGTAAACGTCTGTGACATCATTCCGCTCGCGGTCCATCACGCGGATCGCGGTGCCCTTGGACGGGTCCGGTTGCCGGAGCATCTTGAACCAGGTGTTATGCATGTTCTGGTAGTAGACAGAATCGTTCCGATTCTGGATAACCGGCCGGAAATCATTCAGAGCCTGGCGCAAGTCCCAGAGGTTGCCGATGTGCCAGTTTCCCTGCGTATCGGTTACGAGTTGCGCCTGAACGTTGACGGGAAAATGTTCGTAGCGCGTCACGAAACTGACCGATTGTGCGCGCTCGTGGACGCTCAATATGTCACGGTCCTGGACGGAGCTTCTGATCTGAAAGGAGATCAAATCTGGGAGCAAAGCGGTCCAGCAGCCGCTCGCCGTGGCGATGATCGCCTCGACTTCAGCCCGCATTTCCGTTATGCGCTTTGCTATGCGGTCCGGAAGCATGGACGATGGCGGTGGGGCGGCATCGGACATAGGTGCAGTATATTCGGTGACGATTGCTCCTTACGGGAACGTGTTTGGATTCCGCGCACCGGGTGTGCCCGAATTTGTGCCCACCCCGTGCATGGCAGCTTTACGAAGGGTTGCCAGAGCCGACGCGATAATCCGCGTAAGTCGCTGTAAGCAAGCACCATTTAGCAAGAATGGGCAATCATGCCCAATTCTGCTAAATCATTGATTCTTCGTTCCGTGATGCCTCCGGAGCAAAAGGTCAGAGGTTCGAATCCTCTCGGGTGTACCAGCGCCACGCGCGTAACCTCTCCCGCTCCCGCCGGTATGCTCCTGCATGCGGCGATTCCTCCTGGCGCTCCTGCTCCCCTCCGTCTGGGCGCCGGCCCAAAACACCGCGCGTCAGTTCGACGTCGCCTCCATCCGCCTCGACAAGTCCGGACCCCAGGCGCCGAATGGCTTCTTCCCATCCCCCGGCCGGCTTCGGGTGACGAACATGAGTCTCGAACAACTGATCCAGGCAGCATGGCGCGTCAGGACCGGAACTCTCTTCGGCTTATCCGGCTGGATGCAATCGGACCGCTTCGACCTTGAAGCCACCACACCCGCCGGCGCCAGTTTTGAGGACGAGCTCGACATGCTGCAGCGTCTTCTTGAGGATCGATTCGAACTCCGGTCCCATCGCGAAACACGGCAATTGAAGACGCTGGCTCTCGTGCCGGGAAAGGGCGGCGCGAGGTTCGCCCCATCGAGCGATCAGAAAGCCAGGGAGCGGGTGAAAATCCTGCCTGGCGAAATATCGGGAACCGTCATTCCCTTCGGTCACTTCATCACCATTCTGCAGGCCCAGCTCGGCTATCCGATAGCAAACGAGACGGGACTGTCGGGCAACTTCGATTTATCGCTGCGTTTTGACGCGGCGCTGCGCTCCGCGGGTGATGACGCCTCCGGCAGCGCCTCCGTTGGCGCGGCCCTCGACGAGCAACTGGGCCTCAGGCTGGAAACGCGGCGCGGACCCGTCGACGTATTCGTGGTCGATTCCGCCAGCCATCCGGACGCGAACTAACCCTGAATCGGCGGGCCGGCGCACCAACCCCAGCCAGGGACGCTCCCGCCGCCAAGCGTCTCCTCAAGAGATCCGCCAGGCGAAACACCACCCCGCCGATAAATCCGATGTAGTCTGGAACGAACGGAGAACGCATGAAGAATTGGCTGTTGGCTGTCGCGGCTTTCGGATTATTCGCCGGATTATTCGGTGGCGCCCTGAGCGCGCAGGACGCCACGCGCGGCTCGACACTTTACAAGCAGCAGTGCGTCTCCTGTCACGGCGATCGCCTCGAAGGGCGCAGCGGACCTCCACTGGCCGGCGGCGACTTCCGATCGCGATGGCCGTCCGCCGATCTGGCGGCCAAGATCAAGAACACAATGCCGCTCGATAATCCCGGCAAGCTCATGGCCGCGCAGGCAGCCGACCTCGCCGCGTGGATCGAGCAGAACAACCAGGCCTCACCCGCCACGGCCGCAGCCACCGGACCAGCGCCCGCTTTCCCCGCTGCCGGCAGTCTCCAGCAACTGATGCGCGGGATCATGTTCCCGAATTCCAACATCATCTTCACCGTGCAGACCCACGACCCCGGCGAAAAGAAAAAGCCCGGAGCCGCGGATGCCGACGGCGGCTTTAACTGGAGTCAGTGGGGGAACGATCTTTATTCCGGATGGGAAATCGTCGACTATGCGGCCCTCGCCCTGGCCGACTCTGCGCCGCTGATGCTGACGCCCGGCCGCCGCTGCGAAAACGGCAAGCCGGTTCCGGTGGACGATCCCGACTGGATCCGCTTCACGAAGGAAATGGCGGACGTGGGAAGAGCGGCTTACCGCGCCTCGCAGACCAGAAACCAGGAGAAGGTGAGTGACATCAGCGGCGACGTCGCCGACTCCTGCCTTCACTGCCATCAGGTCTTTCGTGACAAGATCCGGCGCGGCAGGGGCGGCGGCGGTCCTTCAAATGGCGATCCTTCAAATAAGGAGTCGCGCTGCACAAAGGGCTAAGCGCAGGCTGAAAGCCTTAGGCGATTGACATCCGCTTCCCCGGCCATTACACTCCACAAAGTCCCTGGAGGCCGCATGGAACACCGTCGTAATATTCCCAATCCCATCGTCGCCACAACCGCCATCGTGCTCTTCACTCTTCTCGCCTTCGCGTACAGGGCTCTCGAAAAGCGCGCCGTCGTCGAAGCCGCCGGAACGCAGGCGCCGCGCTTTGAAGTCGACCCGATGTGGCCCAAACCGCTGCCCAACCATTGGGTCACCGGCAACATTATCGGCGTCTCCGTCGACTCGCGCGATCATATCTGGATCATCCACCGCGCCGGCACTCTCGAGGCCAAGGAAGTCTACGCTTCCTCCAATCCTCCGGCTGCCGACTGCTGCCTGCCCGCGCCGCCCATTCTCGAATTCGACGAAGAAGGCAACCTGCTCAACCACTGGGGTGGAACGAACGGTCCCGGCTATGAATGGCCGGACTCCAACCACGGCATCACCGTCGATTACAAAGGCAACGTCTGGATCGGCGGCAACGGACGCGGCACTGCGCCCGGCGCTCCGCCTCCTGGACGCGCCGCGGGACGTGGCGCGATTGCGAACACGCCGCCAGCCGCGGAAGGCGCCGAGCCCGCCCGCGCTGCCCGCGGACCGGTCTACTACCACGACAGCATGATCCTCAAATTCACGCAGGATGGAAAATTCCTGATGGCCATCGGCAAGCCGGGCGCCAGCAAGGGCAGCAACGACACCGAAAATCTCGGCCTGCCCGCCAAGATCTTCGTCGATCCGAAGACCAACGAAGTCTATGTCGCCGACGGCTATGGCAACAAGCGCGTCATCGTCTTCGACGCCGACACCGGCAAATACAAGCGCCACTGGGGCGCTTACGGCAACAAGCCCGATGACACCAACCTCGGACCCTACAAACCCGACGCCCCTGTCGCGCAGCAGTTCCGCAACCCGGTGCAC
>DASYAX010000044.1:0-6631 GCA_036501045.1 Bryobacteraceae bacterium
CGCCGCTGCTGCTCTTCGCCCTCGAAACGCATTTTCGGCATGGAGAGCGAAATGGCGCCGGTCGCGATGCCATCGGGCCGGAGAATGGGCGCGGCAAAGCAGACGCCGCCGGGCGTACTTTCCTCCCAATCTTCGGCGTGACCGGACGATCGAATGCGTTCAAACTCCTTCTGCAGGGCTAATTCGTCGGTGATGGTGCTGGGTGTATACGAATTCAGGCCATAACTGCGGAGGAGGCGGCGGCAGTTATCGCGCTGCTGAAAGGCGGCAATCGCCTTTCCAAGCGAACTGGCGTGGGGTGGAATGATGCGGCCCACGGTATTGCCCATGCGAACCAACTGCGGGCTCTCGGCAACCAGAATCACTTCGATGTGGTTTTCAAAAAGGGCAGCCATGCTGACGGTTTCGCGCAATTCGAGTGAGAGGTTGTGTAACGGCTCGGCGCCGTGCTGCAGCATGGCCTGGATCAGACGTGACGGCAGTTGCGGACTTCGGCCACCTGCCAGAGCATACCGGCCATTGGCGGATTTGGTGACATAGCCGAGAGTTTCGAGAGTTCTCACGATGCGAAAGGCAGAGGCCTTGGTTAAGGCGAGTTTGCCGGCAGCCTGGGTCAGGGTGAGTCCCTCGGAGGCCTGGCTCAGCGCCTGAAGCGCCTGCAATCCCTTCTCGAGCGCGCGAGAAAAGTATTGATCGGGACCGGTTTGGGGAGGGGGAGCCTTTCGATTTATGGCTTTCGTGCGCTGCAGACTCGTTGTTTTCGCCATGGGCAGTCGCTAAACAAAGTAGCAGTCAGGTAATGACGGAATCGGAGTTGAGGGCCGAGCCCACCCGCGCCAGTCCCCTCTCGATGGCCTCGCGTTCCGCGGCAGAAAAGCGGTTGAACGGCAGCGCCGGAAGATCGGAACAGATGCCTTCAAGAGCCAGCGCGGTTTTCAGACCGCGCAGATAACTACTTTCCGAATCGCCGGTCTGGTAGAGGGCGGCACTCGCTTCGCACACTAACTGCTGCAGGCGCTCCGCCTCCAGCCAATCCGCCCTGACCGCAGCTTCATAGATCTGCGTGAACGTTCGCGGGAACACATTGGCGCCACCGCACACGCCACCCGAGGCGCCCGCGCGCAGCCCTTCGACCAGCTTTTCTTCCGGTCCGATCAAAACCGCGAAGTCCGGGCGATTTGTAACTTCCACGATGACGCGCCGGAGGTACGGCATATCTCCGGAGCTGTCTTTAATCCCAATCACCGGCTGCATGCGGCACGCTTGCGCCACCGTTTCGACGGAATATCCGATCTTGGTGTATTGCGGTATGTTGTACAGCAAGAAAGGAAGGGTCAGCTCAGCGCCAAGCAACTCAACATAGGACAACAGATCCCGCTGCGAATAGGTGAAATAGTAGGGCGGCGCAATCAAGAGCGCCGAGGCGCCGGCCTCGGCCGCGGCGTGCCCGGTGTTGACCGCTTCCATGAAGGAGGTGTCCATCACGCCGACCAGAATCGGCACACGCTCCCGCACCAGATGGCAGGACGCGCGTATCATTTCGAGACGAAGCTCGCGGCTTAAACTCGGCGCTTCGCCGGTGGTGCCCAAAATCAGAACGGCATGTACGCCGCCCTCGAGCGTGTGCTCGATCAACCGCTCGAGTCCCGGCATATCGAGTGAATTCTGGGTGAGGAGGGGGGTAGCGAGCGGCGGAATGATACCACGGTAGAGAGGGTTCTCAGCCACAGGCTATATCTTAACCGATGTTTGCTTTTTTAAAACCGTTAGTATACTTTTGAAATGCAAATCGCGAAACATGATACACAGAGAGTTGAGTGATCTATGGCTCCATGGCAACACCCCGTAAAAGCCAAGCTGGCTGCCGGCGAGCCAGTTTTCGCCGCCACGCTCACGACCAGCAATTTGGAAAGCGCGGCCTTGATCGCGACGTTGGGATTCGACTTCCTATGGGTTGAAATGGAGCATTCGCCAATCACGCTCGAATCGCTTCGCGGCATGGTTTTGGCGACGCGAAGCTTACCGGCAGCGATATTCGCGCGTGTACCGGTCAATGAGCTATGGACCGCGAAGCGCGTGATGGACCAAGGTGTGAGCGGCGTGATCTTCCCGTTTACCTCCAGTGCCCAGCACGCGCAACGGGCGGCGCAAGCATGCAAATACCCGCCGGCGGGCCGGCGCGGCTCGGGCGCGGGTCTGGCGACATCGACTTGGCCGGAGCCGGCCTCTTATTATGATTCCTCGGATTGCAACATGATGGTCGTCACGGTGATTGAAGAAGCTTGCGCCGTGGAATGCATCGACGACATCGCCGCCACTCCCGGCATCGATGTTCTGTTCATCGGAACCAGCGATCTATCGTTCTCACTCGGCTTGCGCGGGCGGCAGAATGAACCGAAACTACAAGGCGCCATTGACCGGATCGCGGACGCGGCGCGCCGCCACAACAAGTTTCTGGGTCGGCCGGCCAGTACGGCGGAGCAAGTGCAGGAATACCGGAAGCAGGGATTCCAGATGTTTCAAAGCCTGACGGACCTGGGCTTGATTTCGCTGGGCGCTCGCCATTTACTTGACTCTCTGCGAGGCGCTGCCAATCAGCCAGCCGCCCCGGCGACAGATCATCCAAAGCCGCTGTACTGATCCGGTCATAGGATGACGTCTTCACCGAACTACCGGTGGCATGTCGTTGGCATGCTGTGGGCCATCTCCTTTTTCAACTACGCCGATCGTCAGGCTATCTTCTCGGTATTTCCGCTACTCGAGAAGACGCTGCATTTGAGTACGACGCAACTGGGATTGCTCGGCAGTTCGTTCGCGCTGGTTTACGGAATCTGCTCGCAGTTCGCGGGCCTGGTGGTCGATCGCGTGCGGCGGAAGACCGCGATTCTGGGCGGACTCTCCGTCTGGAGCGTGATCTGCATGGCGACGGGATTTTTCAGCAATTTCAGGGCACTGCTCGTGTTGCGCGCTGCCGAAGGGCTCGGCGAAACGTTTTATTATCCGGCTTCGATGTCGCTGATCAGCGACTATCACGGCAAGGACACGCGATCGCGAGCCATCGGATTCCATCAGACCAGCGTGTACATCGGCACCATCGCCGGCGGATTTTTTGCCGGTCTCATTGGGCAGTATTACGGATGGCGATGGTCATTCTTCGTGTTTGGCGGACTGGGGCTGATACTCGGGCTTGTTTTGAAGCGCCTCCTAAAGGAACCCGCACGCGGCGCGGCCGACGCGATGGAAATACGTCCGCCGGAGGCGGTGAAATCGCTCAGCACGGGCGATTCCCTGCGGCTGGTCTGGAGCTCGCGCACGGCCGTGACGCTCATGGCTGCCTTTGCCTGTTCCAATTTTGTGGCGGCGGTGTTGTATAGCTGGATGCCCAAGTTTGTCTATGACCGGTTCCACATGAACCTGGCTCTTTCCGGACTCACCGCGACGGTTTTCGTACAGCTCGCGAGCATGGCCGGGTCGATCACGGGAGGATGGCTGGCGGACCGGCTGCGCGCGCGCCGCCCCGGCGGACGCATGCTGGTGCAGGCCATCGGGGTGTTCGGCGGCGCTCCTTTCGTTGCGCTCTGTGGACTGACTCAGTCCATTCTGTGGTTGATTGTGGCGCTCACCGTCTGGGGCTTTTTCAAGGGACTGTACGATGCGAATATTTTCGCTTCGGTTTTCGACGTGATCCGGCCGGAGGCGCGCGGCACGGCGGCTGGATATATGAATACCGTCGGTTGGCTGGGCGGCGGCGCGACGGCACCGCTGCTTATCGGCTTGATCGCGCGCAACCACGGCCTCGGCTTCGGCATAGCGTTGGCTTCCGTCGTCTATCTTGCCGCCGGCCTGCTGCTGCTGTTGGCTTCCCTCGTGTTCGCGCCGTGCGACGTCGAGCGAATGCGCGATCCGAACGCGTCGGACCGCGATCGCTCGTACGATCTTTCAGACGCCGCAGGGTGATCGCGCGCTACGGCTTCGCGCCGGTCTGTTCGCGCAGGCTCTGCTCCTTTTCGCGGAGCTCGGGCGTAAACTCGGGACCGAAATCCTCGGCTTCAAACACTTGGCGAATTTCAAGCTCGAACTCGCCGCCGGCATCAATCGCCGGCCAACGCTTGACCCACTCGATCGCCTCTTCCTTCGACCGCACCTGAAGCATGGTGAAGCCGGCGATCAATTCCTTGGTCTCGGTAAAGGGCCCGTCGATTACCGACGGCTTCCCACCTGAAAACTTGACGCGCGCGCCCTTGGAGGTGGGCTGGAGTCCTTCGCCAGCAAGCATCACGCCGGCTTTCACCAACTCTTCGTTGTACTTCAGCATGGCGGTAAGAAGCGGCCCGCCTGGGAGGACGCCCGCTTCGGTGTCCTTGTCGGCCTTTCGAATGACCATGAATCGCATCTTGTTTCTCCTTTTATATTGGAATCGGGCCGGCTTACGTCCGGCTCTACTGACGCGTCGAACGGGAGGGGCTGAGATCGACAGGAAAACGGCTTTTTTTCAAAATATTTCGCGGGAAACCGCTCCGTTGCTGAGGGTCAGTCCGTGGCGGTTGGAGCGTTGGCCCCTTCGAGCGCCAGCACGGCATACGCGGTAGCTGCGTCACTCATGAACTTGCCAACATCAGTCGATAAATCGCGTTGCTTGTTGAGCGAATAGGCAAGCCAGCGGCCTTCGGTTTTGTCCTGATTATGCGTGAGCCAGCGGAGACTTCGCATGAGCTGCGGTTGGCTGGGCGACATGCCGGCGCGTTCGAGCGCGAGCGTGACGATGCCGGTGGCGAGGCCATCGCTCTTGGTCTCGAGAGGCGTATTATCGTGACGCTTCCAGCCTGCGACGAAAGCAGAAAGACTGAAGCCTCCATCCGCCTGCTGCTTGCTGAGCGCTTCGGCGATAATCGCGTTCCGCTGCGCGGGCGTCAGCAACCCCGAAACCCCGGTCGACGCCCAAAGGAGCATCACTCGATTGATCAGGGCCTGCGAATCGCGCTCCCGCACCAGATAATCGCGGAGCGCGTCCAGGCGTTCCGTAATTTCCGCCCTATTGCGATAGCTGGCGGGCGCGCGCCCCACCGCGAGTGCAGCTAACGTGGCTCCATAGTACTGTGAATCCCCTTCCCACGGCGAATTGTGAAATTGCAGCCAGGCCCAGGCGCCTTTGGCGTCTCCGGTCTTCAATTGTTGCGCCCACATGTTGTCGAGCGCCAGGCGCGCATCGGAACTTAACTGACTCGCAGGTTGGTCATAACTTACCAGGATCAGGGCATTGAGAATCGATTCTGTTCCGCGCGACTCCGCGGTCTTGGGGACGCCTCGCTGCGCATCGGGATAGAACGGCTCCACTTCATTCCACATCCGCACACGTTTGGTGACATTATTGAGCAGTTTCGCTTCAACCGGCGACGGGGCTTGTTCGGCAAGACTCGCGCGAAGCGCCGGCCGAGCCAAGGCGTAAGGCAACGCGGTATGGCAGGAAACGCAAAACGTCTGGTGATCGCGAGCGGCCACCGGCCAATTCATCCACCAGGTGAGCCGGCCATCCAGGTACGCACCGGCAGCCTTTGGGCTCCAAGCCGGCGAAGCGATGGTAGACAAACTTTGGCCCCACAGGGGCGCGCCGATACAGGCAGCAAGCAGCCCGATTCCGAACGTTGCCGTCTTCATCGAAACGCACCTCCCTTGCTCCCGTTAGCTTAGCGAATTAATTGCCGTCGGGCAGTAGCTCTTCGGAAGAGAACGGCGATGCCGGCAACCCTGCGCCGTTATAAAGATTGACCGACGGCACATCCTTCCAGCCATAGCGAACATATTTGGGCTCCGGCACTTCGGGACTGGACAGCACCACGCTATCGCCATCCAGTTTTGCCGTTGCTGCTTGATATTTCTTGTCCGCGCCGGCGACCTCGAAGCCTTCGGGCGCTCCGCCGTCTTTCGTCATGAGCCCTTCCGCATGATCGAACCATACGCGGGCGTCATGGCCGTCGAGACCGACCTGGCGGTATAGCGGACCAGAAAATTCGACCTTCTCGTGATACGCGATCGTGCGCGCCGCCAAAGCCAGCCGCTGTCCAACGGTCTGCTTGTCGGCGGGATGAATATTCTTCGGATTGCCGACATCGATGGTCACCGCCATGCCGGTGTTCGCCAGAGATAAAGTTCTGCGTTGCGCATCACGCACGATGGGCCACCATAAATCCGACGGCGAGGCCTGGTAGTCTGCCAATTGCACGAAGAAGAAGGGGAAGGCGCCTTCCTGCCAGTGCCGACGCCAGTCCACGATCATGGCGCCGAACACTTTGTCATAAATCGGAGCGCGCGCCTGGCCGGCGTTCGCTTCTCCCTGATACCAGATTGCGCCTTTGATGCCATACCCGATGGCCGGCGCGACCATGCCGTTGTAGAGAGCCGCCGGTCCCCACGATGCCGGTTCGGGACGCCAGGCGTGTTTGGGCTTGGGCTCATGCGCCTTCTCCGCTGCTTCGTCGGCACGCTGGTCGGCCTCTTTGACTAACTCCATATTGGTTTGGGCATCCATCATGCTGCCCCAGGCGGCAAACACCGGCATCAGCGAGGCGTCTGACGTGAGGCCCTGAAAGCTGGTCCAAGCCTCGGCCGGCGTTCCGCCCCAGGTTGAATCAAT
>DASYAX010000045.1:0-6274 GCA_036501045.1 Bryobacteraceae bacterium
CCAATGACCTGGAACCTGGCGGACGTGGCCTATTTGGTTCCGTGGTTCAACGGTACTTGCCCTTGGCCTCGTGAGTTCAAGCTGGCGAGTTCACGCGGATTGCAAGTGATCAACCTTTGGGCCTATGATCACCTCTCCTTAATGTCGTGGCCCCTGCCGTTTCCTACCTGGCTCCACGGATCCTCATTCTTAGGCTAACGGCGCTTTCCTTCGGTTGATCGGTCGCCTGCGTCATAAGCTGATCGCCTTCAAGCGTGAACGCCCGGCCTGCCTAATTTATACCGATTCTTTTTTGCGCCCTCACGGCGTAATCGCGAAATTCGCCGCCGACAAACTAGGTGCGCTGACGTAAATCATCACCCCAATCTGCTGCCCAATAGCCGGCGAGTTAGCGGGTATCTTGAAGCCGATCGTACGCAAAGCAAAAGTGCCCGGAGCCGGAGCCGGTATATCAAACGCCGTGACTTGGCCATAACCGCTGCCCATCGTTAGATACACCCGGACCGCGCCGCCCGCCGCCGTGGGCCAACCGGTAACCGCCGTCGTCCCATTCAGCTCGGTGGCCGGCAAACCCACCCACAAGTCGAGGAAATAGCTGTACCCGCCAACCCAAGTCATAGGAGTGAGTTGTCGAATGACGCCCGAGCCCCCATAAACCGTGGGGCTGAACGCGCTGGTCGCAAACGGCGAGCCACCAGGATATTGCGCAGTCGTTGGGTCATACGACGCGAAACCGGGCGCGGGACTGCCAGTACAAATCCAACTCGTCGGACAGTTTCCCGACGTCCCCGAAAACAGCGGATTCACCACGCTCGTCGCGATGTCTATGCCGACTTTAAAAGTCACCGACAGCGAACTCAGATTGCCGACGGCGTCTGTGGCGTTAACGGTGAACGTATGCAGCCCTAACGAGAAACTCGCGAGACTGATCGCCAGGCCATTAGATAACGTAACGCCCCCAACCATCGTGCTGCCGTCCATCGTCGGCGTGATCGTGGCTACTCCGGACCCGCCGTCCATGACGCTGTAGTTCAAAACGAGCGTGTCCTCCGGCAGATACTGCATCGGCGCCGATGGCGAACTGATCACAATCACAGGCGGCTTCTTGTCCACCTTGTTCGGGCCGAGCGGACCCGCCGCCGTGCTGTTACCGGCCACATCAAATACTGTACGGCTGTTCGTGAAGGCGCCGGCCGTCTCTGTGCCCCCGGGCACAGAGGTCGTCAAATTGAAACTGGCATTCGCCGCAACGGCCAGCCCCGAAAGATTGTCGTTCGCGGTGCAATGCAGAACCACGTCGTTAGCGTGCCAGTTCCCGTCCGGAGCCGCGCAAGATACCACCGGCCGGATATTGTCGAAGCACACCGAGCCGTACGTGTGCTGCGCCGTCGTTCCGCCGTTGTCCCAGGCTCTCACGTGCGCCGTGTGGCATCCCTCCACGCTGCTGTTCAGAGTCAGTAAGCCGGTGGTTTCGTTGGGAAATTGTGGGCCGCTATAAAAAGAATTGCCCGTCCCCGGCGTAGCTTCTACGGTAACGTCGCCGGGATCGGCATCCCAAGCCTGGCTGAAGCCCGCGACGCCATTCGAAACGGCGCCGTTGCCGGACGTGTCGCTGATAGACCAGTTCACGTTCTGGTCCGTGTTGTACCAATGCCCGATGACCGGCCCCGTAAAGTGCACCGCCGGAGCTCCGAAGTCGCCGCCCAGATACGTATTGATCGCCCAGGCCAGTTGCAGCATGTTCGCCGTGCCCCAGCCGGTGACGCTATCGTAACCGCTGCCCGCGCAAAACGAAGTGAGGTCGGGATTGGCGGCGGCCGTTATGTCGTTGCTGTTGCAACCCGACGTAATGTCATAGAAAGGATAGTGCGGCGCGTAATTGGGGTTTTGGCCAAAGTAATACAAGTAAGTGTTTCCGTTTCCCATCGGCGTGCAGGCCACGCCCGCTCCGTTATGCGACCCGCATTGATTGCCGGTGACAGATGCCAGGTAAAGCAGATAGGCGCCCTCCTGCGCGAAGAAGCCGGCCAGCATCGGTGAAGAAATACTGGTCCCTCCCACTCCGCCGAGACTCCCATTGAAGAAAAAATTCTGACCCGCTGCCGCGTTGAGCGCGATGTCCGGAACGCTGCGCTTCGTGCCGCAAGACGCGTTCGAGCCGGATTGAAAACCGGGCGTCGAGTAATGCACGCTGCACCCTCCTCCGCTGCCGCCGTTATTTTTCGAACAGCTCTTCGCGGCGGTTCCTCCCGTCCAGGCCGGTTCGTCCGCAAAGCTGCCATCGTTAAACACCTGGTGCAACGTGCCGCCGACGCCCATAAAGTCGGGGTCCGAGGCCGGATAGCTGACGCTGACCGTCGAGCAGTCGTCGGTCGAGCCGCGATCGCCTGAGGCCGTCATCAAAGTCCAGCCCACGCCCACCATCATGTTGAAGATGGCGTGCCGTGAATCCATTTCCGAGCCGCTGCACTGGGAAATCTCCGTGCAACTCCAGCTCGTGCTGAAGATCTTCGCATGACCGTCGCTCAACATCTGGTTGTACATGTCCTCGGGCGACCCGCCGTCCTGATAAACCCAGATCTGTGCGGTGTCCAGATAACTGCCGAAACTGTTGGACGTCGCGCTCGACCACTCCGCATCGAGCGCTGTTTCCCCATCGTTGTTACAGGGCTGCGTCGATGTAACCGTACAGGACCCGGGCCCCCCATCAATCGGAACCGTCGTGACATTTAGTGCTAGGTACGAATATTGGTTGTGGAAACCGACTAAATCCGTCAAATTGCCGCTGCCATCCACGTGCAGATTGCCAAACGTGGCGAGGGCAATCGAAGACTCGGCCGGCGCGCCGCCCGCAACGTGATTCGGGTTGCAGCAGTGACCCTGATTTTGCAGGGCCGTATAGTCATAGCCGTTGGAGCTGTAAATATCGGTGGGGTCGTACGCGCCGCCGGTGATATTCGGTGCCTCGTTCTGTGGTGCGGCCGCTCGCGCCGCAAACTGCGCCCGACTGCCATCCGCATGATGCGCATGGCCCACGCCCACTACCGGACCCGGGTTGTAAACGGGACCGGGAGGAACGGTTTCGTGGAAGGAAGCCGGCTGCATTTGTGGAAAATTGTTAAGGCCTCCGACCGAGCGAACAATGGCCGATAGGTTAGCGGGAATCGCGGGTTCATGCTCGTTGGCGAAATAAACGTAGCTATCGAGCATATAGTTGTTGATCTTGACCTGCAGCGTTTGCTCGATCGTGGCGACAGGCGCTTCCACGTCCACAATCAAACGGTTCGCAAAGCGGTGGGTCACGGTCATTCCCTGGCTATTGGCCCAATCCACTACCGCCTGTTCATCGTTAGCATTGGGCGCAAAGCGCGCATTCCACTGGTCCGGCGTAAGAAACTTGTGGAACTGAGGCGAGTCCGGCGTCATCAGCGCCTGCAGAAACTCCTCTTCTTCGGCCAGGTGCGGCGGAACTAAACCAAAAGCCAGCCGCAGCATCTGCCTCGGATTGCCCATGTGGCCCATCATGCGAGCCCGGCCATTCCGCACAGCCATCGGCACTTCGCCAGCCGGCCTGTTTGCATTGTTTTGGGCTAAGGCGCTATACGCCGCCGCCAGAATGATAGTCACCGCGACTGATCTTTTCACAAGTCCCCCGATTCACGACCGCTAAATATCAATCCCTAGTGAAGGAGGAGCGATGAGCGTTTCAAAGAAAGAGCGATGAGCGTTTCAATCGACGTGGAATAGTTCACGCCCTATGCCACGAGCATCGGCAGACTATCCCGATAGAGCTCTGCATTGAAGATTGGCATCCGCACGGAATTTTAGGGATGCATGAAGTACAGTCGTCAAAGGAGCTGATGCGATGAGAGCCAGATACGTTCAGGTGCAGAAAGCCAATGCGCCTCTCGAGTTGGTGACACGGGAGGTTCCCGAGCCCAAGGCGGGCTAAGTGCGAGTACGAATCGAAGCGTGCGGGGTGTGTCACAGCGATTCCGTGACGGTTGCGGGTCTGTTCCCCTTCGTAACGTATCCCCGCGTGCCTGGACATGAAATTGTAGGCATCGTGGATTCTGTCGGCGCGGATTGCCGCAGTGGAAAACCGGCCAGCGCGCCGGTATCGGTTGGTATGGCGGCCATTGCCGCAGGTGTGAACCCTGCCGCCGGGGCGACCTCGTTGCCTGTCAGAATCCGTTGATCCCCGGACTCACGTACGATGGCGGTTATGCCGAATACATAGTGGCCCCCGCGGAGGCCCTCGCCGCCGTTCCCGATTCATTGAAGAGCGTCGACGCGGCGCCATTGCTCTGCGCCGGAATCACCACCTTCAACGCGCTGCGCAACACCGGCGCAAAGCCTCCGGACACCGTTGCCGTCTTGGGCATGGGTGGCTTGGGCCACCTGGGAGTGCAGTTTGCGGCCAAGATGGGATTCAACACGATCGCTATCGCGCGCGGAGCCGAAAAAGAAAAGTTCGCGCGCGATCTCGGCGCCCACCACTACATCGATAGTACGAGCGCCGATGTAGCCGCATCGCTGCAAAAGCTGGGCGGCGCAAGAGTGATCCTCGCGACCGTGACCGATGCCGATGCCATGTCGGCGGCCATCGGCGGCCTCGGGTACAAAGGTGAGTTTGTGATCCTGGGTGTCCCCGCCAAACCGATCCAGGCAGCCGTGCCCGGATTGGTGTCGCAGCGGCAGTCCATTCACGGCTGGCCGAGTGGCACCTCTATCGATTCCGAAGACACACTCAAGTTCAGCGAGATGACCGGCGTCCTACCCATGATCGAAAAATACCCCCTCGACCGCGCCGCCGAAGCTTACGACCGCATGATGAGCGGAAAAGCCCATTTCCGCGTAGTCCTCGAGATGGAAGTTTAAACGACGCAAAATGGTTCCCGCCGAGATGGCGGATATGATGTCGTCCCCGTGAAGCGCTCGCAAGTCTCAGTCCGCTCGCTTATCGAATGCAACATCAAGGCGCGACACAGGCTGTTTTGGCGACGACTTCATATTTCGCTGCGGCCGCGATGTAATTCATTGAAGATCACCTAGCCGTGACGGAAACGGCAGGTCAGCAGGGAAGCTAGCCGCAATCCACCTTTGGAATTCGGACGATTATCGCCGCTGCCCCTGGGCAGTCCCCAGAAACTCGGACACGCTCACAATGAAGATTGAGCCATACTGCCCCAGCCGCGCGCCGGGCTCTACCAGCCGGGCAGCATCCCTGACGATTTCTCTTGCCTCCGCAATATCTTCTTGAGACATCCCGAACTTCCGCGAAAGCACATCGACTATTTCATCGATGATCGGCTGGGAGATGGCTAGCTCGATCCCGCCGTTCAATGCAAGCTGGAGGAACTGGTAAGGCTTGCCCCGGCGGTACACGAGCCCGGACATGTAGATGTTAGTGTCTGCCGTGACCCGGAGCAATCAGCGCTCGCGCGTTTCGTTTTCGCGGCGGACTTCCTGGACAAGTCTGGGGATGTCCTGTTCACGGATGCGCTTTCGCCGGGCCACGTGCCCCGCCTTCTCCGCGAAGCGCTCCAGCTTCTGGTTGCCCAGGTAGCGGCGCACGGCGTCTTCCAGTACCTCGGCGGGCTCGCGGTTTTGCTCGCGCGCAACCCGTTCAATCTGTTGCTGCAGTTCCTCCACAAGCGGGATGTTGGTTGCAGCCATGATCTCTCCTTTATTTTCGCTCAAGCGAAGGCCCGGTGACGCCCAACGAAAATAAATCTCCACCCTTCCCCGCCAACCACTTACGTGGGGCAGACGCCCTCGCCATCTCCCCCTTCGATTTACCCTTCGATCGGGCCAAGCCCACCAAAGGACGAATCGTCAATGTCAACCAACGTGCAAATCGCCGCCAACCAGGCGAATGCTCAACTCTCCACCGGTCCCAACACCGAAGCCGGTAAAGCCGTCTCGTCGAAGAACGGCCTCGACCACGGTCTCGCCGGCACATTCTGCGTCCTTCCCTGGGAGGATCAGCGCGCATACATCACCTTCTGCGCCCGCTTAGGCGCCGAACTGCGGCCCGTCGGCCAGTGGGAAGGCGACCTGTTTGAATCCATGGTCCAGCATCGCTGGCTCGCCAATCGCGCCATTCTCCTGCAAGAAGGCTGTTTCGCCTCCGACGACCTGAATTGCCTCCAGGAAAAGAAGCTGGCGCTCTATCTGCGCTACCAAACCAGCCACGAACGCGCCTACTACAAAGCCATGCGCGAGTTCCAAAAGCTCAGAGAACAAAAGCGCAAGACCGAAATTGGCTTCG
>DASYAX010000046.1:0-14327 GCA_036501045.1 Bryobacteraceae bacterium
TTGGATCGCAACCGCCGGTTTCTATCCATTTCTGACGTGGCAGGGAAAGATCATCAGTGGAACGGTTTTCGATGGGTCTTCACCTCTGGCGTCCGTTACGGTAGACGGCCTGATTAACGGAGTCACCGTCGGCGGCGTTACGACGAATGCGAGTGGCTACTACAGCTTCGTTGCCCCGAACTCGGCATTCAGCGCCGGAGCCGGCGTGCTGACTTATTTGCTCGGTGGCACTCAGGGAAATACGTTCTCCGACGGCGATGGCGCAGGGGCTTACACCGGCATGAATATTTATGCCGGTACGTTAACGCTGCTGAACAGAACGAACAACACTTATAGCGGCATGCTGAATGCGCTAGGCGCCGCGCTCGGCGGTAATTCTGGCGCTAGTTTTCTTTTCGCGTTGAACTCCGGGGCGCTGAGCCTGAACAGCGGAGCGAATCTATCCATCGTCAGCAACGTGGCGTTAGCAATTGACCAAGCGATCAACGCTCCGTCAGGCGGTGTGCAAATACAGAGCCAAGCCAACGTTACCCAAAGCCAGCCCATTACGGCCGCCGGATTGAATCTTTCTGGCAACGGCAGCTTCACACTCGCAAATGCCGGCAATAGCATTGGCGTTCTAGCCGCCAACTTGAGCGGCAGTTTAAGCCTGGCAAATTCCGGGCCTCTCACCATTGGGGCGTCGGGAAGCAGCACGGGCATTTCGGCCAGTGGAACGGTACTGATCAACACGGCCGGTAACCTCACGATTGCCTCGGGTTCCACCGTTACGGGAAGCGGCCCTGGAGATGCACTAATTCTCACGACGGGCGGCCAGTTTCTTAACCTTGAAGGCGGCGATGCTCTCGGCGCGTCGACCGGCGGCGGTCGTTGGCTGGTTTACTCGCAGAATCCGGCAAACGATACGCGCGGCGGATTGGCCTATGACTTCAAACAATATGACGCCGTCTATGGGAGCGCCACACCCGCTCAGGCCGCCGGCAATGGCTTCCTCTACAGCTACGCGCCGGTGTTGACGGTCGGATTGACCGGCACGACCGCCAAAACCTATGATGGAACAACAGCCGCAATTCTGACTTCAAGCAACTACCACGTAAGCGGTGGCGTCGACGGCGACGCCGTTACGCTCGCAAATACTCCCGCATCCGGCACTTACTCCGATCCAAATGCGGGTTCCGGCAAAAATGTTAGCGCAAGCGGGATATCCTTTGCCAACCTATCCATCGCCAACGGATCGGCAAACATTTATGGCTACCAGCTAGGGTCAACCGCGTCGGGAAATATTGGAACCGTCAACCCCGCAACGTTAACCTATACGGCCGACGTCAGTAGTCGTCCCGCGGCCGTCAGCAATCCGGCCTTCAACGGCACGGTCACCGGGTTTGTCCACGGCGAAACCTTAACCTCGGCAACCACCGGTGCTGCCGCCTTTACGAGTTCCGCCGATGCTTCGAGTGCCGCCGGCAGCTACGCGATCAACGGCTCTGGCTTGACAGCCAATTACGGTAACTATGTCTTTACGCAAGCCGCGAGCAACGCCACTGCGCTCACTGTGACGGCAGCCATTGTCGCTCCACCGCCTCCGCCCACAACACCAGCCACCCCCACGGTCCTCACGCTCATCGTCAATAACGCCACGCGCCTCGAGAACCAACTCAACCCGGCCTTCGCCGCCGCCTACGACGGTCCGGCCATTCCGGGTCTGGATATCTCTTCCCTCGTGGCGTCCCTGACGTACCAGACCGCCGCCTCCTCCGCGCCCGCCGGAACCTATTCGATCGCTGCGTCCACGGCGGCCGTGCTGCCCGGCTACACGATCGAAATCATCCCGGGGATCTTGACCGTGATCGGCAATTCGCCGCATGCGATCCCGACTCAGATCGTCTCCAACAGTCTCCAGCTCCCCAACCCGTTGCCCGCGATTCCCAACTTCACTGGTAACTTCCTCCAGCCGGGCAATGCTTGGGGTGTCTTTCAAATCGGCATCTCTAGCACAAATGACAACTTCGTTCCTCCGTCCGCGGAGCTTCAGCAAACTCCGTGGGCACAGTCTTCTTTCTTTGGCGCTCCGAGCCATACCGGCGTCACGTATTTTGCCGGAGCAAAACCGTGACCAGCTCAATCGAGTTCCGGAGAAACGCCATGAAAAAATTAATCTTCACATTGCTGGTGCCGGCCTCGCTCCTGGCCACCCAGGCGCCATCCGATACGACTGTCATTGTGCCCTCGTTAAAGGGTCTCGTCTTTGTCGCCGCTCCGAAAGACGTTCAACAGTCGGGCGTGACGACACCCGGTCTCTCCCTGGCCGCCATACCGTTGCTGAACCAACCGGAGTTTCGGCAGGAACTGGCTTCCTATATCGGCCAGCCGCTGACCTCGGACGTCTGAATGAAATCACCAGCAAAGTTTCGGCGTTCTATAAGCGACAGAATCATCCGCTGGTCGACGTGATCGCTCCCGAACAAGACGTCACCACCGGCGTCATTCAAATCGTCGTCACTGAATTCCGTGTCGGTGAGGTCCGCGTCCAGGGCAACCGCTGGTTCTCCGATAATCTCGTCAGCGCGCCCATTCGTCTCAGACACGGCGACACGATCGACGGCCAGACGGTCCTCAACGAGCTTGATGCCGCCAACGCCAATCCGTTCCGCCGTGTCGATCTGCTGTATCAACCGTCGAGTCAGCCCGGTTATACGGATTTGGTGCTGAATACGCATGATCGCTTCCCACTCAGCGTCTATACGGGCTTCGACAATAGCGGCACGCCGGTAACCGGACGCAGCCGTTGGAATTTGGGCGCCACTTGGGGCAACGCGCTATGGCACGACCAGCAGCTTTCCTACCAGTTCAGTGCCAGCGATAACTTCTTTACCGGGAACAATGGCGCGGCGCCCGGCGAGCCCAACGGGGCTTCTTATCTGAGCAACACCTTGATCTGGACCATGCCCCTGCGCGCGCATGATAGCCTGTCTATCTTCGGCAGCTATCAAAAAAGCGTTCCGAATATCGGCGCTAGCTTTGGACTCATCGGCAAAAGCGGTCAAGCCAGCATCCGTTACAACCTCGGTCTGCACCGGACCAGCCGGTTTAATCAGGCGCTGCAATTCGGCTACGATTTTAAAACCACCAACAACAACCTCGATTTTGGAGGCGCCGAAGTTTCCCGCAACAGCGCGGAAATTGATCAATTCCCCGTCGCCTACACGGCCAACCGGACCGACGCTTTGGGCACATCCTCTTTCACCACCAGTCTGACCTTCAGCCCCGGCGGCCTCACTCCCAATAACCACTCAAACGACTTCCAGCCCGGGCTCAACCAAAGCGGCATCCCCGGCGCTATGTCGCGTTACACCTACTGGCGGAGTGATTTGACCCGTCTCACGAGGCTTCCCCAAAAGGCAGTCTGGGCCTTTCGAATGATGGGCCAGACCTCTTCCACCAATCTGCTGTACACCGAAAAACTGCTCGCCGGTGGCCCGGATCTGTTACGCGGCTATGATCCCAATTCTGTCTATGGCGACCGCGGCATCATCCTGAGCAACGAGCTCCGCAGCCCTTCGTTCACACCCCTCCCCGAACGTGGTCTTGGTCAATGGCAATTTATCGCCTTCTGGGATTACGGACATTTAATGGCAGCCCATGCCACGGCCGGAGAGGTGAACACGCTGAGCGCCTCAAGCATCGGGCCAGGCGTCCGTTACAACCTGCGCTCAAATCTAACGGCCCGGTTCGATTATGGCTGGCAATTGATTCACTTACCGAATGCCGACCCGCGCAGCCACTTGGCCAGCCTGGGGCTCACCATCGCGTACTGATCAATCCAAGCCTACTGCTGAACCGGCGACCTGCGAATGAGCGAAGTAATCTGCTTAATCGCTTCCGCCAGCGCGACATAAATATTCAGCAGACCCAAGCCGCTGAGCGACCCGCGAAAATAACCGCTCATCCACAGACCCGCGAAGCGCGCCGAGTGCACGGGAATCCAGTTCATGCTCCAGGAATCGAGCCAGGGAAAGATCACCAGGAACAAACCAAGCTCGAAAGCGAGAATAATGAGCCCGATGCCCAGCAGCCGGCGGTGCCACTTCATGCGTACGCGATCCAGTGAACCTTGGAAGTACTGGCGCGGACGGGCTCAAAACTGAAACGATGCAGCAGCGTCGGGCCGTATTCGAGAAGGGCGCGGCGATGGTCCGGCGTCGAGTAGCCCTTATTGGATGCCAGGTTGTACTGCGGGAAAACTTCATGCCACTTCGTAAGGCAGGCATCGCGATCCACTTTGGCCACGATGGAAGCCGCGGCGATGGCGCGGCAGCGGGCATCGCCATCGATTAGCGGTAACTGCTCAATGGGCAAATCGATCGTCACCGCATCGATTAGCAAATAATCGGGCGCCAAAGACAAACCTTCAACCGCGCGGCGCATCGCGAGTCGCGACGCTTGCAGGATGTTGATCTGGTCGATCTCGAAGACATCGGCGCCCCCGGTGGACCAGCAAATGCACCGCCTCTTTATTTCGCCGGCCAGTTCCTCGCGCTCCTCAGCTTCGAGGATTTTGCTGTCGTTTAGCCCACGAATTGGGCGCAAAGGATCTAAGATGACGGCGGCAGCGAAAACGGGACCGAACAGGCAACCGCGGCCAACCTCGTCGACACCGGCGATGCGAGAGAAGCCGCGCTCGCGCGCGATCCGTTCATAGGAACTGACACAACGCGTCACGCTAATTCAAAAAGTTCCGTAGCTTAGGTGCGTTCCTTCAAACGCGCCGCCTTGCCTCTTAGCTTGCGGAGGTAGTAAAGCTTGGCCCGGCGTACCCGGCCAGTGCGCACCACGTCAATATGGTCCACCACCGGTGCTTGAATCGGAAAAATGCGCTCCACCCCATGGCCAAAGCTGATTTTGCGAACCGTGATGGTCTCTCCCATGCCCGTGTTCTTGCGGGCGATGACGGTCCCCTCAAAGGCTTGCAGACGCTCCTTGTCGCCTTCCCGGATGCGGACGTGCACGCGGATGGTATCGCCAGGCCGGAACTCGGGATGCTCAGCGGCGCGGCCGTGTTTGCTGATGAATTTCGTGACAAGTGCGTTTTGCATAATCGGTTCTGCCTTCTCTTTAGCGGCCGGTCAAATCGGGCCGGAGCCGCTGCGTTTTCTCGCGTGATGCCTCCCGGCGCCAGCGCTTGATCTCCTCATGATTTCCGCCCAGCAACACGCCGGGCACCTTCCAGCCGCGAAAATCCGCCGGTCTGGTGTACTGCGGACAATCCAAAAAACCTTCATTCGCCTCGCCGAAACTTTCATTTCGCGAAGAATCTTCGTTACCCAGCACACCCGGCAGCAGCCGCGCCACTGTGTCCACCACCACCGCCGCGGCCAGCTCACCACCGCTTAGCACGAAATCGCCGATTGACAGCTCATGGTCGGCAAGATGCCCGGCCACCCGCTCATCCACGCCTTCATACCGCCCGCACAGCAGCACCAGATCGTCAAGACCGGCAAATTCACGCGCCACCGCCTGGTCGAAGCGCGCTCCCTGCGCTGAAAGCAACACCACTTTCTGCCGCCCCCCGCGTTCGGGCAGAATCGCTTCCACCGCCTCAAATAACGGCTGCGGCTTGAGCAACATACCTTCGCCGCCGCCAAATGGCCGGTCGTCAACTGTACGATGACGATCGTATGTCCAGTTTCGCAGATCGTGTATATGAATTTCCAATAACTGGGCTAGATTTGCCCGCGAAACGACCCCGTGCTGGAACGGTCCAGCGAAAAAGTCCGGGAAAATCGTGACAATGTGGAAGCGCATGGCTGTTTTTCGCCGCCTACAGTCCCAGCAGCCCTTCCGGCAAGTCCACCCTGATCAGCCGCGCGGCCAAATCGACCTGGCAAATGGCCTCCACAAACGGAATCAGCGCCTCACCGTCATCCCCTTCGACTTCCATTAGCGGCGGCCCGCCGTATTGCTGCCATCCCGCTACCACGCCCAAACACCTACCGCTCGCGCGTTCAACCACCCGGCAGCCCGTCAAATCCGACTGGAAGAAAAGTCCCGCCGGCAGCGCGCCCCGTTCAGCGCTCGGCACCCATAAATCCGCGCCGCGAAATACTTCGGCCGCATCGATCGAATCGACCCCGGCAAATTTCAGCACCCAATCGGTTTTGTGAACCCACGCCTCGCTAATCTCGACGGCTACATCGGAGCCATCGGCCAGACGCGCCTGTGCCCGCCCAACCGTTTCGAGCCGTCCCGGAACATCGGTCTGCGAACGGACAAGTAGCTCACCGCGATTTCCGCGCGGCCGCATGATTTCCGCAATGACCACTCGATCCATGGGAACGGCCGCTCCCTTACCGCCGCAGCTCTGTTATTCGAGAATCTCCAGTGAAAAGCGGCGGTTCAGCTTGGTGCCTACCGCGCTCAGCAGCGTGCGAATCGAGCGCGCCGTGCGCCCCTGCTTGCCGATCACCTTGCCGATATCCGATTCGGCCACCCGCAGTTCGAAGACGGTGGCGTGTTCGCCGGCAACCTCGTTGACGCTCACGCCATCCGGCGTATCGACCAACGCCTTGGCAATTTCTTCGACGAGCGCTTTCACACCGTTGCTGTCGTTCATTGTTTAGACGGCAGCGGGGTTCGCCTTCATCAGGCGAGTAACGGTAACCGAAGGCTGAGCGCCATTCTTGATCCAGTGGTTGATGCGCTCATGATTGAGGTGCACCTCGGCCGGTTTTGAAACCGGGTTGTAATGTCCAACGACTTCAACCGAGCGGCTGTTGCGTGCTCGTTCTCTCTCAATAACGACCACGCGATAGGTGGGTTTTTTCTTGGCGCCAAACCGCGCTAGGCGAATTGCTAACATCGTAACCTTTTCTTTTTCCTATTGTTACAAATCCGTCGCCGTAGGACGCGGATTTGTCAGAAGCCGGGCAGCTTCATCTTCGCTAACTTCTTGCCGAAGAAGCCGGCTTGTCCGGCGAAGCTCTTCATCATTTTACGCGCTTGCGCGTATTGTTTCAGAAGATTATTCACGTCCTGCACGCTGGTGCCGCTCCCTTTGGCGATCCGCCGGCGCCGTGAGCCGTTGATCAGCATATGATTTCGCCGCTCTTTCGGCGTCATGGAATCGATGATGGCGACAATCCGTCCCACTTCGCCCTCGTCGATTTTGGTGTTCTTAAGGTCCTTCAGCGGCCCGATCTGCGGCATCATTTCGAGTAATCCGCCGAGCGACCCCAGTTTGCGGATCTGCTTGATTTGATCGCGAAAATCTTCGAGCGAAAAATCGTCGCCAAGCAGCTTCTCCTGCATCTTCTCGGCGGTCGATTGATCGATGTTTTCCTGAACTTTGTCGATCAGCGAAAGAACGTCGCCCATGCCCAGAATTCGCGAGGCCACGCGATCGGGATAAAATGCTTCGAGCGCATCCGTTTTCTCGCCGACGCCCACGAATTTAAGCGGCTGGCCCGTGATGGAGCGAATGGAAAGCGCCGCGCCGCCGCGCGCATCGCCGTCCATTTTCGTGAGAACCACGCCCGTAATGCCGAGTCGTTTATGAAATTCATCCGCCGATTTGACGGCATCCTGCCCGGTCATGGCATCCGCCACAAAAAGAATTTCGGTCGGGCCGAGCGCTTCCTTCAGCTCGTGCAGTTCCTGCATGAGCTGTTCGTCGATGTGCTGGCGTCCGGCCGTATCGACCAGCAAAACGTCGCGTCCGGTGTGCATCGCTTCGCGCCGTGCGGACCGGGCGAGATCGAGTGGCTTCGTTTCCTCCGCCGCGCCTTCATAGATCGGTGTGCTGACATTCTTGGCTAGGATCGCGAGTTGATGCCGCGCGGCCGGCCGGTACACGTCCACCGAAACAAGCTGCGGTTTGCTTCCTTCTTTCGTCAGAAAGCGCGCGAGCTTCGCTGCGCTGGTGGTTTTGCCTGAACCTTGCAGACCGACGATCAGGATGACGGTAGGCGGCTCATTGGCGAAGCGCAGCCGCGAAGCATGGCTGCCGAGCATTTTAGTAAGCTCGTCCCGCACGATCTTGACCACTTGCTGGCCGGGCGAAAGAGCCGTGAGGACGTCCTCGCCCATGGCCTTCTCTTTGACCTGCTCAATGAACTGCTTGACAACCTTGAAATGAACATCGGCTTCGAGAAGCGCAACGCGAATCTCACGCAGCGCCTCCTCCATATTGGCCGCCGACAATTTGCCCTCGCCCCGGAGGTTCTTGAACACGCGCTGCAGTTTGTCGGAAAGGTTATCGAACATGATTGTCGAACATGGTCGCGCTAAGACACACTTCCAGCCCAACGAGGCCTGGAGTTATAAGGATAGTTTAGCGCAGGGTGATCCTGAGCTCGCAACTGAGCTTCTCGCTTACAGGAGCTTAAAGATTCGGTTCCAACGTGTATAGGTTCGTGATGCGTTGGCGGCGCCCGCTTCGGCTGGCGTTTCAGAGTCGTAAATCATGATTGGTTCCCCGATGACATCAGAGATATCTACGAAGCCCCAATAACGGCTATCGAGCGAGCTATCTCGATTATCACCGAGAACGAAATACTTGTGGGACGGAACCAGGATGTCCCCGTTTGCAGCGTGATTTCTTAGCATCTCATTCCGGGCAACCAACTCAGCGGCACCCGGCGCAAAGGGAGGATTCGAGGAGCTCCCCGGAAGATTATCACGAACGCTGTCGGGCGGAAAGGTGCGGATGACATACGGTTCGCTGAGAGCCGTTCCATCGAGGTAGACAATCCGCGATACCATGCGGACTCGATCCCCCTGAAGTCCGATGACCCGCTTGATCATGATCTGTTTTGGATCGATCGGGTAGCGAAATACAACCAAGTCGCCTCGAGCGGGAGTAGGCCGTGGAAATACTCTAACTAGCATGCGATCGCCTATCAGAATCGTGTTTTCCATACTCCCGGATGGCATGACGTAAGCCCGCAGGAAAACGAACGGAAGACTAAACAGCAAGGTGACAGCAATCCACGGCAATGGCGACCCGCCCCGAGCACCGGCCGCAGTGAGCGAGCGTCCGGCAAAGAAGAAAAGCACACCCAAAACTAGACCTATGACCACCAGCTCCACGATTTGCGAGACACGAATGCCGGGATCGCGGAGCAATAAAGCCGGTGTGACGATCGATTGAGTGACCTCGAAGAGCGCGAATCCGTACGCACCCCAGGCATGTTTCCTCAGAATCGTAACGCCAGCCATCGCCGGAACGACACTTCCAATTAAGGACCAGATTTGGTGGCGAGCACCGACCAGCGCACTCAAAACTAAAAGAAACGCGATGCTCACTGCGATAACGGCGAGCTTTGGCAACTTCACCCGCGAATGTGCCGGGCCAATTAGTGCTTCTTCCATGCTCTTATTATTCGCGCCGACACACTGCTCGCCTGGAGCCCGGGCTCCGTACGGCACTGCATGAGCGGCGCAAGAGGTTGCGCGTGAGCACCAGTCTACAAGGATAGGTTCGGACTGCTTTGGGCTGATCGTCGATGGTTAGCTTCGGCCGTCTACTGCGCGCCCTCAAACCGCAGCGCGACTTCCGCACCATACCGCCGGTAATTCGAAAAATTCATCACATTCCACTCACGACGGTTCGATTGCTGATACAGCACGGCGTAGGCGCCGGTCTTGGGAAGCAGCCACTGTTTATCATTCAATGCCACCGGTTCGAGAGTAACCGCCCAATCCACTTCCGAGATACGCGTCTGTGGCGGAACGCTGAGCGAAGCCCGCGCGATTTTCAAAATCTCGGCCGTCGAAGTCGAGATCCAGACGTCGGTGCGAAATGGCAAACGATAATGATGGCCGCCGACCATGAAGTCCCAGGGGCTGTCCTGCTCGGAGACATCAAAGCTATAGATCGCCGCCGGCGTTCCATCGAGGTCGGTGAAGGCTTCAAAAGAGACCGGCTGTAGCGCCAAAAGCTTTTCGGTCTGCCGCAAAAGAGTGCCGAATTCGCCTTCCGACCAAGCGCCCGCGAGGCTCGAAATGCTGCCGCGGCCATGGCCGTTCTGGCGAATCTCCGAATAGTGCTCCACGCCGTTCTCGAAGGAAAGATTTGCGGTCACCGTATCGACAACATGCGCCGTCCGGCCGTCGAGACGTCCCTGGTAACGATTAATTTGCTCCAGGCAAACGAAAGATTGCAGCGCCGAGTAAAGATCTTCGTTCGCCGCTTGTGCTTTGAGCAGCACATCCTCGCTGCTAACCGCTCCCCATGAAGGCGTTGCCAACAACAAAGCCGCCAACAACAAAGCGGAAGACAAACAGGTTTTCATGGCAAGTTCTCACACCCGACATAAATTTCATCGGCAATCGCGCGCCAGGTTTGAGAAGTTTCGAACGAAGAGGGGAATTAGCGAACGTTTTGGCGGAACGCGGCCACGGCCTTGACATGCTCGGCCAGGGTGGCCGAGAAGTGATGGCTGCCGGAGCCATCCGCCTTCGCGACGAAATAGAGGTAGTCAACCGCCGCCGGATGGAGCGCGGCCTTGAGCGACGGCACGCCCGGATTCGCAATCGGTCCCGGCGGTAGCCCAACATGTGCGTACGTGTTGTAAGGATTGCCGCTGCTCAAGTCCGATTTGTGGATTACTCCGCGATATCGGTTTTCTAGCAGCGCCGCATACACCGTCGTCGGGTCGCACTGCAGCGGCATCGCGGCCCGCAATCGATTCACAAAAACCGCCGCCACCAAAGGACGCTCGCCAGCCACCGCCGTCTCTTTCTCGATCAGTGACGCCAATGTCACAACGTTATGCGCGTCTGCGGGTGCCGTCCCGCCGCCGAGCGCCCGCCATTGCCTGCGAAACTCGGCAGTCATCAGGTGGCAAAGCTGTCTCGCCGTCGTGTGGTGAGTCACGCGATAGGTAGAAGGAAACAGATAGCCTTCCAGATCGGGCGCTTGTGGATCCAGGTCGCGAATACTCGCCGGGTCTGCCGCCGCCTTCAGGAACGCATCCGCCGGCACCGTGTCGCCCCGCTCGAGCAGCGCCGCAATATCGAACAGGTTGCTGCCTTCCGGAACCGTGAAATCCTCATAGAAGATCTCACCCCGCCTGATTTTGTCGAACACCTGCCAGGGCGTCTGTCCGGCCAAAAAGCGATATTCGCCCGCTTGCAGTTTCGCCCATGGCCGAAGTCCGCGAATGGCCAGAAAGGTCGCACTCGACCGTACTACACCTTGGGCGGCTAAGGTGTCCGCGATCTGGTGCGAAGACATGCCGCGTTCGATTTCGACGAAAGCGTCTTGCCGCGCGCCAGGATAAGGCGCCAGAAGCCAATAACAAAATAACGCCAGTGCGGCGGCCAGCGCGAGTGCGGCTCGTTTAGCCAACGTTGTCTCCTTCGAAGGCGTCACCGCGGAACGCCAGATAGCTCTCTAGCAACAGCACGGCTGCCAGCCGGTCGACGGCTTGCTTCCGTTGTTCGAGCGAAGCGCCGCCTTCACGCAGCACCCGTTCCGCTTCCACCGAAGTCAGGCGCTCATCCCAAAAAATCACCGGCAGCCGCACGTAATCGGCCAGGCGGTCGGCGAACTCGCGCGTGTATTCGCTCTGCCGGCTCTCCTCGCCGCTCATATGCAGCGGTTTTCCGATCAGCAGTGTCTCGACCTCCCAGCGCTCGCACACCTGTTTGAGCTGCGCCAAATCCTCGCGAACGCGCGTGCGCTGGAGCGTTTCAATGCCCTGCGCGGTAACGCCCAACGGATCGCTCACCGCCAGGCCAATGCGTTTTTTCCCGACGTCGAGCGCCAGGATTCGCGCGCCGCGGTGGGATGGATCCAAGTTCGAATTATAAGAGGTCGCACCCCGCATGCTAGAGTAGCGAATACTGGGGCGGTTGTACGCTTTGGCAATTTTTAGTTCGTCTCAGCCCTCCTATAAGACGGTTCACCTCGGAACCTCGGTTATTGCGCTCGCGGCCTTGGTCGCACTGCTTTATTACGGACGCGACTTTTTCGTCACGCTGATCGTCTCTGCCGTCTTTGCCTGCCTTCTTGATCCCGTAGTGGTGCTGATTATGAAGCTGCGTGTGCCGCGGCCAGCCGCGACCGGCATCGTGATCGGCGTCGCCCTCATCGCGGTTTACCTGCTCACCGTAGTCGCCTGGACCCAACTCTTGACCATCAGCGAAGATCTGCCCACCTACAGCTCGCGCATCAACGAAGTGGTGGAAAAGGTCAACACGCAGTTGGATGACCTGGAGAAAAAAACCATTGACCTGGTCGTGCCCAAAACGCTGCGGCAGCAGGAGCAGCAGATCCAGCAGAAGCCCCGCGAGGCGCAGAAAGCCAGGAGACGGCGCGCCGGTTTGCCGGTGGCGCCCGCCGCCCCTACCGAACCGGTCGTCCAGGAAGTGCGCATCCACAGTGATCCGAAGCCCCTGCTCACCACCGTCTATAGCTACGCCGCTGGCTATTTTCATGTGCTGGTGCTTGCTTCCTTCGTGCCGTTTCTCGTCTACTTCATGCTGAGCTGGCGCGATCACATTGGAAGCACCTTCCTGCACCTCTTTCAGGATCAGGGCCGCTACACCATAGGCAAAAGCTGGCTCGGCATCGGCGATTCCACCCGCGCCTACGTCCTCGGCAATTTTTTACTCTGGGTCTTTGTCAGCAGCATCAGCGCCGTCGCTTTCTTTCTGCTGGCAGTTCCCTATTGGCCGCTGGTAGGCCCGCTCAGCGCGTTCTTCAGCCTCGTTCCCTACGTGGGCCTGCCGCTCTCCATGCTCCCGCCGGTGCTCGCCGCTTTGGCCATTCCGAATAAGTTCAAAGTGGTGGCGGCCATCGCCTTGATCACGGCCGCCCTGCATATCATCGCCATGAACTTTCTTTACGCTAAGATCATCGGCCGCCGCGTGCGCTTGAATCCGTTCGTCGTAACCGTGGCCCTCATGTTCTGGGGCATATTATGGGGAGGAGTCGGCTTGCTTCTGGCCGTGCCGATTACCGCCGGCATCAAAGCCGTCTGCGACAACGTCGAAGAACTGCGCGACTACGGCCGGATCCTCGGCGACGACCATTAACTGTTCCGGCTGCTACGTAATCTGAATTCGAACCTCGCATAGATCCGCCACGCAAACCGCTCCCAACAGCCGCCCCCACGGATACGTCGTCGTAATCCCCAGCACTTGCATCCCGGCGGCGCGGCCCGCCATCAGTCCCGGCGGCGTATCTTCCACCACTAAGCACCGTTGTGGAGCCACTCCCAACGCCGCCGCCGCTTTCAGATATCCCTCCGGATCGGGTTTGCCATGCGCCACGTCATCGGCCGAAATCAAAACCGGAGGAACCGGCAATCCGGCATGGCGCAGACGTTCTGCCGCCAAGTCCCGCCCAGCGGATGTGACCACCGCCCAGCGATCCGCCGGAAGCCCCTCGAGCAGCGCCGCCGCGCCATTCACTGCCACAATTCCGTCGCGCGCTCCCAATTCATCAGCCTCGAGCAGCACCGCTTCTTTTTCCACATCCAGTTCTACCGCAAACTGCCGCCTCAATTCGCGCAGCGTGTCGATGGTCCGCCGCCCATGTGATGCGTCCAAAACGTTTTGCAAGTCAAGCTGATGATGTTCGGCCCACCGCTGCCATACCGCTTCGACGCACTTCGTCGAATCCACCAGCGTGCCATCCATATCGAAAAGTACCGCGCCGCAAGTGAGTGTAAGCATCGGGCCCGTCAAACTTCTTTCAACACCTCGTCGCGCGCCGCGCCCACGATTTCCACCAGCGCCGTCACGTCCGCCACCCCGGTCCGGTAATTGGTAATGCAGGCTCGCAAAGCAAGTTCGGGAACCTTCGCCAGGTGCACACGCATCCGCGCTATTTCGGCTGAGCTCCAAAATTTCATTCGCATCCTCGTCGCTCACCACTCCAGTGTAGAGGTGGCGCAGACGATCTTGTCGTCTGCATAACTTACATATGTCCCGTTTTCCATTCTCCATTCGTCATACGGTTGATGGATACCTTCCTTGCTCCAGTAGAAAACCCTAACGGGCTCATCATGAAGCTGGCGTATTACTTCACGCGCCGGCAATTTGGCAAAGTACTCACACCGCTAAAAGTACATTCTGCGCGCTTGCCCCCCGCATTCGGCCTGTTCTACGCAAAAATCGGCAAGCTGGATAAAAAGCTCTCGATGCCCCAGGAGACGGTCCTGCTGATTCGCGAGCAGGTGGCGCGCATCAACATCTGCCTCTTCTGCATGGATATTGGCCGCTCGTTCACCATCAAAGCCTCGATGAATGAAGCTAAATTCGATGCTCTGGAGCAATACAGCGCCAGCCCTCTATTCACCGACGCGGAGCGCGCCGCACTG
>DASYAX010000047.1:0-4327 GCA_036501045.1 Bryobacteraceae bacterium
CCCCTTCCCGCCTTGATCGACTATGTGACGGGCGCGTTTCTCATGGCGGCCGGCGTCTGCTTTCTCCTGGCGTGGAACACGCGCACGGCGGCCACATATTTGGGCGCCTGGATTCTGCTCCTGGTTGTGACGATCTACGGAGCTGTCCTGATCGCGGCGCTGGCCGACCCGAGGACCGGCGTGCAGGTCGAGGGCATCAACTACTTCGCCGACACGCTTCTGTTTGGCGCAGCGATTCTTTCGTTGGCCGGCGCCAACCGGAAGTAACCGGCAGTGGTCCGGAATCATGTCCGGACAGCCCACCGTCCAGTCCAGGTGCCGGCTTCTTTGTCGCGAATCAATAACAGTCAAGGTATCGAAATTCGATACAAATTTTGATGCACACTGGTACGAATGTAGGCGAAATGGGAAAGGTCGCTGCCCGGAATGAGCTGCGCGCGGGCGATGGATTGTGCGCCGGTGACCACGTGTACATCGGATCCCGGTGCGATCCCCCCGGACGGAAACTCAGGTATAGCCTCTTCGGGGCCAGCCGGGATCGCCAGACTTCGTCCCGGGTTGTTCATAGTCGCATCTTCTACTGGAACGAATAGAAACCTGCCATCGGGTGACCATATGGGCCCGCAATAGCCCGCACAGACAACTCGCGGAGGGCCTCCCTGTGCCGGAATGGCGATGGGTGCGACCTCGTTCCGACCCGGAACAGAGGCAATTGCCATAATCCAATGCCGTCCCGGCGAAATTCCCTGAAGAAAGCCGATGGGATATGGCGCCACCTTTGAGAGTGACGATCCGTCCAGGTTCATCTGTTCGACATAGTTGAACTTTCCTTCTGCGATCAGAAAAATGATCTGGCCGCGTAATCCGAAGTGCGGCGAGCTTTCGCCCGAGTGTCCTATTTGTCGAGGTGGCGCGCTCCTGTCAAGCGAGGCGACCCATAAAGAAGAACCGCCGCCAGCCCCCAAGCCGGTATAAACGACTTGCTTGTTATCCGGGGAAATGTCAAATGATGACATCGAAATTCCTGGAAGCACGGCTTCACTCTTCCCGGAATCGGTGTTCATGCGCCAAAGCTCCCGTTGCCAGCCCTTGTCGTCCCGGCTCATGAGATAGAAGAGAGTCTTGCCGTCCGGGCCAAAGCGGGGAGGAGATTTCCCTTCTACCTGCCCCTCGAACGACAAGGCACGATCGCCGCTTGGTTCGTGGATCCAGATCGCACTCTCGCGGGTCCCCATCGAGGTCACGACCGATCGCCCGTCAGGATCTACTGCGATTCCTTTCTCCTCCGTGGGCCCGTCCGTGATTTGCTCCGGTTCTCCGCGCGGAAAGTGCTGCCGCCACAAATGGCTTTGATGTTTGACCACAGCGCTAAAGAACATCCAGGCATTATCGGGCGACCAGCCGGCGGACGTGCAGTTACCCGGTGGCCCGACCAGGCGCCCTGTGGCCTCGCCATCCAGGGAAATCAGGCGGCAGGGCGCCCATGCTCCCGTTTGATCCATTTCGATGACTAGCGCTGATTTGCGGTCAGGGGAGGCAAATGAATAATGCGCCATGCCACGTTCATGGGCAGGGAAATAAAGGCTACGAAAATCTTCATGCAATAAAGTGCCCGTGACGACTCCCATGTGTAGACCCGAGCGGATTTGGGAGAACAAAAGGCGCCGCTCGTCGAGCCAAGTCAGTCCAGCGGCATTCTTAAGGAACAGCGTAGAATCGCCGCCCAGAACCGAAACGGTGTAGGTGTCCCACCTAGGGTGCGTCAACACAGTATAGGCAACCTTGCTGCCATCCGGCGAGAAGGCGACACAACATTTGGGGCGCGGATCGTCTGTCAGACGCTTGGCTTCTCCGTTGGGAAGCGTTTTGATATAGACTTGATCGGCGGTCAAAAAGCTGCTTCCGCGTAGGAACGCCAACATTCGGCCATCGGACGACAAAGCGGGAGCACTGACGGAGTCCGTGAAATCGGTCAGAGCCGTATAAGCGAGCTCCAGCCGGCGCGGCTTGCGGGCTACATATAAAAGTAGAAGGCTGGTGGCAATCGCCAAAACCGCGCAAAGTGCCGCCGCAACCATCCATCGGGCGCGATCTCGGTCGAACCGGGAAGAAGTCGGCGGCGCGGTTGCATCGAGTGCAGCGTCCGCCGGCTCTGACAGCATGTACCGTTCCGCATTTCCGTTAGAGCGAATGACGGGCGGCAAGAATCGATATCCCTGCTTGGGGAGGGTCTCGATATACACAGGATTCGCGGCGTTATCGCCGAGCGCGAGGCGGATCTGCCGGATGCAGTAATTTAATCCCTGGTCGAACTCGACGTAAGTGGCGTCGCCCCAGATGTGATCGCGCAATTCGTCACGAGAAACCGTGTGTCCGGACCGCTCCAGAAGAAACTGCAGAACGCGCAATGGTTGCGGTTGAATTCGTACGGGCTGTCCATTCCGCAGAAGCTGTCCGGATCGCGCTTCGAATTCGAAATCGTTAAAGCCTACCCGTCCGTTAGTGTTCACGTCCAAGGGGATTTCGCTCCGTTCTTAGAGTTTAGAGCACTCTTGGCGGCCTTCTCCGCCGTTGGCTGTTGCACGTATTTAATTGATTCAACTGAATATTTGCGTCCTCATTTGAAATGAGGAGAAAACTCAGACGTTGCTCATGACGCAAATGAAGCCCTCACTGGCAACTTAAAAGATCGGCTATGTCTTATCGGGTTTCGAATGTGCCTTCATCGGTACTCTTAGTCATCCTGTTCCTGGCTGTGCAGCTCCGCATTTGCGGCGCGGACACGATCTCGCTGACCGGGACACTGCTTAATCCGGAAGATACCGCTTTAATCGACTTCACACTCGGCGCCCCGGGTACCGTGACCCTTCAAACGTACGGCTTCGGAGGCGGAATCAATGCCGCTGCAATGACAATTCCTGCGGGCGGATTCGATCCTTTCGTCGCTCTCTTTTCGGATGCTGGAGTGGGAGCGATTCTCGTTAACGGAACGTCCGACGTTCTCTCAAACTACTCATCGGGTTGCCCGCCCGCTGGAACCGTGACCATTGGGAGCGTATCCGGCCAATGTGGCGACGTAGACCTCGTATTCGCGGCGCTGCCCGCTGGCGCATACACGATCCTTTTGAGCGATGGCGAGTATCTGCCGAACGCGGTTTTTGAGGTGTCACCGGCTTTTCTCGCCGATGGTTTCACCGATCTGACCGGAGGTGTGTTCCAAACCTGCTATGACACCGCAAACTGCAATGCGGATACGGCGAATTGGGCGCTGGATATTACCGCTCCTTCAGGTACATTTTCGCCCGAACCGGCTTCTATGATGCTCGCCGGACTCGGCGTGTGTTTGGTGTATGGATGCAGCGCCGAAGGATTTCAAAGAAAGGAAATTCATAGGATCACCATGCAATTACATAAGTTCTCGTTTTCTCTCGCGGGCCTTCTTGTTGCCGTTGGAGTGCTCACGCTCGCCGTGCCGCGCGCTGCCCCCGCTGTTGCTGCCGCTTTGGTCCAGATAACCAATACAGCGGCGAATCCGGCGATTACGCAGGCGGTCGGCGAACAGGCTTCTCAACTGATCCAGCTTAACTGTGTCGCTACCACCTGTACTTTAGCTGGGAATTTGCTTGTCATTTCCAGGCCATACACGGTGCCGGCTGACAAATCTTTGGTTATTACGGCGGTTGACCTTCTGTCGATAAATACCGCTACACCTATTGAGCCGTGTCGCTCGGATCATCCGGTCGGCGTCAGTGGCGCCGGCAGCCTCCCGATAGGCTTCGACCAGTACTTGACCTGGGAAATCCTCGCCGGCTCCCCTACTCTCCACTTTGTCTATCCATCGGGCATCGTTTTTCACGGCAACGATACGGTCGCTTTCGTAAATAATCCATACGCGCCAACTACTATCCGGCTCCAGGCTGCACCGATACGGGGACTCTGTTCGGGTATTTAACCGCTAATTAGTTCTGTCTTGGTGCCGCGGCCTCGTGCGTGCGGACTCAAAAAAGGCTACGCTGTTAGGTCCAATTACCGGATTCCCGACAATCCATGCATTGATTTAATCCAGCAGGCTAAGGCTCTGGTCACTGTGGGCCGCGTCCTGATCGCGATCGCGGCAATCGTTTTCGGCGTGCAGCACTTTTTGCATCCGCTGGCACTTCCCGGCGTCCCGCTCGTGAAGCAGATGCCCCGTGGATCCCCCTTCCCGCCTTGATCGACTATGTGACGGGCGCGTTTCTCATGGCGGCCGGCGTCTGCTTTCTCCTGGCGTGGAACACGCGCACGGCGGCCACATATTTGGGCGCCTGGATTCTGCTCCTGGTTGTGA